>NZ_CAXMZT010000009.1:0-165673 GCF_964199965.1 Legionella sp. W05-934-2 | reverse complement strand
TTCGACGGATAGTTTCCCTGTGGGCTCCAAGAAATTCTGAAGCTTCTTCAATATTAAAAGTATTCATAAGCAACCCCAGTTATAAGCCTGGCTCTCATGTTGTTTATGGATATTAATTTCGAGAATCAAAAGATAAAGCCTTACAAGTTCACGTTCAAATGAAACATTTGCAGGCATTAATTCAGCAAAATATATTGTGTGTAATTGTCTTATCGAACAGTTTAATAAAGCAGCAATGTCTTTTAAATTATAGTTAGTTGACTCTAATAGATAATTGATGATGTTCTTACAGATCGGTAGCCTAAAGTTATTTTCCACAACGAATACTCCTTTTCAATTTATTCTGTATATAACTACAGAAAACGCCAAAAAATATTTTTTTATCTAAATCGGTTTGTTTATTTGTTACTGTTCATTCAACTTATGTGTATAATAAACGCTAGGTAAACAATACACACAAATATAAACGATAACGTTTATAATAAACAATTATGTTTATTTTGCAAGGTTTTTATATGGATATAAAATTAAAAATAGGGTTAAGAATTAAAGAGTCGCGAAAAAACAAAAAATTCACTGCAGTGCAGTTGGCTGAAGTCACTGGTTTTTCAGCGCAACGAATTAGTAATTGGGAACGAGGAACAAGAACGCCCAGGTTTAAAGATGCAGAAATACTCGGTAGTGCATTGGGTGTTTCTCCAACATGGTTATTATTTTTAGATATTGACCACAAACCTATGAAGGATCATCCCTTCCAAACGATCCCTATAATCAATGCCTCATCTAAAATTGAAGGTTATCTCCCAATACCTTCATCAATTCAAGACAACATAACGCATGATGATTTTGCTTTTATTGTGCACGATAAAAGTATGTCTCCTATTTATAATGCAGGTGACCTAGTTACTTTCTGTAAAGAAAAACAGAACCACTGCGATTTAGTACTGATTCATATTAACGCTACAGAAGAGAACTTATTTAGAAAAATAAGCTCAGAAGACAATACGTTTATATGCTCACCTATCAATCCGGACTGGCCACAAATTCGATTTGAATCAGCATCAATGTTTCAAATAATAGGTTGGGTAAAGAATGGGGCTAAAGTATTTTATTAATTAATGAATAAAGAATTTCCTATCTTTACAATCATTAAGATCTCATCATTTGAAAACCCCTTTTTCAGAACAAGCTTATTTAAAGATATCCCAAATATATCGGATAATGTAACAAGATTGTGTTCTGTACTGCTTAAGATTGTATCAATAACCTGAGTCGCAATACGCTCTCCATTAATAACCTGTTCACTTACAATCTTCATGATTAAAATCCTTATTACGACAACAACAACGTACTTTACTTATTTGACAAGCTTGATTTGATTAGAGCATAATATGTTTGTCATTTATATCACTAAAATCTTTGGCAAATACGCATTTTAATTCAAAATAAAAAGCAACTTAATTAACAAAAAGACTAATATGGAATTTTGTAGGAATTTTACTAGAGTTTGTTGGGATGAAATTAGAGAGGAAGTAAAACGCTCTAATCCTGAGTTTTTTTTCTTAGTTGATGAAATTGCGCCAGGAAAAGATTTCCCACTATATGTTTTTAACTTTGGATATGGTGATTTAATTGGTGATTCTGAAACCTTTTATATTCCGCACCAAGGAAAGCTTCAAACTCTTAATAATTTTTCATCTCAAGAACCAATTACTAAAGACCTCTTTTATGGATTTCACAGTTGTCCATTAGGTCTTGTATTAGATAAGTGCTTTGAATGGTACTTAAGAGGTGATTCAGAAAATGAAACGCATCCTGTTTACATAGATAAGAAAGGGGATTTTTTTAACATTGGACATGTAACCCAGATAAAACCACTTAAACGATACTTGCCTAATGGCATACTGTCTGTAAAAGCTGGGGCACAAACCACTCTTGTAACACAAAACATTGGATGCAAAAGAAGCCATAATCGTCTTATTCGATCTGGAATTGATTGCACCATCCCCAATTCATACCATGATCACAGTGAATTCTTTAAACGAATTTACCAATCTTGCCCTTCTGAAAGTAAGTGGCGGGCCTCCATCGTTTACTTTTCTGAAAAATGGATAGAAAACATTGTTAATAATCCTGAGTGGATCAATATTAATAAATATTTCTTTAAATATTATCTACATTATTATGCTTACACCTACTATGGAGACTATTATCAACATATTTTTAGGGTTGCTTTTGATAAATCAAATTTAGAACGAGATTTTTTTATTCAAGATACCGCTAAATATATCTTTGAAATTCTCATAGGTGAAAAATATGGATTTTCGTTTACCAATACCGATGAGTTCTTGCCTGCATCATGGATAGCCTACGTTTTAAAAGACATTTATAAGCTAAAAACAGACCCCTCTATATTAATACCTAAAAAACATGTTGAAAAAAATCCGGTATATTTTTCCCTTCAACATCCTATTTTTAGACCATACCAAGGGTTGTCTAGAAAAAGAGCAACTCTAATTTCTGAGCTTGAAAATATAAAAATCGTTACAAATAAATATAAAGAATTATTTTCTTCTAGTCATGAAGAATGGGCTGATACAATTCTTGAAGAAAAGGCCAAAAAAGCTCAATTTCTTTATTACCATGGATTTGAGAATAAAAAAAATTGGCTTTCGGACATTGATAATTTATTCCAAAATGACTCTGGAGTGCATCATTTAAGTAATGACACTTTTTGTCAAGATGCGCCTTTTTTTAAAGGATGCATCTCAATAAACAGCTTCTAACCGCTGTGCTCTTTTAGAATTAAATACTAAGAAGGCACTCATGAAACAAAGCAAAGAAGATATTGTCCAAGCACTTTGGGCATTGAAATAATACATTGCTACTCCTGATATGAGAGGGCCAATCATCATGCCTAATGCATATGCGCTGCGCCACGCCCCTATACCTAGGCCACTGTGGTTAGAGCTTCCATATTGATGACATAATGCAACGGAGTACGCCATAAACAACATTTCACCAAGAGTGAATACTAAAAGCGAACAAAACATTCCTAGTATTGTAGAAGACAGGCCCATAGCAAACGTTGACGCCCCTAATAAAATACAGCCGATACAAGCAACTATATGTTTATTGAATCGCTCAATCCTTTTTGATAATTTTACTTGAAATAATGCGATTAAAATGGGATCGGTTGCGAAAAAAAATCCAATGATTAAAGAATTTCCTATTGTTTCGTTTAAGTGAATCCCTAGTACTGTTTTTTGTATCCCATAAGTTAAACCGATGCAAAATACTGAAAATAACATTGGAATAAGCGAGCTATAGACTGTCTCAATTTCTTCTTTATTACTGGGTTTTGCAGCCACATCCTGATTACTGATTTCTAATTTTAGAAAAATAACTATTGAAAACAATATCAAAGTAACGCCGACCAAAGTCATTGCTAATTTAAAATGATTTTGCGCTAAAAGCATTATCAAAACCATTGCCACAATACCACCAGTATTTTCCAGTGCATTTTTATAGGATTGGGCAATCGTTAAACTGTGATTGGTATTTTTTGAAATCTGCAAGAAAGATGAGTTACTGCAAGTGATGAACAAGTTGATCCCAAATCCCATTAACAATACAAAGACAACAGATAAATGAAAAGAACTCACTTTTGCTAGAATAACAAAGGCGACGCCCATGAGTAAGAAACTTGCCCCAATTATACCCTTTGCTTGTGCTTTTCCCGTAACGTATCCACCACATATACTGCCCAAAATAGCTCCAATCCCCATTGAAAAGCCTAAGAAGCCTATATTTAATTTATTAAAATTTGTGCTTACACTAAAAAAATACGCAATATGGTAAGATAGGCCGCCTCCAATAGCCTCTATAAAAGAAAGAGCCAATAATAATTTACAAGTGACTGGTAAATCACTAAAAGAGAACCCTACTTTAGAAGAGCTGACTGTTGAGCTCATTGTAATCCCTCACATTAAATAAAAATTAGATACATCCACTAAACTATGCCACTTGATTTAATAACCTTAATGCATCAGAACTCGGCATTCGTTGTATTTTATCGGGAGGAATATACAAAGTAGACAGTGTTGTTAACTCTTGCCTATCAAGTTGCTCTAAATCAAATTCAGATATCTTTGGATGAGTACCAGGATAAAGAGCAGCTTCGTAAATAACCGCTTTTTTTTCTTTTTTATAGAGTTCGATTAATTTTTTTTTAATAAAATTAAGAGCCTCAAAATTGATTTTATTTGTTGGTAAACCCAGATTTCCAACCATACCAATCTGGTAAATTACTACATGAGAAGAAGGATCTACTACTTTATCATATAGAAGATATTCCGTAGCATCAAAGGATTGGATACCTCCAGATGCGGGATCAAACCTAAGATCGGCATATAAACAATCTTGAGTTGAAATACCAGGGCACACCACTGTTTTAATGCTATCACCAAGCATAGACAAAGCGAGCAAGCCAGGAGTAGCAAACACACATGGATGACCATATATAACAACACATAATGATCGTACATCTTCTATCGCGCTATGAATATATTGTGCAATATTATTATAAGCACTTTCTCTTGATTTAGAGTTAAAGTATATTTCATCCAGTGACTCTGATGATTTCGCTAATTTACGAATATAGCGCTCTAGCAAGGGTTCATTAACTAAGTAGATTACCTTATCACAAGTAGAAATATATCCTTTTGCTTCTTCTGTAATATGAGCTATTGTTTTAATTCCAGTACCAACTAACGCTACAACTTTCACTTAAATCCTTATTTGGTCACTGGAAAAACATGGCTCATATCCGGATACGGGATCACATGGCTCATATCCGAAAAATTCTTTTTATCAGTGATTAACTCCCTGATCTTATGTGTATCTGAGTTTTTATATGATTCAACCAAGCTTTTACTTAAAACCCAATCCTCTAAAGCCACTGTATCAAGGAGTGGATTTTTCACCAATGCCTCAACTGCATCTAATAATTCCATAGTCCCTCCAAAATTTGGCAATCAAAATTTTGCACTATTTATTTTATAAAAATTTAAATCATTATCCTATCAAAAATCAATCATTATCAAGAAATCTTTTATTTCAAATAACATGTCAGTGCATAGAATATCATTACGGATTGACTCATATTATTCCACAAATGTATGTTTTTTTGAACACAAATTATTTTGCGCTTGCCTCAATGTCTACGGTTTTTTTACTTCCTAAATTATTTAATGTTATCCTCCTCAATCATATGATAATAATCAATAAGGACTCTATTTGACGAGTTTACAGATAATATCCCATTTTTTTCCATTTTTTTGGCCGAAAAATAATTTTAAAAAAAAGTTTCGGGTCATATTTTCATTATTTTTGGTTTTCACAACACTCGCCTTAAATTTAATTGTACCCATTTTTTTTAAAGATATAGTAACTGCATTATCCGGTACGATAAGGACATCGAGCATGATGATTATCTCGCTGATCTGCTGTTATGGATTACTCTGGATGCTGGCAAGATGCAGTGAAAAAATTCGCGAGATGCTTTCTTTTGTAAACATAAGTACAACAATTGCGGATTATAGTACTCATGTCTTTGCACACCTTCATGCTTTAAATTACAAATTTCATCTGGATAAGGAAACCGGAAAAATAACCAGCGCTATCAGTCGCGCACAGCTTGCAATCGCGATGCTTATCTCGAACATATTGTTTCGGATTGTGCCTGTTTTTTTAGAAATTCTCTTCGCTTTTTTAATCATTTGGCACTTCTATGGCTTAAGCTATGGCCTCTATCTAATTATTATTTTGGGAATCTATCTTGTTTTTAATGGACTCACTCAAAAAAAATCCACAGTCCTGCAAAAAAATTGTAGCATTGCTGAATTAAATGTAAGTTCCGCAATTACCGACAGCCTACTCAACACAGAAACTGTAAAATACTACAACAGTCAAACCGTAGAACATAAAAAAATAGACCAATTTTTACAAGAAAGCGTTCATGCAAATACAGCATTATTTAGTGGAAACGGTACATTTTTGGTGATACAAACACTCATTATTGCGGGGGGTCTTGCCTTTTTGTCCTATAAAGTAGGGTACCAAATTTTAATTGGACAGTTAAAAATTGGTGACTTTGTCCTGATTAATGGCTATTTATTACAGTTATTTGAACCTTTAAGCGAAGCTAGTGTGCGTTGGCGAGATACCAAAAATGATTTATCCAAAATAGAATATTCAGCCTATTTATTAGATCAAACCGATGAAGTTGAACAAGACCATCCTGATGCAAAACCTTTATTCATTACCGGCCCGCATGTTCACTTTAAAAACGTCACTTTCGGTTACCAACCAGAACACCCCATTTTAAAAAATGTAAGCTTCGAAGCTCCACCCGCAAAGATGACAGCTATTGTGGGACCCAGCGGATCGGGTAAATCAACGATTGCACGATTATTGCTGGGATTATTTGAAGTCACTCAGGGACAAATACTCATAGATGACCAGGATATTACTGCTGTGAGCAAGCATTCATTACGCCAACAAATCGGAATTGTTCCACAAGAAGTTCTACTCTTCAACAATACGTTGAGGTTTAATCTCTGCTACGGTGCTCTAAATATCTCCGAGCGTGAAATCAATAACGTAATCCAACTGGCGCACTTGGAAGAGATGGTAAAAAACCTCCCCAAAGGAATTGAAACCAACATCGGTGAAGGGGGTTTTAAATTATCAGGAGGAGAACGCCAGAGGATTGGAATAGCAAGATGTTTATTACGCAACCCGAGTATTTTGTTATTTGATGAAGCAACCGCATCGCTCGACACGCAGACTGAAAAAAATATCCAGGAAAATATTGAGGAAGTTACAAAACATACCACCAGTATAGTCATTGCACATCGTTTGAGTACGATTATTCATGCTGACAACATTCTTGTTTTACAAGACGGAGAAATCGTAGAAGCTGGAACGCATCAAGAATTAATCGAGAAAAAGGGATTATATTACTCCATGTGGAATAGCCAGCAGCAAAAGAGTGCATCATGATGAATGAAAGTTTACCCAGCATTAAAGAAACTATCTACTATCTTTGGCCTTGCGTTTGGACAAAGAACAGCCTAAGAGGAAAAATTCACGTTGTCTTGGCTCTCTTATTTATATTGATTTCCATTGCACTAAATTTGTGTGTCCCCATTTTTTTAAAAGAAGCCATTAATGCACTCTCTGGACATGCCCTATTTTTAAACAGCACCCCTTTAGTCATCATTCTGACTTATGCATCGGTTTGGGGTGCATCCAAAGCTTGTATCACCCTCAGTCAAGTAATAGCTTTTCCTGTAGAATTAGAAGGGGCGAGAAAATTTTGTTTAGAACTTTTTGATCACGTACAAGCGCTTTCCACAAAATTTCATAGAGAACGTAAATCAGGCGAAATTCTTACAATCATAGAACGTTCACACTCGTCTGCTGTTGATCTTATTGGTCGACCTATTGTGATGATATTGCCGGTTCTTATAGAAATAATTTTTGCTATGATTTTTTTGAGCTATTTTTATGATCTTTTTTTTGGATTGGTTCTATTGTTGATGCTGGTTTCTTATATCTTGCTAAGCTATTACACCGCTCAATGGATTGTAAAATGCAGAATGAAGCAAAACAATGAAGATGCATCTGCAAACGCCTATCTGGTGGAAAGCCTGTTGCATGCGGATACCGTGAAATATTTTAATACTCAACAGGATGAAATCAATACAGCTGCTCAAAAATTACAAGAAAAGGCCTGTGCAGATACTCGAGCATTAAATGCCGATGCAAAAATTCATCTTATGCAAAATGTCATTGTCGGTATGTGTGTTATTATTATGCTCTTACTTGCTGGCAGCCGAGTCATTGCAGGGAGCATGAATGTCGGAGATTTTGTACTGGTCCATGGCTATTTATTCATGTTCATGCTGCCATTATCCATGCTAGGCTATCGAATTCGTGTTACCCGAGATGATTTAGCTCGTTTTCAAACCGCGATTCAGTTGCTGAAAATTCCTATCGATATTCAAGACCAACCCAATGCCAGAACACTTAAGTACAAAGAAGGAAAAATCCAATTTGATCACGTCCATTTTACTTATAATGAACATCGAAAAATTCTTGATGACGTTAGCTTTATAGTTGAACCCGGTACCACTACTGCAATCGTTGGATCCTCAGGATCCGGCAAATCCACTCTCGCAAGATTAATCTTTCGGCTTTACGATTTGAATTCGGGGAGTATTCAGATTGATGGGCAAAATATTAGCAATATCCAACATGCATCACTCAGAGCAATACTCGGTATTGTTCCTCAGGAAACTGCTTTATTCAATGATACCTTAAGAAATAACCTGATATATGGAAATCCGCATGTCACTCATGATGAATTGGCGGATGCAATACAAGCAGTACATCTTGACAGGTTCGTGGCAAAACTGCCTGATGGGTTAGAAACCAGAGTTGGTGAGCGCGGATTAAAATTGTCTGGTGGCGAAAAACAGCGAGTGGCCATCGCTAGAATGCTGCTTAAAAAACCTAAAATTTTTATTTTTGATGAAGCAACATCTTCACTGGATATGAAAACAGAGAAAGACATTCAGACCTGTCTCAAACAGATATCGATCAACACAACAACACTTATTATTGCACATAGACTTTCTACAGTAACGCATGCAGATAATATTCTGGTACTCGCTAAAGGTGTGATTATTGAGCAAGGTACCCACAATGAACTACTAAATCAAAATGGTGCCTATGCTCAATTGTGGAAAGCTCAAAGTCAAAATAAAATTGACACAGGGTCTATTAATGGCTTTGTTCCTTAGCTCATTATCCTCCGAAAAATACCTCTATATTTTGAGGAGGATAATGCTTGGTTATGCTGTGACACCAATGGAGGCGGCATTATGAATATAAAACAAAACGACACATCAACCACTCCCCCTATTTTATATGGTACAGCATGGAAAGAAGATGACACAAAACGTTTGGTGCTCCAGGCACTCAACTCAGGATTTCGAGGGATTGATACTGCCAATCAACGTAGGCATTATTTTGAAGAAGCCGTGGGTGATGCAATTGATCAATTTTTAACAACTAGTCAAAAAACACGCAGTGATTTATTTCTACAAACAAAATTTACCTCTGTACATGGCCAAGATCATAGAAAACCTTATGATGAATTTGATTCATTGACCAACCAGGTCAAGCAATCCTTTGCAAGCTCACTAGAACATTTACAGACAGACTACATTGACGCCTATATACTTCATGGCCCTTCACTATCTCATGGAATAATCGATGCAGATTTAGAAATTTGGCAGGCCATGGAAGAGCTGGTGTGTAGTAGAAAGGTAAAGTTTCTCGGCATTTCTAACGTTAATATGGCACAAGTTGAAGAACTATATAGAAAAGTCTCTATAAAGCCGTCGTTTATACAAAATAGATGTTTCGCCATAACACAATGGGATCAAGACGTTAGGACATTTAGTCAAAAAAACAAGATTATCTATCAAGGATTTTCTTTGCTCACTGCGAATCAGCGGTATTTATTAAACCCTCACATGCAATCACTTGCTGTAAAATATGATAAAACCATCCCGCAAATTATATTTCGCTTTGCAAACCAAGTGGGGATATTGCCTTTAACCGGCACTACAAATCAACAACACATGGATAATGATTTAAACATATATGACTTTGAGCTTACACAAGAAGAAATTCAATATATAGAAAATATAGGATTATAAGTGAACCAATATGACCATTAAAATTGAAACACCAAGGATGCTTTTGCGTTTAATTAAGGATGAGGACTTAGATCAAGTTGCTCAGCTTCATGCAGACCGAGAAGTTAGAAAATTCTTTCCTGATGGAACACAAGATCGCGAGCAGACTAAGCGAAGAATAAAACAGATTATGAACCTTTATGGAGATAAAGGATTGCCTGGTTTTGTTATATTCAATAAGGTGACTCATGAATTCATTGGACGATGTGGATTTGGGCCAATTGAAACAGGGGAAATTGAAGTTGGATACCTTATTGTAAGAAAATTTTGGGGTATGGGTTATGCATCTGAAGCACTAGAGGCACTTCTTGAATGGAGTAAAATAAATATCAATTCTGATTATATTATTGCTTTTGCGCCACTCAAACATAGTGCATCACATCGAGTAATGGAGAAGTGTGGTATGGAATATTATAAAGATGAACTTGGTCATGGTGTTGAGTGTAAATTTTATCGTTCCAAAAATAAATAATTTATAAAACAGGTCAATTAGCATGACAAAAATTACAACAGATGAAGCCGCGTTAAAATTAGCTGTACTTATTGATGCTGATAATGCTCGAGCAGTTATTATTGATGGTCTTTTAACTGAGATTGCTGGTTATGGAGATGCTATCGTAAGGAGAATTTATGGCGATTTCACCTTACCATCTAGCGCACAATGGAAAAAGGTATTGCATAAATACGCTATAAAACCAGTACAGCAGTTTGCTTTTACTTCTGGAAAAAATGCAACAGATAGTGCACTTATTATTGATGCTATGGATCTACTTTATACGCATCGTTTTGGTGGTTTTTGTATCGTGTCAAGTGATAGTGATTTTACAAGTCTTGCTAACCGTATTCGTGAAGAAGGGTTGCAAGTTTTTGGATTTGGAGAAAAAAAAACACCAGAGGCATTTCGTAATGCCTGCAATAAATTTATTTTCACTGAAGTACTACGCCCTGTAGCACCACCTGATCAATTAATTAGCCAGTCAAAAAAGAGAAAGCAGCCTGTTAAACAAGCAAAAGCTAATGAACCCTCAGCACAAGAATTTCCAAAAGAATTTATTCTAGAAGCATTAAATAACTCATACGATGATACTGGTTGGGCATACATAGGAACATTTGGTGGCTATTTAACTAAGTTAAAACCAGACTTTGATTCCAGGCTTTATGGTTTCAAAAAGCTGAGTGATTTGGTTAAGGGAAAACCGGAGATTTTTGAAACGGAAGAACGAGTCAATCCTGGATCGAACACAAAAGTTTTATATTTACGTGGTAGACAAGAATAACGTGGAAATAATTAATGAATCTATTAGAAAAAATTGCAGCATTAGAAAATGAAGCTACTGAATTTGGTTTTCAGTGGGAAACGACCGATCAGATTATGACTCAAATCCAAAGTGAGTGTATTGAAGTCGATGAGCATTTAAAAGCAGGAATTAATGATAACTCATCTGCTTTGCAGGAAGAAATAGGTGACCTATTGCATGCCGTGTTTTCACTGTGTGTATTTTGTAAATTAGATCCCAAAGATACACTACAACAAACCTTAGAAAAATTTGAGCGGCGGCTTCGCGCTGTCAAAATGATTGCTCATGAAAAGAAACTCATTAATTTGGAAGGACACACTTTTGATGAGTTGATGTCTATCTGGAAACAAGCAAAGAATAGAGTGGGTTAAACCGGGAGATCATGGTGTAAATTGATAGCTAAAATTTAGATTCGGCATTAAATCACAAACACGCAATTGATCCGCGCTTAATAAAAAATAGTCAGATTCACATAAAACTTGATCTGAGAATTAATGAACAAGACAACTCTAAAAAAGAAAACAGCACACCTTTCGCAACTGGTTGCAGTATGTGTAACTCATTGTATTTATTGAGAATAAAGCCATATTTGCAAAGGGTGACTGCAAAATTTTAAATGTTGGCTAATTAGTAATCAAAAAGCAGTATGCAAATGTGCATCAAATTTAAATTTAATGTGCATATTGTCTTATGCAGATCTGCATACTACCAGTAGTAACCAGTTGAAATATATAGCCTAATATGATCTAATTGAAATTAGGGTTGGCGTGCACGGATGCATCAGCCAGACATCCAACATCATCGCAAAAAGAGGTTATATTATGGCTCGAATTACTGTTACCTTACCTGACAATCTCCATGAGCAAGTGCTTAAAATAGCTGGTAAAGAGAATGACTCGCTCTCTTATACGACAACAAGGCTTGTTGAAATTGGACTCATGGTCATGAGCAGCAAGGCTGAAAATAAAGACGAGAAAAAAGCCAGTGACATCGAAGAGTATTGCCAAAAATTAATTATTCAGATTAATGGAATTGTTAAAGAAATCGCCGTTGATAAATTTAATTTTGATAATGATAAAATCGCTCAAATTACCAATGACACCCTGAGCAAATTTAATAAGGTTAAAGGCATTCAACAGGAATCTTTATAATCATGAAATCTACAAATTAGATATGTCTGAACTCCTGTGATTCATTAATAAGATTCTTGCTTTGGATAATGGATCACATCGTGAAAAGAAGCATTTTCAGATGTGGTGTTTCGGTAGCCATGTGGTTGATGCGCATTGAACCGAATCCCCTCACCCTTGCATAAGGATTTCCAGATGCCATTTACTAAGAGCTCCATTGTCCCATCCACCACAATAACATGTTCAATAACACCATGCTCATGTGGCGGTGACAAATGCTCGCAGCCTGGTAATAATTCAATGACGAATAGTTCAAAATTTAATTCATTATCAAAAGGGAACAGCGGCATTATACGAATTTTTTCATCCATGGCATGAAGCTGTTGGGGTTGGCCTGCACGATAAATAGGGCTGTTAAAATCAGTACTAATATCCTCAATAAATGAAGAAAAAGATGTATGGAAACCACTGGCAATTTTCCATAGGGTTGCAATTGAGGGGCTAGACTCTTCACGTTCAATTTGCCCTAACATGGCTTTACTTACCCCTGTCTCTAACGCGGCTTTATCTAAACTCCATCCTCGATCGCGACGTAAGCCTTTTAAAGTTAGAGAAATGTGTTTGTTTATATCTTTCACTATTCACCTATTTTAGAAACATCTTGTGCGTTATGGCGCACAATGCTATTATAGCTAATTATGCGTTATAACGCACAAAATGTGAAGTTACAATGATTGGAGATGTATCATGTCAGAAGAGAAATTTAAAAATAAATTAGTGGCTGTTCTTAATAAAAGTATAGACAACGGTAAGGTAATGAATGCCTTAGCCCATATGTGTATTGGTTTAGGTTCTGCTATTGGTAAATCAGAATTACGTTTAACTGAATACAAAGATGCTGATGGTGGTTCTCATCCATTCATTTCGGAAATACCTTTTATTATTCTCTCAGAGAATTCAAACAAAATTAGAAAGCTACGAAATGAAGCTATTGAGAATCATATCATTTGTAATGATTTTACTGACACGATGACCATTGGTACTTACAAAGAACAGATTGAAAGAACCTTACAAGTAAGCAATGAGGAGCTTATTTATTATGGCATTGTTTTATTTGGTGACTGGGATAGGGTAACTGAATTGACAAGAAAATTTTCTTTATGGAAATAATTTTTCTGAGGCTAATATGATTAATGAACATATGAAATTGAGTAATAGCGCAAAGATAGTACAAGATGTCTTGTTGAACAAAGGTTTAGCATTTGAAGTTGTAGAGCTATCATCTAGCACCCGCACTGCTAAAGATGCAGCTACTACAATAGGATGTGAAATAGCTCAAATTATCAAGTCACTGCTATTTCGTACAGAAAAAACTAATCGACCTATTTTAATTCTCGCTAGTGGTATAAATCGTGTAAATGAGAAAACAATTGAAAGATTAATCAGCGAAAAAATAATTAAAGCCGATGCAAATTTTACACGAGAAATAACAGGATTTGCGATCGGTGGTGTACCGCCAGTTGGGCACAAACAAACAATAAATAACATTTTTATAGATGAAGATTTGCTGAAATTTGATACATTATGGGCCGCAGCTGGAACGCCTAATGCCTTATTTTCTCTACATTCTAGTGATCTTGATGGGTTAACGGGTGGAAAAATAGTTTCAATTAAATAGGCGTGAACATGAGAAAAGTATTTTGGGATAATCCATATCAACGTAGCTTAACTACCAGTGTTTCATTAGTCAGTGCTAATCGTATTTTATTAGAAGAGACCATAGCATTTTCTTTTTCAGGGGGACAAGAAAGTGATAAAGCTTATATTAATGGCCTGGAAATCACTAATTCTGAAATAGAAGGCAACCTTATTTATTATACCCTTCCAGAAAAACACGGGCTTTCTGTTGGTGATAAAGTATTGATGGAAATCGATTGGCCTAGAAGATATAGGCTAATGCGCCTACATTTTGCTGCTGAGTTAGTTCTTGAGTTAGTGACACGAAAGTTAAGTATAGAAAAAATCGGCGCACATATTGCCGAAACCAAGGCCAGGATAGATTTCATTTATGACAAGAGCATTACTTCTATTTTAGACAGCTTATTGACTGAATATAATGTAATTATTGCAAAAAATGAGACAATTAAAACCGGATTTTCAGACGTTGAGAACCAAAGACGTTATTGGGAGATTGACGGCTTTTCCAAAGTTCCTTGCGGCGGGACGCATGTTAAATCGACTGCGGAAGTGGGTTATATCACTCTGAAGAGAGTTAACATTGGTGGCGGGAAAGAGCGAATTGAGATTAGGCTTGTAAATGACGGGATTAATTCCATAGAGCACTAATTAATTTAAAAAATCTCTTAAATTTGACAAAAACACCAAAAACCTCATAAAATTAACAGGTGATTTTATAATCAGTATAGGTTATGTTTTAAATGAACAGAATTAACAATAGCTTATTAAGTCGAGACTTAATAGCCGCTCTTAAAGCGGTAAGCTATTCTTTTGCTAAAATCACCACCTTCACCAATACCCCTTAGGGGTCTATTCGCCTGATCACACATATCTATTTTTCAAATCCAAATCTGTTTAGAACAATTAAAACAGATTGTATTTAGGTCCTTGGTGGAGATTATATAATGGAACAACACAAATCAGATAACAACGAATTATTAAAAATACGTCATTCATGTGAACATATTTTAATGGAAGCAATGGAGAAGTTATATCCTGGCATTATAAAAGCTTCGGGTCCAGCCACAGAAGATGGATTTTATTTTGATTTTGAATTACCTGAAGGTCTTAGAGTATCCGAGGCCGATTTTCCAGTTATTGAACAGGAAATGCAGCACATTATCGATAAAAATCACTCTTTTCAGCGGAAAGAAATGAGCTTAGCAGAGGCCAGACATCTTTTTGAAAACAACGTATATAAACAAGAATGGCTTGATGAAATTGAAAAAAAGAATAGTATTCCATCTGTATATTGGACAGGTACACATGACAATGCATACTATGATTTATGTGCAGGGCCGCATGTTGAGCATACAAGAGAAATAAAAGCATTTAAACTCCTTTCTATCGCAGGTGCTTATTGGCGCGGCAATAGTAATAACAAAATGTTAGTACGACTCTATGGTACTGCATTTAAAACTCAAAAAGAGCTTAAGCACTATCTCTTTAATCGTGAAGAGGCTAAAAAACGTGATCATAGAAAACTTGGCAAAGAGTTGGGTTTATTCACATTTTCACCCGATTTGGTTGGACAAGGCCTCCCCTTATGGCTGCCTAAAGGAACTATTTTAAGAGATGAACTCGAGGGATGGGCACGACGAGTAGAAGCAGAGCATGGGTACCAACGTGTGGTAACTCCTATTATAGGAAAGGAAGCACTCTATGAATGCTCAGGTCATTTAGCTTATTTCAAAGAAGATATGTATGCTCCGATTACGATTGATGATGAACGCTATTATCTGCGTCCTATGAATTGCCCTCATCACCATCAAATCTATAAGAGCGATAAACGCTCCTATCGGGATCTTCCATTTCGCATTGCCGAATACGGCAATGCATTTCGATATGAGGCTAGTGGTGCTCTATCAGGATTGATGCGCACAAGGGGTTTTTGTCAAAATGATGCTCATATTTATTGCAGAGTCGATCAGGCTGAAGAAGAATTTGCGAATGTTTTAAGACTGTATCTCTATTATTTTAAAATATTAGGCATTCAAGATTACTATCTACGTCTTTCAAAGCCCGATTTGAGCCAAGGCGATAAATACATTAATAATCCTGAGCAATGGGAAAAAGCTCTAATTATAGTGCGCAAAGCAATGCAACAAGTAGACTTTCCTTTTGTTGAAGTAGACGGGGAGGCAGCATTTTATGGGCCTAAAGTAGATGTGCAGATCAAAAGTGCGATTGGCACGGAATACACTATTAGCACAAATCAATTGGATTTTTTGACTTCAGAGCGCTTTGATCTTAACTACGTTGGCGAAGACGGAGAATTACATCCAGTCTATGTAATACATCGTGCGCCACTAGGTTCTCATGAGCGGATGATAGCCTATCTTATTGAGCATTTTGCAGGGGCATTTCCTGTATGGTTATCTCCGACGCAAGCAATGATCGTATCTGTTTCAGATAAGCAGGTTGAGTACTGCACAAACATTTATAAACTTCTTTTGCAACATGGGATTAGAGTTGAGCTTAATTTAGCGAGTGAGACAATGAGCTATAAGATTCGAAGTGCTGTGATACAAAAAATTCCTTACATCGTGATAATCGGTGATCACGAGGCAACATCCCAAACAGTATCCATCAGAGATCGAAAGGGAGCTCAGAAGAACAACTTGTCAGTAGATACATTTATTCAAGAAATGTGTAAGGTCATTAAGAGTAAATCACTTGAATTGTGGGATTAACTGATTAAAAACATTGGAATTAAGTAGATGAAGCCTTTTGTCCTCTTCAGGGGTGTAAGGCAATTAGTGAATCAACTTAATGGTACATTGGTTAAACTAAATGGGGTTAACTATGCAAAAAATAAATCTTAAAAACAAATTAAGTTTGTTTAATGACTATTGGTCGCCAAGAATAGTAGGCGACCTGAATGATTCACATGTTAAGCTTGCAAAATTGAAGGGTGAATTTGTATGGCATAAGCACGATGATGAGGATGAACTTTTTTTTATCCTTAAAGGCAATCTCTTATTAAGGTTTAAAGATAGAGATGTTCACTTGCAAGAAGGTGAATTTATTATAGTCCCCAAAGGGGTTGAACATTTACCAATAGCTGAAGAGGAGGTTCATGTCATGTTTATCGAGCCAAAAACAACGTTAAATACAGGTGATGCTCTAAGTGGACTTACAAAAAAAGATCTGGAGCGCATTTAAGCTCTATAGCTGATTTTGATTAAAGTACCCCCCCAAGTTGCCTCATAAATAAAATAAGTGAACTGATGCTATAATTTAGGTTGAAAATCATTCTATTGAGTGCTGTGGTGCTTTATGCAAGAGCGAAGAGAACAACAGGAATTATTAATGAGACAACTGCTTGATGATGCGAATATTCCTGCATTATCGTTAGGTTGGTATCAAAAAGAAAAAGGCACCCGCCATGCCGTGGCTTACGGACAGGCTGACACATTAGCACCCAGCCCTGTTGATACAAATACGCTATTTCAAGCAGCATCCCTAAGTAAGCCCGTATCAGCAGCTATTATTTTAGATTTAATTGACCAGGATAAAGATAAGCCCGATCAGCATAAGGATAAATGGACTTTAAATACCCCTCTCTTTAAATACGATCCCGAATTTGGGCCAGAAGAACTTCGGAAAGACCCGAATTATAAAACACTTACAATTGGTATGATTATTGGACAATGTTCTGGTCTAGCAAACTTTGGCCAAGATGGTGATGATGGAAAAAAATTTATCGCAGACCCTGAAAGTCGATTTACCTATTCAGGTGTTGCACTTGATTTTTTAAAGAAGGTCATTGAGAAAAAAACGGGTAAAGAATGGGAAGCAATTGCGCAAGATTTTTTTAAAAAAGCAGGCATGGAGAATTCTACCTTTAAGAGGTTGTTGCCAGGCGGCCGTCTCCATGATACCCCCCGAGACGTTGCCAAAGCGCACGTAGCAGATCCCCCTAATGGCCCCCTTGCCCCTTTACCGCCATTGCCAGACGATGCAAAAGGGATCCCTGCTGGATCGATGCTTACAAACGCAGAGGACTATATCACCTTTCTACAGTATTGCTTTAAAAATAAGTACCTTAAATCAACACTGTTGGAAGGTTTTCTATCAAAACTCCCCCCAACGTTGTCCCCCGAGACGTCACGAGTCAAATGGGGTTTGGGGATGGGGGTTTATAGTGAAGGTGACCCCGAAAAACCGGAAAAGACAATTGCCTTTCATTGGGGGAATAATAAAGGCTCTATTTCATTTTGTGCTATGGACATGGCAACTGGTGATTGTGTGGTTAGTTTTGCAAATTCACTAAACGGACCGTCTGTGTTTCAACAGGTAGCAGAACCTATTGTTGGTGATATGAAGCCCTTGTTTCAATGGTTATCTAAGTATTGTAATTTTAATGATGTAAACCGACCCGAAAAAACAGATGCTATTGCCGCAAAAGTTCTTTCGATTCACTTATTAGCAGACGTTGAACCCCAAAAACCTACGGACAGTATGCAAAAAATGATCCTGCTCATGCCCTCTACTTCTAAACCAGGATTAAATTCAGTTGAATCGCAAGAGCAATCGGCCAGCGTAAAAGCACCAGATCCACAAGAAATCAGGGAAGAAGGTGATGAAAAACAAAAATTTGGAGAATTCAACCCCACACCATTTTCTACTTCTCAAGACCCTTACAAATAACCATACTACCAACAACAGTTCTTTCGTAAAAATATTGTAAAATTCCATCAAAAAGAACTAAAATAAGCTAATTTCACATATAATTCTCTTATTATTACAAATTTGAAATTGGTTTTCTTCATGAAAAAAGTCAAAGAAAAACATCAGCCCGTCCCCGAACCAACTACAACAGGTGAACCAAAAATCTCTTCAGCTGCACTAACATTACAACTATTGAACAAAGAAAAAGAGAAAAACAAAGAGGCAGAAAAAAAAGAGTCTGCTGCTGAAGCAGCAAAAGTACGCTGTAAGACTTGCTTTAAAGAAATCGCACCTAAGCGCCTTTGTTCCGGACATGGAGGTGGTGGTGGCGGAGGTGATAGTGCCACCTCTGGTAAGACATCTGAGGAAAAAGCGAGTCCTGGTGAAGATAAGTCTCTAACTAAACCACGCAAAGTAGTTGAGACCACAGATGAAATGATAGGCGAGTTTGGTTCAGAAGAACTTGATTCAAAGTCTAGTTTTGACCCAGAAATAATTGCGGAGTTGATAGCCAAAGGACTATTACTGGTTGATAGTGATCGCGAATCAATGACCCTTACCATTAAATTGCTTTGTGAGCCTAATGTATTAACTCAAGAACAAAGAGAAGAATTAAAAAAATTCATGGAAGCGATTATAAAAGAATTTAATGAGTTTAAAGAAGAAAATCATCTTCCCGATGATTGTATGAAAATGATTCAAGATGAGAAAGGAAACATACTTTCTCTTCGTATTACCATGCCCACATTAGCCTTATACGATGCATTTATCCAACGGCTAGCAAATAATTTAGTGCCCATACCCAGTCCGAAAGCACAAGAAAAGGATGAAGTCAGGAAAGATCAAAGTCTTGCTCCAAATCCACTTTCGATGGAACCCAAGCCTTCTAATAAAGATAAACCCTCTAAACGAGAAGAAATTGAGCCTAATAAGGATATAGAACCTAAAAAGGCAAAGGAAGAGGAACAAAAAATCTTTAACCCATCTCCCTTCAATATGAAACCTTGGTAAAATGAGTGTGAATAAAAGTAAGACAATTTTTCATTCGCACTCATTAAAAATTATGGATCCAAGAAAAAATAACATAGAATCCTTTCATAAAAACCTCACTTATGTCCAAGCAGATACAGCGATGCAATTACAACTTAAATTATTCAAACACCTGTGATATCAAGTGGATGACTTGTTTTTCTCAGAATCTTTAAATATTGCTTCTGCTCTTTTTTGCTGTTCAAGAAGTTTGCAGTAATGTTCTCGCGTAGAAGCATCGCTAGCATTTTGGCACAGCCGTTTAAACGTTTCTATGCTCTTACTTTCTTGAGCTTGACCTGCAAAAATCACCATCGGAAAACACAATAAAATAAAAATCAATTTTTTCACAACCACATCCTTAATAAATAAAACAATATTCCAGATAGGTTCCTATAGGGAACCGATCTTGGTTCAGACTAATACAATGGCTTCATCAATACAACTTTTCTCCTCGTTTTTTCATCACTATGTGATTCCGAATTTATTCGAGGTGATGCAAATGATGGAGCACATATTCAAACAATACTTATAGACAATCCAACCCTCAGTTAACAGTGCACCGACATCTGATCAGGAAGCAGTGGAACTGTTGAAAAAAGCGGGGCTCCAAAAATCCAACCGTGAATTTGAGCATATTGAAATTATTGACATTATTTGCAATGAACAGCTCGCTATGCGCTGGAGACCATTTACACCGACTCATCATTTTTCAGCAACTTCTAACTTTGAAAACTCCCGCTTATGGAATTGGCCGAGACGATCATGTGAATCCTTATTTTATCCTATGACCAAAGGAATTCCATGTGAAGCCTTCCCTTTAAATTTAAAAAAAGCAAATGATCTTAATGAGCTGCAAACTTCTATAAAGGAAATAGCTAAGTTTGAGGATCAAAAATAATTATTTGAATTCAAGTATTAAACACAATAAATAACTACCGTATATTTTAGGGTTGATATTTTGAAATAAATTCAACATATTATTTCTAATTGAGCAATCGGGCTGCACGCGATTGCTCAAAATAATCATATAAACCCTTCCTATACAAGTTAAGATGAGGTAGCGTTATACTTGAGGGTTCTTCAAACGGAGTCTTAAAACTCCATGTCTACTTCGTGATTTATTTTTATAGATGGGGATTTACTTGGAGTAAATGAGCCAGTTTTTTCTAATGCCTGATTACTTCTATTATATGCAGCAACTAGTTGATTTATGTTCCTGCTATTGTCAACGATTTCGGTGTTTTCTCTAATAGAAATGATTTGGGAATCATTTAGTTTCATTGACTTCATTTGTGCGATATTGACAATTTTTTCAGGGATTGTCATTGGTTTAACAATCGTTGATGACGTAATTCCAATATCCTTGCTTATCAGTTGTTTTTGGACTTCTGAAATCCCTTTACTCAAATGAATATCGTTCCAGTCCGTTTTTACTTTTTCTTGTAACTTATTAGGGAATACTGCCCTAGCGTTTAGATTATTTTCTTTATAGGCGTCGATTGTTTTTTCAACGGCTTGTAGTGATTTAGCGAAATTTCCATCGTTATCACCCGCAATAATAATTTCTTTTGCAGTGAATTTTTTGATGATTGGAATTAAATTTTTCATATTTGAAACGCCAAAGGAACAGAGTACGGTGGCTTTACTGTCCGCAAGGGCGATTGATGCGCCTGTTTCAAATCCTTCGGCGACATAAAGGAGGGATCCTTGCATTCCTTTTTGAATAATTCCGCAACTGCCCTCCATGATTCCTTTTGATAACTTTGGCTTTTCCATGAATTTATTTTTACTGGCCGTCCTGCTATCCAAGTAAATTCTTTGAACTCCTGTTATTTCATTTTTTTCATTCCGTGCAGGAATGATTAAGGCTGGAATTTTGTTGATTTTATCTGCCAGAACTCCATCCTCATTGCAACTCCTCCATTGGGAGCCTGCTGGCCAAAAACGTACATCTAATTTATCAATAGCATCGATTCCACGATGTTGTTTTAAATATTTTTCAGCTAATGTCCCTTTTGCCTGAACAGAGCTATCCCAGATGCTTTTTGCTGAAATAATTTTGTTTCGCCTTTCCGTGTCGATAGATTTTTGTAATTCTAGTTGATTAACTTTGGATGGCATTATTTTATTAAAAGGCTCATCCAATTGATGTATCCCTGCCAAAGTGGCTGTTTGAGAGAGTGCTTCTTTAAAGGACAAATTATCTCTTTTCATAATCGCTTGAATTGGGGCGCCTCCCACCCCGTCACTAAAGTCATGCCACAACCCTTTGTCTTTACCTTTCAAGCTTACAATCAGGCCGCCATCGTAGCGTAATTCCCTAGAATTCTTTGTTTTTGGCTCACCCCAAATTGCTGTATAGGTGTTTTCAGGATTTACCATTAGGGATTCATTAATGATTCTGGCATCCAAAAATTGGGATGATTTTTGTAATTTCTGTAAGACTGGGTTGACTGATTGGTCTGATTTTTGGGCGATTATTTCCGGTTTAAAATCATAGAGAGTTTCTAGGTCTTTATTAATTGCTTTTACCGATACCACATTTAACGGGTATTCTTGTAAGGCCAGCTGATATCCCTTCCCTTGTTCAATCTGATTGATATGAGAGCAAAGAGATGACCAGTTCTTTTTCCAGGCTGATACTGCTTTTACAGAATCAGCGTTTGTAATACTGACGTATTGGGTGGACAGTGTGTGCATGACCTCATTGAGATCCTTTATTTCCCGCAGTTTTATTTGATGGTTGCCCGCTTGCGTTAATAGTTTTTCTTTGTTGCCTTTTTCATAAGACAAAATTAAATCAAGAAACGGTGAGTCTTTCAGTTGGTGAGCTAGGTAATCGCGTTTGGAGGAATGAGTGATTGCTTCTGAAATCAGCTTGTTATTTTGCAAGTTCCCATTTGCCTTATTACAATGCACCTGCTGCCAGTGCCTGTAAGCCTGAGTGCTAGCCATTTTGTAACTCAGAAAGTATCGATAGTCTTTTTTCTCAGCAGAAGATAGGTTGCTTAATCGTTCCAGCCGGTCAGTAACTCGCAGATATTTACTAATAATTTTCGTATCAAGATGTGATTCTTTAATAAAGGGATAATGTCCCTTGATGTCGTTTTTAATCTCATTAATGGCTGCGAGACGGGTTTTGAAATTTCCTTTGCTTGCCATAAATTGTTTTATGTTTTCACTATACTGGTGCTTTTCTTTTTGCGCAGTTAGCTTTGCCAAATCCAATTTGAAATAGGCCGCTATTTCAGGAGTGCCCTTGTTTTGCATTAACTCATGAGCAAGCGCATTACGAGAAGTTAATAATTCGATGGATTTGAGATTAACACTATTTGCAGTACCTTTTTCTGCTTCTTTAAGACTTGCTGACCAACTTTCTCTAAGTTCTAACTGTAGTGTTTTATAAGCTTTAAAGTTATCAAATGCTAATCTTCCCTCAGCATTTAATCCATTACGAAACAAGCGGTCAGCATGAAATCGCGCATCGTTATTAATGGACATCCATAATGTTTCAGGTTTTTGTTTCAGTTCTTTGGCATGGGTTAAGACAAAAGCGTGAGATGATTTGGCTTCTCTTTTAATTTGAGCTGCGAGTTTTTCTTTCTCTTCACCGTGGGCATTTAAATACAGAGAAACATTGGTTCGAATCAAATCCCTTGTTGCGTGCTTGCCAAGTGATTCCAGTCGACTTTGAGCTTTTTTTATTTCCTTGCCATATTCATGCTGCGGCAATCCGATCCGATTCAGCTCACCAATGGAAAAATGCTGCAAATAGGGTTTGTAATGTTCAAGATCCTTACTTATTAAAAAAGCTAGTGAATTTCGTTTGGCCGTAAGTTGTTGTAGATCTCTTTTATTCTGGTTTGAAATATCATTCTCAATGCCCTGTTCAAGCTCATGGGCTTTGATATGCTGGCTTCGTTTGAGAATTTGTTGGTTCAAAGCTACGTAGTGTCTGACCGTTGAAAAGTGCTGACGTTCTGATACTGGCAGTGAGTGAAACAACTTTGAAGTTTGAAAGCGCAAGGCTTCACGTCGATATGTACTGACACTAAAGCCCAGACGCTCTTTGGCAAGGCGATAGAGTTTTTGGTCATTTACAATGGTATAAGCTAATTTGGCGGCTTTTCGTTCTTGCCCTTGTTGTTTGCATTGAAGATAGGACTCTACTGTATGTTCCAGATCTTTCCAGCCTTGTTCTTTAGATAATTTTTTTTCAATGGCATTTTGTAAGGCAAAACTGTTTTTGTGATCTTTAAAGCGCGTCTCATGGGCTTTCAGGGTAGCTGAGCCAACCATATCCATTGAGGAATACTTATCACTATCATTGGTAGTAATAGCTTTGACCAAATGCTCTTTGTCATCGGTGACCACTATCATTTCACAAATACCCCGTGTTGTTTCCACGTAATAATTTTGTATTGTGGATGCAAAACGATTGAAGCTTTCAATAAGTCCAAGACCTCTTTTTTTATCTTTTCCCTGCGTGGCATAGGTTGTGAGTACATAGCCATGGTCAATATGGCGTAATTCTTTTGCTTGATGTTGTAAGTGAAGAGTTTGATTGTCTTCAGTGGTGATGATGATTGCCTCTTTAGTGATTTCTTTGATGGTTGCTAATTCAGAATTGCGAATCCCCTTGTCTTCACTATTGCGTTTCCATTGGATTTGATCACCTGCCATAATACTCAGCATTTCTTGGCGATATATTTCAACTGGCCGTTCCAAGTCTTTATTTTCAGTTTTAAATTCAGGTAGCGAAGATAACTTGAATGTGATGGTTTGACCATTTTCACGATTAAGAGAAAGCGTATTATTTTTCTTGTGTGCGTTAGTCACTAGTCCAACAGTTAAATAATCACCTGCTTTAATGTTGTATCGCGGGTTTGTATTGTTAAAACGAATGATATCGTTCTGGCTATAATAGGCCGCGTTTCTAAGCTTAATGCTAGTTAAATTGCGCTCTTTTAAAATGGGTTGCAGGTGCTCTTGTCCGGTTAATGCTCCTTCTTTAATTAATGTATTTCGTAAAATCAGGGTGATATCCTGACGATTCTTGTGCGTTGGCGCAAAACAAAGCGTGTTTTGACGTTCCTCGGGTGTAAATGACAACCATTTACTCGCAAGATAGTCGACTCGTTTCAAATATGTATCAGCTGTTTTGACAAAGGTTAATTTTTCAACGGCATCATAGATCTCACCCCGCCCCGCATGAATAGCCGATTCTTTTAATTCCATGTCTTTCTGGCGAAGATTATCTGTCATGGCAACGGTTTTAATCCCATAATCCTGAATGACAGAGAATAGTTTCCCGCTGGATGGGGCTGGAAGCTGGGCTTTATCGCCAATGATTTTTAATTGGGTATTAAACTGCTCGGCCAGTTTGATGATTTTATGTCCCTGTGGATTAGACAACATGGAAGCTTCATCTACCACAAATATCGTTTTGCTCAAGTCCTGTTTCTGATTTTGTAAACGGCCTAACTCTCTTGCAAAAGTAGAAGCATTTAAACCTCCTTTATGGCGCAGTTCATTGGCGGCTGCCGAGCCTGCCGTAATACCGCGAAGCTCATATCCTTGAAGAGATGCTAATTCGCGGGTTAAACGTAACATCGTGGTTTTACCAGTCCCAGCATACCCTTGAATGGCAATAAATCTGTCTGTTGAAGTTAGAAAGGTTGTCATTGCTTTTTTTTGTGAAGGAGACAAAGCAAATGCCATCTCCTGTTCTTTTGCTTTTATAAAATCATTGACTTTTTGTTTTGAGCAAATAGCCGAAACGGCACCTTTACCATTTTCAATACGCTGGATGGCCTCGCTCTCTAACGTCAATTGCCAAGGTGTTGTCAGTAAAGGCTTTTGTGTAAAAGGATGTTTGGCTGTATACAGATTTTGATCAGCAATGTTTTCTGCAATAGCTTTATTAATTAAGGTTTCATCGATTATCTTGTTGCTGGCAATTACATATTTTAGCGCTTCTTTTTTGAGTTCCCTTTCCTCAAAAACTGCTTGCTGTTGACTGATTGACTCAATAGCCACATAAACAGATTCTCTGGCATGATTCATTTCGATGTTGTCCTTACCATAAAAGCGCTCAATAATATTTTCTTTTAAGGTTTGAAACAGATTTTGTTGAGGCTTATACGATGAGGCCACTAATTGATGTGGATCAAAGCCCATCTCCTGGCACTCTTTAATGATGTCTTCTTTCCATTGATCATAATCAATGATTTCTTTATCCAATTTTGTTTTTTGAGCCGCAATCGAGGACGCTTTGGCACCACTCCAGCCTTTTTCATCGAGTAATGCTTCGATGGATTCCCTTCGTTTTGAAAAATGTGTTAGTACTTGCTCGGGTGCACCCTGAATTTCCCACAAACCATCACCATCAGAAACTAGCTGATATCCAAGTTCTTTGGTTAAATTTGCTAATTTGTTGCGAAATTTAAGCCCACCATAAATATGGTGTTTCATGATTTGTTCAACCACTCCTTTTTGACTATCCATGTCACTGGCAAGTGAACGCCACTTACCATCTGGACAGTGGGTCATATTTTGAACTACCAGGTGTGTATGCGAATTAGGATCATTGGCGCGAGAGCTTGGTTGACGAAAAGCAGCAATTACTAAATTTTTGGTGTCGATGTATTCAATTTTGCCGTCAACGAGTTGCCTGGCTTGTGCAAATTCCTTCTCCATTTCTTCAACGAACCATTCAACAGCCTTATCAAACACCTCTCCAAGTCGTGGGTCAGCACCACTTTCAAGTAAAATGGAAAAAGATTTTGGGGCAGTCAAGGTCATATCAAAACCGGGGCGATGATGAACACCGTCCTTATCGATTCGACCAAGTTGAGTACCATCCGGCAATGTACCTTTAAGAAGGGCTAACATCTGTTCTTTTTCTACTGTTTGCCCGTGGATCCCAAGAATTTTCGCTCCATCCCCTAACCAGCGCACACTTTTAGAATCATTTTCATAATAATTGACGACATCCAGATAATACGATGCTGCTCCATCAGCACTGTCTAATGGCTGAAGACTTAACATGCTTACCCCTTATTTGTTCTTATAAAAACTCAACAAGCTCTTTTTCTTCTTCAATCTTTTTTTCTCTGGCAATTGGTTTCGTAAGGTCTTTTTTTGTTGAAGTTGCAGTCTCTAAAGCATCATCATGGGATGCGGCAAGGATAGGATCGCTATAGGTATCCACCAATTGTTCCACTTTTTGACGTAGCGGATCAGGATCAATAGCTCGTGCAATAAACTCATCGTGAATGAGAGGATAATCAACGTAATTAAGCTTTATTTTTGCTGCAGGAAATTCACCTTTTACTCGCAAATACCCTTGTAGATCATTGATTACCTGAATTTGAGTTGGTAAAACCAATTGCTTTTCCTTAGTTTGCCGAGATACTGAAATCCCATCACGCATGGTGTTAGCACCATAACTAATAGATTCATTGACCTCTTCAATTTCATAGGTACCAATATTGCGGGAAGCATGTTCTGCATCAGTATGTTCGGGTAAACGGAGGAACAAGCGAGTCGAACACAAATTTGAAAGGGACGCGGCACCATCGTTACCATAGATAGTGCGCAACTGGGATGCACCATGATGGCCCAATAAGAAGCAACCACCAAATTTGCGACTTTCTGACTTGACTGCGGCTAAAAAGGGTAAAGCATGTAGAGTTGCCAATTCATCTAAAATAAACCAAACACGGCGGTTATCATCTGGCGCTAAACTTAAGAGCTCTTTGGTAGCCGTATTAATCCAAGCTGAAATCAGCGGTCTAATGGTTGGGTGTTTGCGCCCATCAGAACTGACAAACAAACAAGAGTTGCTCTGATCATTCAAAATCCAGTCCCGAATCGAAAAGATATCCCCGTCATCCTTTAAATACAATAAGGATTTTAAATAAGTAGCCATTACGGTTTTTACATTTAATGCAGTCTTTTGTACTTTGTCTGATACCAGAGATTCTGATTCAGTATGACGCAGTAGATGATGAATCCGACCTAAATCTGCAGTGAGTAAGTATTGCAACAACATTAGATTGGAGCGTTTGGGATCATTTTTCAACTCATTGGCAGTGGAGACGAAAATCATACGCGCGGCTTTAATCCAAAAGGGATCCATGGTGCTATTGATAGGCATTGGCATGATGGCTTCAGCAAGTGCTTCAAGATCGGCTTTGTCTTCGCATTCCGCCCAAACATTCCATGAATGGCCTCTTGTATCTAAGGGATTTAAAATTACATCCTGATGTTCACGATAAAAACGGGATAAATAAGTTCCCCCTTTATCATAAATAATTGCACGCTCACCTCTGTCTTGTATCGTCGTTAATAGATCACGAATAGCAACCGTTTTACCAGAGCCCGTGGTGCCGACTATTTGTATGTGCTGGGTTTCAGAACCATAGGGCAGTGACACCCCACCAATACGATAGGGAGAAACCCTAATGGTTTTTTTGATGCGCTTTTGTAATGTGCTTTCATCCACTAACTCACTGCCTCGAATGATCTTGGCTTTACTTTGATTTTCCCCTCTTTTTTGTAACCACTTAACCATGACAATTAACATCATGACAGAGGCAAATAGTGCCTCTATCATGCTCTTAAGTAGAGCTTGTTTTAATTGATTAACAATGCCGATGACCATGGGAGCTTTTACAATTTGCGCTGAATACACTGGATAAGATTCACCCGTTGGCATGCGAACCACTTGCTTGGTTTTGCTCTGTATTAAAGTCATTGCCTGCGCTTTAACCCATTGCTGGCCAATATAACGTTGATACGCACTGGTATTAAAATAAAAAGCCATGACTGAGAAAATAAAAAAAACTATCAGCATAGCAAGGCTTACTTTCTTACCTACCTGTGTGAACATGCGGACATTGTGCAAAAAGATTTGACCGCCGCGAATAAATAATTTTGTAGGATTTACCGCCATCATTGACTCCGAATCGATATAAAAAAAGTGAAAATCAGGCTACAATGAATAAAAAGGAGAAAATCCAATGGAGAAGAACTATAAAGGGCAAGTGATGATACGCTCACTTGATGAATTGTCCCCTGAACAAAGAAAAAAACTGCGTTTGGCATCAATGGGAATCGGTTCTCTTGTTCTTTTAATTGTGGTGTTACTATTTCTTTGTTTTGGTGATTTCCCAAGTAACAAAGGCTCCTTATTTTTTTACTGCACCGATTGGCTCTTATTCGTTGTGTCACCATTAGCGGCTTTTGGGCTTGGTGCCTCTTTTGGCTTTGATTTGATGCTCTCAGATTTAGGCTTTGCATTTTCTTTTGGATCCTACGGTGGTTCATCACTAAACCAGCCGTTTTCCTCACATGAGTCGCCCAATTACCATCGTTCAAACCACTACGGCTCTTCTGTGAGCATAAACCCAAGCTCAGGTCGGCCGATGTCAGGAAGCAGTGGTATGGATACCTCTGGAAACCCTTATGGAACCCGATCCTGGTAAGCATCATTTTACGTCCTTGTTTGCCTGGGCAACGATGACATCCTGCATGACTTGCGACCCGTCTTGCACTATGCCCTCAACATTCTTGGACATCTCTGACTTGGCGCGTGCAAAATCCTTATCAACTGCACTAACCGAATCTTTATTGACGCTTCCTGCATTGATGTTCTTTGCTCGGTCATTGAACGTATTGGTATAATCCCCAAGGGCATGATCAACCCCCGCACTACCTGCAATACGACTTTTAAATCCTTCATTTTTTTGGTGCACTTGACTTTCGTTAATAGGATGATTTTTTTGAAATTGGCTGATTGATTGCGCGGTTTTTTCACCAACAAATTGTCTTGCATAAGACTGAGCTAATTCAGGATCGTGACGAATTAGCCATTCTGCCTGTTGCAACCCAATTGTGCCCTGACTATTAGGTGCACGATGATGTGATAACCAATCAATAAATCCTGTTTGAGCATCAAGATTAATAGATGCTGTTTGTTCGCTGGAAGTAGTTGCTTGTCGGTGATAACTCTCTGATTCGGAAAAACTCGCCACAGCTTCATCTCGATACTGCATAGATTTATCAAAGCCTGCTGAAAAGTTATTAGCCAAGCGTCCACTAAAATCATCAGAAGTGCGAAAATGATCGTCCTTGGTGGCTTGTCTTGCCTCATTCACCACATCTGTAAAATGGTGTTCCTCACTAAAGCGCCGCGCTTCATTCATCAAGCGTGCGTCTTGATGGGATTCTGATTTGTCCCGTTCATGACGCACATTTCCCCCAATCTCAATATTACCCTTTGCTCCAGGTACTGCAGAACCGGTTCCAAAACCAAACGATCCTCCTAAATTAATACTGGCAGCACTTAAAACTTTAGTCGCGTCATCCCGAGAAATATTATGATCGTGAGCAAAGGTATCAATGAGATTGGATATTTTTGATGCCGCCGCATTAAAGCCTGCTGAAGTGGATATTTGGTGTCCCTGCCCACTTTGTTCCCCATGTGATTGCGTTTCACCAAGCTCTGCCAGGCTTCTGAGTGATGCCGCATAGTGCTCTGATGAAGCAATTGATTTATTGAACCCAGCACTTTTAGCACTGTCGGATAATTCAGAAAATGCAGATCGCGTGCTTTCTCCTAATTGAATATTAAGCGGGGTATGCGAGGTCGCGGTTGCCATCGTCAGTGTTTCACTGCCATCACGCGATATTCGCGCAATTGAACCACTATCAAGGCTTGTTTCAATACCACCCAATGATATTCTGGCGTTTTGATCGTTATGAAAAGAACTGCTATTAAACCCATTATGATTAGCAAAACTGGTATTTCCGTAGCTGTAATTTCCCATTTGTGCTTCTTCTGCGGCAGAGGAGGCGGCATTTTGAACAATACCTGTTGGTTGTTGCGTGAGTGATACAAAACTACCCACGTGTCGACTAATTAACATATAACTCAATGTGGTTGTCGCCAAGACTAAGTAGCCTCCCAAGGCAGCCATATTTTCATAGACTTGATTCATGCCTGTTTGGTAGGCCAAAGTAGTCGCCCCTGTTGACACAAAGGACAATGAAAACTGCGCCAAAATAGTCATGATGTAGTTAATAACAGTAAACATCGGTGCCCATAGGGCAAGCCAGACATACAGTGTTGCGTAAAATTGAAAAAAAGAAATGCCTGAGGGAAAGGGGAAAAAAAACAAGACAAAAATAAAACACCCTATGACAATGCAAAATAAAAGACTTTGCAACATGGGCAACCAATAAGCGGACATTAGTCCAATGTTGCTGAGTGCCGCGGGTATTTTATCCTGTGCTCGACTGGCCGAAAAACTGTCTATGGCCGCTTTTGAATTCACACGAGCGCCCATAGAAAACACACCATCGCGAATGGCGTTGGCCATCATATTTTGCCGAATAAGTGCTGATGCATCACCTGACATGGCGGTTAAATGATTATAAGCTTGAGGTAAATATTTTTCGAAATTAGCTAGGGCATCTGAATGATTGCCAAAAGCAAAACCTGCATACTTAGATTTGGCATCTTCAATCACGCTATTCCAGGCACCATCCAATAAAGAGGCTGCTTCCATACATGATTTAAATGAGCCATCATAAATAAACCCACGGGCAACTGAGGCATTGGATTTAACCAATTCCCAAATATCCCTTGCTTGATTAATGTCTTTTAGACTATATCGACCGTACATCACATCATAGAACACGCATTGCTGCATGAATTTTTGCATGTTCGCATTAAACAAGGGATCGGTGATTTTAATGTTGCTTGCAGATAAAAAGAGCTTCGCACCCATGATCATGCCTGTTTGGCTATAATCCATATCGTTAGGTGAATGAAAGAAGAATTCAAAAAGCCGGGTTACTTTGTCGCTTAGCTGACTGCTTAATCCCCCAACAACACCCAAAACCAATGGCACGTTATCAACCGTTAAATCTGGACGCAGAGGATCAGTTCTATCGTGGATTTGCAAATTGCAGGTAGGTGTTAGAATAAAGGAAATGACAAAAGCATACTTTAAAATAAAGAAGAACATACTGCGTATATCACGCTTTACAATAAATTGGCCAGTAGTCCATACCCCACCAATAATAAGTGCTGTTCTAAAAATCCCAAGTATTCCATCATAGTGAAACATGGCTGCTGTGGCGCTATAAAACGCCTTAAGTAACTCACCACCGGTAATCGTATAAATATGCATAGTCACAGCCATTTCACTCACCTCATTTGATTGGCCCAACTCAAAGACTGAGTGAGCTCTGATGAAAATTCGCCTACAAGCATTTGCTCGATGGTTTGAGTTTCTTGAATCATCTGCATCGCCATGCTCATTCGCTGATGCGCGCTACCTTCCATTTGAACCAAGTCGCGACGAGCCTGAGTGAGATCAGTTTGAAACTCTTTCATAATGGCCTCTGGATATTGCAAAGCTCCTGCGGCTTGTTTAACGAGTTGCAAGTTTTCATTCAAATATTGAAATAAAATATCAATGGCAATCGCTTCTGAGTAACGAGTAGTATCAATCACTGCACTGTCTTTCATAAAAGCCATTTGCACGCTAACCATTTTCATCACCGGATATTGGGTGGATTCAATGAGTCCTTTAGCCGCATCACTTTGCTCCACATTGTCTTTAATCTTGCTTGCCATATCCAAAATAAGATCACGAACTTTTGATTCAAGACCATGACTGATATCAATGTTTTTACTGGTTAAGGTGGGCTGTAAGCATTTGACCTTTTCATCACATTGATAGATTTTCACCTCGCCACCGCGTAAAAGAGCGCTGATTAAATTATTATTACTTACTAAGGAAGCCAGGCGCTGGACATGCACCCCTTCTGCATCGCGAGTCAGAATTAAGGTGCCTGATAAGGTCATCATGAGTTGAGCTAATTCAATATCCTCTGCAAATAAGCCGTTTTTCTTTAACGCATTCCACGCCACATTGGTATTATCAACTACCTGCTCATTGCTGCTGTTTTCATTAATCACTCTGTCGTAATCATAATTACTGGAGCCTTTACCACAGCCTTGTCGTGCCTCTGCCCAGTCTGAAAAGAGATTTTTAGATTGACCGATGGATTGGCAGGCATGTTGCTGTGCAATACGGGTGCGTGGGGCTAAACCCAGTACGGCACTTTCAGCTGTTGCACACGAACTGATATTAGTTTGGTTCACCCAGGTAGCCACGTTTTGTAATTTGGTTGCCACATTACCTAACAGAGGTGTTGCTTGCTCTAGGGCTAATTGGAAGGCAAGTCCTTGTGAGTTGTTCAATATGTTTTTGGTAAAATCTACAAACTCTTTACCTTTGATGTGAGAAAAACCACCTAACGTGGCATCAATGCCACCACAGCCTGCAGACACCTTAGGCCAGCTCAAGCGCATAATTTGCAGATTACGCACGCTGCTTCTGGCGTATAAATTACCCCCCGTATAAAAACCAGCACGCTGTGCTTGATAGGCATGAGGCTCTGTGACATTCGCTCCCATATTAAGAGCTTTAAAATAGCCAGTTAAATCCTCACCTATTGATTTGCTATACACTTGTCCGATGCCAAGTGCACCGATTAACCCACAAGACAGAAGAATTTTTTTCATAAAGGCACCTCTTTGTCATGTATCTGGCTAATTTTTAGTAACCGATTGGTTAGTTCGCCTTCATCAATAGTGCCTTCAGTAACAAGACTCGCCACTTGGCTCTTTGGGTTAACCAAAAAAAGAGAAGGATAAACACTGACTTGAAATACCTTCGTTTGTCCTTCATTCATCACCGCATCGGGAAAGGACGGTAAAAAGCCTCCATCAACAGAAATAGCAACTACGCTAAAGCCATAGTGTTGACTCAAGCGTTTGAGGGTGGGTGCAAAGCGTTGACAATGAGGACAACTCGAACTGAAAAAAAAGAAAAATCCTTGATGTTTGGCAAGGGCATGAAGCGGTGCATTATCAATATCGGCGTATAGGCTTGATGAAAATAATGTTCCTAATATTAGAAAACTAGCTAATTTATTGCGCATTGTAATCCCCCGATTGAAAAGCGTTGCTTGCCATTAAAATGTTTTCCTTCAATTCCGACTGGCTGACTAAGCCATAAGCAACTGGCATAGTTTTTTTAGATACTGGATTAAGAGCAAAAACCGCAGGAATGTGTTTAACACCCATCTGAGTTGCCTGACCGGAATCAACTCGTGAGTTAGGTAACATCGGGGAGATGCGATTGGTCATGGCAATTGGAATAACAGTCATGTGATAACTGTTCGCAAAATCACTCACCACTTGGGCCATGCGCTCGCTAAATGGTTCACCACCTTCATAGAAATACAACAAACCAGATGTTTGACTAATTTGAGTAATCGCCTTTTCCTTTTGCATGCTGTTTTGCTGGTTGTAGACATCACGTGCTGCACTACTGCTCGGATTAATAAGACTTTCATCCTGATCGGGGTTTATTAGCAGATCGAGCATCCATTTCTCAGAAAACAGATTAGCCTGTGCCACAATCAATCGTTGTAATCGTCTTGCCCGAGCAATATTCTCAGGAGTTGGATTTAAAATAGCTTGTGCGCGAGCCTGTTGCACCCTATTACCAATCAATTTCCATGTTTTATCAGGATCGGCAGGTTTACTTACAGGTGAAGGTGCCACTGACTCGGTTTGTGATTTATTCTTGACCTCCTCTTTGGGATCCTTATGCCAATACCAACCTTCCTCATGCTCATTAAGATAAGGCTGCTCGGCGTACAAAAAAGGACTCACGCTAACCAACAAAACAAAAAACCATCTAGCCATTGATGTCTCCTTGATTGTAAAATTGATTAAGGCGCTGGCTTATTCCATTGGCAGTTTGTTGGTAATCCGGTTGTTTTTGTTTATTTTTTACCTCTTCATAAAATTCTGAAAAATCAATGGATTCGAAGTGAATTAATTGCATTTGCTCAGGCGTAATACCCGAGCAATTAGAATATTTATTTTGGCCAAAACCAATATGTAATTGGTCACGTCTTCCTTGTACTTGAACCATACGGGCTAATTTAGATTGGAAGACACAGTAAGTCTGGTGGTGATCGACACATACCGAGCCAATAGGGAGTTTTTTGCGTTTAAAACAATATTCACCCGTAGGTACTACCAGTTTGTTTTCTCGAGCTTTTCCCAGTTTTTTCTCAGCATCACTACACTGTGCCAGCTCAAGATCCAGACCCCACCCTTTATCACTGCAACAATTTTTAAAATGGAGCATTGTTGTTGAACATTCAAGCAATTGACCTTTGAAAATAAAATTGGCATTGCCATCAAAGTCTTTTGAGGCATCCGAGGCGGCGGATAAGGTGGACATTGCTTTTTTAAAATCGTCTTCATTGGCTGGGGTTAGTTCATGTTTCGCGCAATTACCATCCAAACAAAAAGCATCCTCACCACACAACAGTTGGTTGTCAGTACATTGGTTTATCGGGCATTGATACGTTTGCTGATAGGTTGTGCAACGTCCTGCTTCTTCTTTTACACAAGTCGAAGCAGTCTGCTCACACCCTTGATTCATCACGTCTTCGCAGGTATTTTGCTCCTGACTGCCACCACAGGTGTAGGATGCTGTTTCTTTCCAGCAAGGGCGTGTCAATGGAACATCACCAATAATCCGTGTTTGATTAGGCTCGGTGCACGTTAGAGGCTCAGTCATATGACACAATCCCTCTTTTTCTTTGTTTTGCAACTGTTGGCATTGGTCGTCCCAATACTCTTTGCTTTCATAAATTTCAATGGTCATCGAAACGGAGTGAATATAGGGCACTGTGCAGCGACCAAATCGACAATTGCCAACAGACAATGATAGGGTGGGATTGGCGCAAGTAGCCGTTTGCTCAACAACCAATAATTTCTTCTCATCAAAAAAACTGACCTTCACCATGGCGCAATGGGCAGGCAATACAATTTCATGTGCTGGTATTAAATCTTTATAAATTGTATAGCAAGGCGTTTTACTCTGTTGGCAGGTATCTGTTTGTGCCAGATTAACTAAGACTTTAAAAGGGGTCCTTCTCATACCTCCTTTTCGCAGGTACAGACTGTAACTTTCTGTTTTGTAGGGTGAGACATCCAAGCGTAAGTGCCTTGCACAATGCAATACACCTAATACCTTGCTAGATAGGCATGTTTTTTCCTGCCATGAGTAATGGCATTCTTTGGGTTTTAAAGAGCAGGTGGTTTTATCGGTATTTTGGCCGTGCATAATCGCATCTCCATTTTCTGCGATTTGATTTAACTTTTGCATTGATTCCGAGGCAGGATTTACTTGATACAAGGGGCGATGATTAAAACTTTCGCCTACTGCCTTTCCTGCATCATTCTGAGCCACGGCAGTTTGCGAATCGGCTTCAAGACCTGTGCTTGCTTGCGTTACCCCACTATAATAATGTTCCTGCGGTAGATTGGCCTGATAGCCAGGAAACTGGCTCAGATCCAGTGCTTTTAATAAATCAATGGATTGATTGGTATGGCTTGTACCGGTTTGAACGCCTTCTCGATATGCCTGATTCAAATCAAGTGCAAAAATCGGTGAACAAAGGATTAAAAAAACTAAAACGAAGCCTTTCATCAGATTAACCTCCCTCTTAACCGAAGAATCATTTGATCCAACACGGGGTCTTCTGACTGCTCATCGTCCCTCATTTTTTCTAAGGCGTAATCCAGCGATACATCACCATAAAGACTGTCGTAATTCACCGGTTTGCAATCCATATTGGCAGGACAAGCAGGGGTGTCTTTCACATAAACCACTGCAGGAACCATAGTGATATCAAAGGTTTTAAAAAGAATAGGATCAAGCTGCATCCCAATTCCTGTTTTTTTACTGAGCGTTTGAATAGCCGTCATCGTTTCTTTAAACGAATTATGAATCAGTCCACGAATCACGGGCGTTGCTCCACTTTTTTTACATTGTAAAAGCCAGGCTTGTAGACTTTTTTCTGGCATTGAAAACGATAAGAACACGAGTACCTGACTGACTTTTTTTAAGTGGGTTACAATGGGCTCCTGTGTTTTTATGACTTGATGCATCTCGCCGGTAAATTCTGCAATTTGACCCGATTTTTCTGAAGTCTCAAGAGACTTACTGATTTGTTTTATTTCATTTGTAAAAGCATTGGCGCGATTTTTTGTATTCACCTCAATAGACGCAATATAGGCTTCATCTTCTGCAAGTGCAGGAAATGACAACAAAAATAATGCAACCAAGAAAGAAGTGTTCATTCGTATTGTTTTCATCACATCTCCTAATCGTTAAAAGGCGCAACAATTGCGTTTGCGCCAGATCAGATACCCAAAATCCTCGCCCTTAAACGGATATTCGTGCCCTGCCTCCCATAGGGTCGTAGCTCGCCCAAGGGGATAACAGGCATTAGTAGTCGGTAAAGGATTGACCATTTGATAGCGGTAGCGTGATTTGGGCAAAATAGGGGAATAATGAGTATGACAAATGGATTTTGCGCTGCTTGTCGAATCGTCAAGTCCTACTGTGTCTTCCAATAATCCCTGGCGATGCAGTTTAAAATTCATACGCTCAGACAGTAAGACTGATGCCTGAACCCCTCCAACATGTTCTTGCACATGCCCCGTTAAAGGGTACATGCTTCCCTGAGCGCCTGCGCACCAAAAGAGTTTGTCAATCGCACTGCCCAATAAAGCGGTACTTGAATCAGCAGCGCAAGCCGCTTGTGCGGGTAAACTACCAAACAATACCGCCTCAGGATTAATGATGAAACCTAGCTCATCATCATTCCACATCACATCCAATTCACTCGGATAAGCAATGTCAAAATCCCCTTTCTCAACACAAATACCATCGGTTAATACATTCAACCAATACATCAATGGGAACTTGTACCAGTGCACGTGGTAAAAAGATTGATTGGATAAATTACTGTCTGTTTCCACCGCACCTTTGCGATAATACTTGCCAAAATTTAAAGAAATCCCCCCTAAATTAACCAGACAAAAAGGAGTTCGGGTTACATCCACTAAATTCACAGGCTCCCAATAACCCATTGTTAATCCAAATCGTGGTATAGGATTTCCTGGACATTCACAAACAGGCAGTTTAGGGTTTTTAGTGTCTGGCAAATGATTGGAGGAAACGAGATTGGCTTGCCCTAAACTGAATGGAAACAAACACGACCAACAGACATCCGTAATGGGATTAACAAAACGACCATGACAAGAGCCTGCCTGGGTCAACCCAGAAGCTAAAAATGCAAGAAAAACAAAAAAGGCTTTCATACAGTCACCTCATTAATTTGCAACCGCTTCCCTGCTTGAAAAACCCTGACCGGCAAGTGCTTTATTTGAAATTTGGCAACCAAAAATCCATTCAAATCAAAATAAATAGCTTGCTTTAATTGTTTCGCAACATCCTTTACAGAGCCTGAGGTGAGGATTAATTTTACTTTTTGGTGCTGCGTTAATTCCTGGGTAACCCATGCAACCTGGGCTTCATCATCCCCGTCAAAAAACAGGAGAGTGCTACTCAAGCCCACTCTATCTAAGGGATTAATTATTGTGCCTTGTTTAACAATCACTTGGTCGTGACTGTCCTTCACATCGTAAGGTACGGTAAGTGATGGATTAAAAAACCAGGTTCTATTGACTTCAGCTCTCAGCAAACGAGTAGGCGTTGGACGTGCAATATGTTCTTTTACCCGTTTTTTAAACTCAAATTGTATGGTCTTCCATTCCCCATTAGCCTGCATCCCCTTCATTTTTTGCTGGATGTACTCTAAAAAATCCATTTCAGCTATTTCAAAGGTTTTGCCAAAAACACCATAGTCTTTAGCCTCTGCAAAAGGGAGATAGAACATGCAAATAATCAACAGAAGCTTTTTCACGATTTATGCTCCAATTTGATCATCGTCATGAGGGTGGCTGTATAATCAGTGCTGCCTTTAATTACTGCTTCCTTCGGCAATAACACCAACGATTTGGATTGGGACAAATCTTGTAACGCTGCTTCCAAATGATGCGAAAATGCTTTAATCGCTGCTTCTTTCTCAAGGTTGGAATGATTTTTTTGCGCTTCCTCTTTGATAAATTGGGAGGTGATTGACACGATATCAACGGTTGCAATATCTGGCCGTCTCAAAGCACTATAAAAAATCCCATTAACTAAGATGCTGGTGATGAGTGCGGTCAAAAGAGATACTTGAGTTGCCTTAAACATAGCCATACACCTCCAGGGCAACTTTGGAAATGGCATCAGCCAATGGCAAACCTGTTGCCATTAATCGTTTCAAGGCTTCTACTTCTGGGCCTCTTGTGGTGTTTAGGACGCGTGAAAATGGATCGACAATCAAACGATGCACTGTTGAATTCTCTTCACACATCATTAAAAACTCAGAGTATTCATTAGTTATTTTAAGGCTTCGGATTAAACGCTCGCCATAAGCATCCAACTGATTACTCGTTTTTAAAGTGTCAATCGTACTTTTGGAGGCACCTAAAAAGATTTTATAATAGGCGTTGTCGTAACACATTTTGGCAGTTGGATTGTTTTCATAATCATCTAAGCCATGAGTCACTGTAATAAAATTACCACCGTATTTAGGCGCACGCCGATAGCCCTCGTTAACAAAGTTAGCACTGCCCCCCGTGCCATTGTCTGAAAGTAATTCGTAGGATTCATCAATCAAGCAACTTTTGGGAATGTGCTTTGGCGTGTAATACATTGCATTGGTGATTTGATACATTAAGATTTTCAATACAATGCGTTGCAAGTCCTTATTTCCATCAAGACCACCCAACTCTAAAATAACTAAATTTCTTTTAAAATCCAGCGAACAAGGCGGCTCAAAATAACTGCCATAACGACCGTTTTTAGTATAGCTATACAACAGACGCCCAATATTTTGAGAAATAGGATCGTTACTACTTTCTAAGTGATGAGCAATAAGAGTAATAGTTGTAGCATTATGATGTTGTCGCCACATCGCCTCAATGGCTTTCTCAATATGACTTCGTTCTTCATCACTGACGTTACCTGATGGTCTTGCCATCATACCTACAAGTTGTATTAGCTGATTGTGAACGTCTTTAAATGCAGTATCATTTTTGGCTTGCGCATCAATTGTGGAAAAGAGGTTTAGGCTAATTTCGGTGTCATGATTAAAATCAATAAGCTGTCCGTTTAACATCTCACAAGATTTTGCGTAGGAACCGCCCACATCAATGATATAAACAAAGCCCCCCTGGGATAACAGACTTTGAATGTAGTCATTCATTAAAAAGGATTTTCCTTTTCCAGGAGGAGCTACAATAGCGACATTATAGTTTCTGACTACGTTGTCAAAAAAATAAATAGCGGTAAATTGCCCCCGTCTTTGTGGATAGACCTGAGCAAATCGTCCTGCCCCTTTCCATTCCCCCTGGATAGGTAATAAGTTAACCGTATTAAAACTGGTTAAAGGTCTTACCCGTCCAAATGATTTGTAATCATCAAACATACCTTCAGCAGGTGCAAAGGGCATGGAGGCTAGAAGTGTTTGTAACTGCAAACCTGTTGGCGTGCGTAAATCAAATTGGTTACCACGAAATACATCCTTGGCACGTCGTACATCGCGACGGACATTGGCAGGCGTTGTAAACAATAAGACGTTATAATAGGAATCAACCAAAGAATCATCGCCACTGAGCCGCTCTCTTAACTCCTCAATTTCTGCGTATTTTTTGTTAAAATTTTTGACCCATTTGGCAATAAAAGGTTGTTTGGCATTTTGACCTTCATCAGCATACTTGGCATCTAATGCCGCCATCACCTTATCTTTATCTTTAATTCGTATTGCAAAACTAAAAAGAAAGGGACAACTTATTTGCAAAGAGGTATTAAACATTTTTCCAAATAAATCACCCATTTGCCATTGCACAGGGGATTTAGGATATTGCCTGACGGACAAGCATTTAATCACCCTCGTATCTTCTTCTCGCTCAATCTCTATTTGATTGGATTTAACCCGCATACTCGCTTCAATGTCAGTCAGTTGAAAACGAATTTCAGTATTGGTATCGTAATTGGTTTTTTCTTCATACAAGCTGTCGGTTGGAAAGAGCCACTCCCGCTTTAAGCTAATCACTTGTTCAACAGACAGTTCCTTACAAACAATATTGACTGACTTTAGATTGTTGCTGATGTCTTCGCGCAAACTACCAAGCAACAAGCGATCGTCTTCTATGGATTTGCGTGGAATTGAAATACACAAAAACAAACGAAAATCACGCAAAACAAAATTGCTTTCTTTAGTTAATGAGCTGTACACCCCTTTGCGGTAAAACTCAGCTCGTCGATGTGCCAGTGCTTTTAAAACATCACTGCCTTGATTACGTTGATGTTCCATTTCATCAATCATGTGGCCAATTTTAGGTGATGCCCAAAACAAAGCATGAAAACAACTTTCCGGTGGCAAAATATCCGTTAATATACTGGTGAGAATAGTCACGGTTTCTTCACTGGCACCAATCAGTGTTGAGCATTCAAACATCATATGAGAGGCTTGTTTGTAGGGATAAATGTCGGCTTCCGAATCGTAGACCTCATCTGGCAAATAAGGTGCTAAGCAATAAGTATCCAACAGCGCTTCGATTTGCTTTTTATGATGCGCATCAGTCATGCCAAGCTCTTCTCGCAATGTTTCCAATAGCGAGCCTGTTGCATGACTTAAAGTAGTGCTTGTTTTTTTAACTGCAAGACGCGCTTTTTTTATAGTTGACAACATAATGGCTCCCCTTATTTTAAAGCCAATTGTGACTGCTGCATCCACTGTCCTTCCTTAACAACGCTGTACACTCGATTGGCTTGATGATAATTGCCATCAGTGTCTTCATAAGGTGCTATCCAAAGAGGCATCACCCCTTCTCCATAACGCACAGGCTGACCAGGTCGCCCATCCATCACCAAAGGATTTCGGCTGGGGGTTACAGCCAGGGATTTGCCCTTACCATTCACCATGTCATAAACCTGATCCATACGTTTGCACGTTCCTCCATTGGGAGCTGGGCAATCAAAGTCCTCATTCAATTTGGCGCAACCGGTCAAAACAACACAGGGCAACAGTAATAAAGTAATTAGAATTTTCATGATCTATATATCCTTAGAAAGAGTGGTTTTTATAGAAAAATTGGTTGGCAGCTTTTTCTTCAGCAGTCTCAGACTCGGCAGGGGCTTCAAAAGCTACTTTGGAATTTTGGCTTTCTTCTGGTTGTTCAGGGGCATTAGTGTCCGTTCCCCCATCAAGCCAAAAACCCTTAAGAAAAGTTACATCTACTGTAACCATTGGAGGCAATTGAATAATCGGGTGGTACATTTCAGCACGCTTGATGTTGTATTGCGCATACATTTTTGCAGCGCCCGATCCGCCACTAGAAACAGCCGCGAGAGGAATTTTTCCTGCTTGAATGGTTGATACACTTCCAAGTGGCGAGGTGCTGTAATCAGTGGAATATTGCTGGCCAATATTGCCCATGCTTTCCCAGAAGTTCCCCCAAAAAGCTTTTTTCACCATCGGCTCATCACGCCATACTGCACGGCCACGAATTCCGTTTTTAGAATCCGAAATGATGCCCGTAACCTGGATGTCGATATTGGTGCCATTGGAATGAATGCAACTTAATCGTTCGGTACGAAACTTTCCTCGCTCACTGGAAATATCGCCAATTACAGAAGCACTTACCATACAGCCTTTAAGTGGTGCCCTGTATTTATTCGGCATCACTCCATCATCCACTATTTGAAATATCATAATGTCGGGATTTGCTTGGCTTAAAACTCCTGCAGATGCATCAGCTCCTTGTAAAACAACTGCTTTAGCAAAGGTATTGGAGAAAACGTAATTATTGGGTGTTTTGATTCGTGGCTTGGATTTTTTATTTAACTTAGCTGTGTATTGAATAAATCCCGAATCCATCTCCATGGAGTTGCTCGAGGCCGCTTCATCTGCTCGGGGTAACAACCCATTTTGTGGCTCATTGTTTTTTAATGCCCCGCCTACTGGGGTAGTACGCTCCATTTGTAGTTTAACTATTTGATGCTTTAACTCAGAAAGTGTGGATTTCATTTCAGATAGTTCATCTTTTTGCGAGGTAATGAGCTTGCTTTGCTTGTCTTTTTCATCACCTAATGCCTTGAGGTTTTTATCAAAGAGTTCTGATTTTGCAAGCTCAGCTCGCCAGGCATTTTGTGTTTTCTCAATCCAATGGGATTCATTAATGGTCATAGATATCGGGCTGGCTAAGCTGTGTTTTTTATAGGCGGGTTTATCCACCTCTTTGGATTTAACACTCTTGTTTCCCAATAAGGCAAAGCACGCAATCACCAACACTATAGCGCCGATAACAACCCCTAAAAGGATCTGTTGTTGTTTTTTAAGTTGAATAGACATGTTAGCTAATCCTGTACAATCGAGTAGTTTCAAACGGCGCTAAATGGGTTTTAGCAAGCGCCACCCCTTTGGTTCCAGGCCAATTAAACCAAGACTCTTTGGCATCAATAGGCTGATTGGTTACGTTCTTTAACTCAAAAATTTCACCTCTCATACGATTGCCTTTAACTGTCAACAAGCGTTTTAGCTGTGTTTTTTGCGCTTTATAGACCGAAGGCTTTTTAGGTATTGTTTGGGTAAAACCTTCTGGCAAATACCCATTAACCAGTGCTCTTAAAAAACCAACCATTACCTTTTCGTAGCTTGAAGTACGTGGGTCACGGGCACGAATTACAGGGTTTTTATAGGATTTAAAAACGATTGTTTGTGAAGCAATGGGTTTTGGCTCTACACGCACGTTGTAAAAAAAGCCTTTTTCAGTCAGCAAATTGATAGTAAAAGCTCGCGTGTGGTAAAGAGGCGATGGCAAAAAAGTAAGAATACCCGTCGTATCATCAATTAATTTGCAATTCGCCTTCCCATTGCATGCATCAACCAGAGTGTTGCCAGGTGCTTTTATTTGCTGAATGCGATCATCCTCTAACATCAGATTATTGGGTTCTTTAATTGAGGCATTAATGAAAATATCTTCATAATTTCTGACTGTTTTTATTTGGGCACCTTCTGCTGTTGCTATTAATAAGCCTAAGCTGAATATCATTGCCATTTGTTTCATGATTACACCTTCTCAAGATTCGTTAGTTTCAACAGGCCATACTCATAGGAATACCTAATCAAAAAAGTCTCCCGTACATCAGACATCAAATCCGCTCCAACAAAACGTTTCATCTGTCCTATTACTTTTACGCTCAAATGTTTGATATCAATTTCAAAAGTCGATGGATAAAACACGCTGGATAAATGTTCGTGGTTGATTTGTTCGACTTCCTTAACCAATTGCGCCCTGATGTCCCCATACAGTGAGGGAGCCACATAGCCTAAGAGTGCATTAAATTGGTAAGTGGCCGAACTTGAAGTGATATTAAAACGAAGTTGCGTTAAGAAATTGGTCATGTCTCTTAAATAGCCTTCCGAAACACCTGTTCCAGAAAGTGTAAATTCTTGAGATATTTTAGGTGGGATGAAATGGGTTTCATGTTTGCTATGAGCATAATGCAATAAGGCCACAATGGTAATTGATTGCATAAATGTCATAGCTAGCAGCACACTACTAATACCTACGAGCAAAACCCTGGTCTTTTTTTCCTTCATTAACTCGGATTTTTTTTGTTCTATTTTCATCTGTTACCCCAAAAAAGATCTAATCCATGACGGTGGTGTTGCCCGCAACTTAGGTGATAGGGAAAAGAACCAATAAAAAAGGTGGATATAAAAATAGGGACCTTCATTACCCTTCATGCGTTTCATAAGAAATAGAAACGCACAGGTTAGAATCAATGAGGTAACAAAAAAACCACAAACAGCCCCAAATACGTAGAGAGTTAGTGCTGCTGCCATGACCTCATCGAGTGTAAAAATAATCAATCGATAAGGCTCATTAAGATATTGGGGTGTTTTGTATTTTCTCGGATCTTCCATCTTAAACCCCTGCTAGCATTGCAACGACATTTAGAAAAATAGCCATCGCCCCAACGCCGCCAAGCGTTTTAATATTTCGAGTAAACATCAAGGTAACAACAGCCGCTACAGCTTCTCCGACATAAAGATAGGTTTTTATCGAACCATTGTAGGTATCCTTAACTACTTCTTCTGCAGCGGATAAAGCATCCGCTGCAAAGGTTCCTTGAGCCATTATTAGCAAGCAAATAAGCATGAAAATCTTTCCAATGTGAGCATTAATACTGCTTAACACGTTACTTCTGAACTGATTTAATAAAGACATGTTATCCCTCCTTTTTAATGGTGATTGAGGATTGATTGCTGCATTGATGGGCAAAATTTCTTTGTTGGATCAGCCAAACCATCGTGCTTTTCAGATTGAATTTTTTGATAAATTTCATAACGGTGGATGGCTACTGAATTGGGTGCATTAAACCCAATGCGTACCTGATTCCCTTTACAACATAGAACTGTGATAAATATATCTTCTCCAATAACAATGCTTTCACCGACTCTTCTAGTTAAACTCAACATCTTCTTCTCCTTTTTAGTTAACTTTCATATTTAAAATGTGTTTCATTTTCAGTAATTGGGTTTTAGCCACTTCAGGGTTATTGTTTTTGGGAGCTGCATCAGGTACAAAAAATGAACTTCTCTTGGAACAATTTTTACAAAAATCAATAAATTGGGGTAAGGTTGGCGGTAGTTCCTTATTTTTTCGACATAAATCAATTGCCATATCAAGAATGTTATCCGCATAGGTAAGTAGTCCTTGTTGCCATTCACCTTTAACAAAAACTAAAAACTCATCGCTTTTAAATTGACTACGCCAAACCTGTCCGTACATAGCTGCAAACCTCAAAAATAATCGATCAATGCGCTTGCGACCTTCCTCGGTAGGCGCTAAGGTCGATGATGTTGTCATCGGTTTCTTCTTCAATGCCTGATTTACATGACTCCCAGAAGCTGTCTCTAATGGGTTGTTTCTTATAATTTGTTTCATGGACTGCATTATTTGTCTCCTGACACGTATCACTTTGAATTTCATCTTCCCAACAATGTTGTGCTAACCAATTGGCAGGATATTTCCAAGCAGCAACCCATTGGCCTTGGCTATGCTGTTGTTGATAAAACTGGATTTGTTGTTGTAAAGCCGAATAAATTTGTATTGGCAACTCAGGTGTGAGATTAAGCGCTTGAAATGCTTCCCATGCTTTTTGCTTTGATTTTTTTAGCGGGTACAAATCCCAAAATTTTTCGAATTGTGTTAATAAAAAAATATAATAATTATCTTCTTTTAGAGGTGTGTCGGCTTTTGGAGATTTATCTATGCCGGCTTTTAGTGGGTCTGTCTTTGATAAGCCAGTATTTATAAGGCGTTGCTGATTTTTAGCTGGGTCTAGTTGCTGTGTCTGGTTTAGGTCTAGTTTATTTTGGACGGAATAACCCATTGTAGCTAATTCGCATCTTAAAATTAATTTTAAACCTTCGGATTGTGGTGTAATAAGCCCTGCTCGCCCCAAAGCAGATAAGGCACGGCGTATTTGCATGCGTGAGTAGCTCTCGCTTTTAATGCCTTGATGCGGCTCAATATAAAGTTGCTCTGCTATCGATTGATAGCTGATTCCGCGCTTTATGCCGACTAATCCTGTTTTGACATCCATATATGGCCTTATCCCTCTTAGGTAAGCCAGTTGCTGAAGGTGTGGCATCCCACATAAAGCAGCAAGTTCTTTGTCATTAATTAAAAAATCCACTATTCACTCTCAATCCGTGTACAAATTCGTTATTATTTTTTTTATATGGTATATTTACTATTAACTACTACTTGAATCGTACGATTCGTGTAAATAATTATTTTAATTTACCACCATTCGGTGCGTTGTCAATATATATTTTCACAATATGGGATTAATAGGGTTGGTTAATATGAATATAAAAGAAAAAATTGGTCAAAGAATTCAAGAAGAACGGATAGCAAAAGGATTAACTAGAAAGGCCCTTGAGGAGTTAACTGATGATCTTAAACAATCAAGAATTAGCAATTGGGAGCGAGGTGATAGAACTCCAGGGCCTGAAGAAATAAAACAACTTGCTAGAGCACTAGATATTTCACCTGCTTATTTGATGTGCCTAACCGATGAGAAACGTCCAAAAAAAATTCCAGGATTAGGGTCATTGGTTCCAATGCTCGATCATCAACAAGCCTGCGATCCTAAAGGATTCATTCAAAGGGTTAGGAACGAACATAATTCAGATGAAATAAGCTTTATACCGATTTCTTCTGAGCTTAGTACTCGTCTTGGAGAAAATGCATTTGCTCTAAAAATGAAAGATGAGAGTATGCACCCTGAATTAAGAGTTAATGATATTTTGATTATTGATCCCAATTCTGAACTGCATCCAGGAAGTTTAGTTGCAGCACAGCTTAACGAAGAAAATGAGGTTATTGTACGAAGATATAAACAACTGACCTTATCAAAAGAATTTAATCCATTTGAATTGCGGGCCGAAAATGATAATTGGGGAAATATAAAAATTGATAAAGTAACTGACGCTATAATTATCGGCGTTATTGTGTGTGTTGTGAGGTATACAGGGAGATATTAATACATTTAGCCTCAATTAATTTGATTTACCACTGAAATGTTAACGGATAGTTCTGAGATTTTTTATAAACCACAGAAAAGCTTCTTTAACACGATTATTCATCCGCGGAATAGTACCAAGTGCAATAGGGCACGTTGCATTAACTAACCGCATATGTGCAAAAAGCAAATAGATGGGGAGCAACTTTTCGGTAAGTTCTACTGCTTTTTGTAAATCCTCATTAGAGGACAGCCATCCCTGAAAACAGGTATCATGAAGTATGTGATAGTCTGTGGAGTCCATTGGTACTTTATAGCGATTGCCTGGAATTTTAAGGAAAGCAGCAAGGGAGAAGAATGGATGATTGATAGCCGTTTCACCCAGATCGATAATACTAATTTTTTTTGTGGTGCTACTGAATAACATATTATTCTCGTGGAAATCAGAATGATTAAGACATTCTGGTATCCCATAACTTGAAAGCTCTTGGCATAGTGCCTCTAGACTCATCATTGCATCTTGTAATATCTTAATCTGTGACGTCTCTAATCCATTAACCGTTAAAAAAGATTCATTGCCAACGAGATCTTGATACAAAGTTGGAAATTGTTTAAGGCGCCAGTCTGGCACACCGGCTTGAATAAACACAGCAACATGTGGCACTGTTGCCCTTTGCATAGCATTGTAAACTTGCAGGCCCTGAACTAACAGATCAATCTTGAGATGCCCATCAAACAAAGTGCGCAGTGTTGCATCTCCGCACTCCTTCATTAAAAAGCAGTGTAAATTTTTGTTCTCTGCAATGACTTCTGGGATATCAGTTATTTTGCATAAGTTGCGGTATTTTTGAAGGATATCAACTTCGATAAATAGAGTGGGTGGCGTTTGCTTAAGATAAAATGGACCTTCGGGTGTGCTAATTCTTAAAACACTTGACCAAGGTGTTTGTACGACAATTTCTGTATCAAGCATATTTGAGCCAAGAATATTTTTGGCCCAAAGGATTATTTGATCATGTGAGTGTTGTTTATTTGTCAAAATGGATATCCAATTTGCAATTTGTCGCATCTAATGTTGCCATCTGCCCAATCGGTACAACATACCTGCTTTCTATATGGCCATATGAAAAATTCCTTATACATGGCACATTAATTCGCTTACACCAAAAATCAATAATATCTTCTGTTGTGCCAGCTTGGGCTGAAAAATGCCGGGCTGTACATTCAGTGAAAGTTCCAATAACAACACCTGATAAATTGTTTAATATCCCTGCAACATACAATTGCGAAAACATTCCTTCCACAATGTAAGGCTCAATTCCTACATCCTCAATCAATAATATCTTATTAGAAAAATCTGGTTGATAAGGTGTACCCATGAGATTTAGCAAACACATTAAATTTCCACCGATCAGAGGTGCTGTAACGCTACCATGATTAATGGTTGCTCCTCCATGAATGGAATAGCTTTCTTCATTTAAACAGTGTGTTAAAGTACTTAATATCCTACGATCTATTGCTCCCTCTTTGATATCACTGCAATTGAAACCTGTAAAAGATATGCCCCCAGTTTTAAAATATATCCCTAGCTGCAAAGCCGTAGCGTCACTATAGCCGATTATTGGTTTAGGGTTCTTGCGAATAACATCATAGTCTAGCAAAGGCAAGGTTCTAATAGAGCAGGTGCCACCATTAGTCGTGATTATAGCTGACACATCCGAGTCTTTGAAAAAATTCATGATATCGTCAGCACGCTGCTCATCTGTTCCCGCAGAAAAAAGCTCAGCCTTTTGAATATTTTTACCAATTTTTATTTTAAATCCTTCTTTTTCAAAGTAAGCAATTGAGGCTTCAAGCAGTCCTGGAGAAAGTGGGCTTGACGGGGCAATGAGGCCAATCGTATCGCCTTTTTTTATTGAGTCTCGATTGTCTGGTATCATCTACAAAACCTTTTTCAGGTAATATCGTTTATGCCCCTCTGGGCAACCTTCAAGAATACCAAACACCTCGTATCCTTGTTTCAAATAAAAATCCTTAGCCTGCCAATCAAATGTATCTAAATGCGAAAGACTAGCCCCCATTGATTTGGCTTCAGCCTCAACCTTTCTCAGCAAAAGGTTTCCAAGTTGTTGACCACGATGACGCTCATCAACAAACAAAACATCAATATAGAGCATGCCCCAGCAATACATTAATGAGTTGATCCCGGCTATTACAAGGCCGTTCTCATTCTTGATGTGAAAATTTAAACTCACAAAATCGTTGTCCTGTGTAAACGGAGCGTGGCTTTTATTGAAGGCAACAATTTCATCATCTACAAACTGCGTTTCTTTTTCACTGCTGATAACGATATCGAAGCTCATAATGCCTTCCTAAGAAAAATTCTTGAATGTTCACGCCAATATTTTTTTATCTCGCCCATAGGTTCATAACCATTCTTCAAATAAAATTCTTCCGCTTGAAAGGACCATGTATCAGTTATAGAAAAAACACAGCCATGCTTAACAGCTTCTTGCTCTGCTGCATTTATTAATTTTGTACCATAACCTTGTTTTCTGAGTTTTTCATCAACCCATAACACTTCAACATATACTTGCTCGGTATCAAAATGCGCTTGTATGCCGCCGAAAATCTCGCCCAAGTCATTTTTTAAAAACACTGAAAACTCTTTGTCTCTTGGCTCGACTATTAGGCGTTCATAATGAACAACAAGTCCTTCCACCAAAGCATCATTATCAGCCTGACTGGGGTTGTGATCTACGATTACTTTGTATGTGCTGTTTGGTATTGGCTCTCCATTATGACTATTTTTCTGATTAATCCAATTAGCGATAGACTCCGCAACCTGATTTATTGTCAATCTTGTTGTGTCCAAGGCTTTAACAAATGCTTTGCTATTCCAAGTCACAAGTTGACCCAAAACACTAAAATCCAGTCCATGCCAACAATCATCGAGTAGCACATGCTGCATCCACTGTGGGTCTTGGTGATGCATGCGAAGCCAAGACGACCAATTCAACATGTTTTGATCAAGGCCATAAGTATTACGTTTTTTGAGGCGTTGAATACGTTCGAAATCGCTCACATCCAAAAGACAGAAATTGACTTTATCTATCTGTTTTGCGGAAGGGCATGCCAGTATTTCCCCTAAAACAATTTGACCAAGCAAGCAGGCATCTTTGCCATCGCTAAATAATTTTTGTAGCCACTTCTCGGTGGATTCTTGGCGCCATTTTTTATCAGCAGCGTCGGGTACACCAATATCGTCAAAATCATAAACAGCGATACTATCTCCCAAAAGTTCTTTTAAATTGGGCATTACTGCCGTTTTACCACTGCCACTGGCACCACCTATAAAATATAATTTCATAAAATCTCCCTCGTCTTGTCGGACTGACAAGCTCTCTCTATTGCACCATTCGGAAGAAAAACGGGCTGTAAGTGTTCAAAGCATTGCATCCTGTCGTCACCTCCTTCATCAGACAGAAAGATGTATTCACAATAGTCGCCGATGTCCTGAATAATACGTTCAAAACGATAGTAGCAAATGGCATCCTGATTTATCTTTGTTTGGCCATAGCCCTGATAAAATAGTGATTCCTCTTCAGTCGCGGTTAGACCGCTGTCCCAAATACCAGCGCCGACAAACATCAAATCACGTTCTTTGGGGGCAAAGATGAGGGTATCCCAGTCAACAATATAAAGGGCTCCTTCTTTATCAACAATCAAGTTCCAGCCATGGATATCTGCATGGCATAAAATATATTCGAGGGGCTGTTTTTGGATCGTTGCCGCAAGCTTTTCAGCGCGCTCAACAAGTTTAAGTATTTCGCTACTTTTGGATTTCAGGAACAATGCCATTTTTACAGCAACAGGCTCTTCAAAAACCTCATTTTCAATGCGCATAAGAAATGCTTTGACGGTTTCTCGCCATTTGGAAGAAAATACTTCCCGTGGTGTGCCACTTGTTAGGGCGTTTGGAATATCGGTGCTGTGAAGCTTTTTAATGGCCGCCCCAAATTGAACCCACTGATCTTCTGATAGTTTGGCTTCTACGCCATTACGACCCTCGACATAAGGGTAGAGAATCGCCTTGAAGGATGCCAAGCTTGTCCAAAGTTGCCTTGTCTTGGTTGCAAGAGGCGGGATCACTTGCTTGATACCCAAGTCAGCAAGATATTTAGGAGCTGAAACTGAAGCATCAATAAATTCACCGCGTCGTAACTTTAGAAAGTAATCCACTTGGCTGCTTGTCGTGACCTGATAAACAGCTGTATTGAAATCAGCGCCAAGAGGCAGAAACGCTATCTTTTCCACAGTCAATCCATACGCATCCCGTAAACACGCAATGATTTTTTCATCTTTAAGGCCAGGTTTTGTTAGCATCGTCTTTGTACCCCAATATCAGCACTCATGCTTTCCTCGAATAAATATTGTTTTTAAACAGAGGTTCAAACCCAAGTTTTTGATAGACCCCAAGCCCTGAATCGGATGATTCTAAAAAGCAATGGTATGCGCCTAATCTTTTGGCTTCTGATAGCACATAACGCATGAGCGCGCTAGCATATCCTTTGCCTTGAAACTCAGGCAGGGTACCCACATCGTCTATCCTTGCAATGGTGTTGTCGTGCATTGATAGGATAATTGATGCGATTGGTTTTTCCTGTTTGTATAAGCTGAAATGGCGAAGATTAATATTCCTTTTGAAGGCATTTTCATGAGTGGCTGCATAGATCGAACAAATTTCAAAAGTAGATTCAAATGCGCCTATCAATGGCATCATCCAGTCATTTAATTGATCATCATTCGCTTTGATAATAGTTTCATCATCTAAACTCGCAGTTTGGGCAAATGAAAATTTATCTAAATCCACAACCATTGAAACTGATTTGCTTTTCTGGGGATAACCCATTGTGGTTAAAACATCTGCCATTTGAGGTGTGCACAATTCTTGTGGAATGATCACATCAAAAGAAAGGGTATTCTGGTCGAAAAACTCCTTTCCTTGGATTAAGACTTTATCCAGAGCGTTTGTGTTTTTTGTAATGTAAATAAAATTTAGTTCGGCGCCACCGGTCATGTAGGCATGAGCGCCGTCGCCTGGATCCATGCATTTTGAGGAAATGCCTCTGAAAAAATAATCCTCGGCTTGGCGGTATAAATTTATTAATGGAGCGTTCATATGCCACTCCTATTTTTTGATTCAAATGCGTAAATAACCCAGTCCTCTCCTTTAATAGTTGCCTCAGTTTTAGCAGGTGTTACTGAAATGAATTTTTTAATTGCCTGCAGCCAAAATGAACAGGCTATGTGATTGCCCACTAATACTCTGACTTGCCATTGGCCTTTAAATTGCTCCCATATCTTAAGAACGGCTGCAGTACCAACACCCTGTCGCTTGTATTTTTTCATGACAAAAAATTCAGAAATATCCCAAACCGTCGTATCATCCGAGATAGGGGATCCCTTTTGCACCAAAATAAACCCGGCTATTTTTTTGTCAACGTAAATCAAATAGGGAAAGCGAGTAGACTCTGTCCAATACAAAGGCAGGCGCTCATATCCATAAAAACCATCATCACCAATATCAAAGTCACAAAACTCTGTGAAGTCGTAGGCGTATAACTCTAATAGATTCGCCAACAATGGCTTCTGCTCTATGGTGGCTTTAATTAGTTCTACTTGCATGCTGTACCTCCATTTCGTCAATGAGATTCAAATACTTTTCTATCAAATCTTCGACGGCATTTATCGAGAAGCTGGGGCAATAACGCGGGTATTCGCGACCTAAGCCACAGGAACGTTTTTCTAAAAGTTCTATGTCATATTCAATCATGTCCTCTATATCAAATTTATCGCCATACTTTTCTTCGCTATGAACCCCAAGGCCTCCATCATAAAGCGACCCATTGGGTAAACGTATAAGAACGTGCCAGCACTCTTCAGATTTTTTAACCATAATAAACACGATATTTACTTTTTCAGTAAATTTCAGATTCCATAGCTTGAAAAAAGCATTGGCAAATGGACCACATGGACCAGAATTAATGGCTGGTTCACCAAAATTATCACCGGCTATTTTGACGTATCCATAGAGTTTGTTTATTTCACCAGATAGCTCCCCAAGATAGGTGTCGAGGGTTTTAGTATTTGAATCTTTATTCATCAATTACATCCTCAATAATTCTTTTTTGTATAAGTGCCTCAGGGCTGTTTTTATCTGCTATCTGGCATAATTCAAAAGTTGCCTTCCATAAGGTCCAGGCTTTTGCGCGAAGCCAAGTGTCCTCATCTAAATCCATCTCTTGGACAAAGATGTCGCGTGCCTTTCCTTTAAGGAAAGTCCATGCGATCACCAGATCGCAAGCAGGATCACCTAAAGCCACACCGCCAAAATCGATAATAGCGGACAGTTTGCTATTTTTAAGCAGCATATTACCGATCGCAAAATCGCCGTGAATCCATACAGGAGGTTTATCCCATTTTGTCTTGCAGGCACGTTCCCACAGATCTATCGCTTTACCCTCTTTGATAACAGTTGATAGCTCTGAAATTTGTTCTCGGGCACCTTTATCGTAAACACTGACATGATCGCCACGCCACCAATTATGCTGGCCTGGAGCCGGTCCATCGACATCATCGATGTTTTGTAACTCTTTTAAAAACTTTACTAAATCAAATGCAAGCTTTTCTAGGCAATCATGATTCAAAACGAGAAGGTTAATACTCACTCCTTCCAGCCATTTGTAAATGGAGAATGGGTATGGATAATCTTGTGAAGCAGCACCCATTTTAATTGGAACAGGAATGCTGACCGTTAAGTGGGACACTAGCTTCGGTAATAAGGCTTGTTCTTTAGGAACTTTCAAAGCATAAGATTCCGCAGTTGGCATGCGGATTAACCTGTCCGGCCCTAAACGATAGGTACGATTATCATGCCCTTGTTTTTCAACTGATGTAATGGGTAAATGAGCATATTCTGGAAATTGCTCAGCTATGAGCTTATGCGCAAGATCAGGTGTGATGTTGAATGGTTGATCGGCGTTGGTCATAACACTACCTCCATCACAGTTACAGGATTCGATTTAAACTCATCCATGCCGATTTTTTTCCAACCTAGGTGAGTGTAATAGTCAGTAATAGTTGGATCAAATGTAAAAAGATATAATTTGTGAAATCCTAGCTCAGCGGCTTTGTTTGTGATGGCATCAATTAACATCTTGCCGATCCCTTGTTTTTGATATTTTTGATCAACCACCAAATCACCAATCCAAGGTCCTAAATCTGGCCGAATGCCACCATTTAATTCCAATGTGCAAGAACCTACAGGAATTTCACCATCTAGTGCAATGTAAGTCAGTGGCATATCTGGTTTCAGCTCTTCATAATACAAAGATTCAATTTCTTCAATTCCAATCTCTGGCATCCAGATTTTACCTAAAACCTCATGCCATATTTCTGCGCATCTTGGTATGCTCGCTGGGTGGTTTTTAAGTAGGTCAATAGTGATCATAATTTACCTTCAATAATTTTAATGACTTCAGGCATGATGGTTTGTAAGCGTAGAATCGTGGCTAAAGTTTGATTCACTTGTTCAATGCCCATGGCTTTATGTTCAGAATTGCCAGAAACACAGGAGCGTTCGATGTTATAAACCAACCAGCCAATCCAACTAAAAGCGCCATAACAAGCAGCGACAACATGATCCTTATTGATAACGCCACCAGCTTTTTTGTATGCCTCAATCATTTTAAAAAAGAGATCCTTGTCAAAGGTACTTGTAATTCCGCTCCAATAAAATGCTGTGTTGATAATGTCATAAGTGGGATTGATTTTGCAGGAAGATTCCCAGTCGATTAGGATTGGATTATTGCTCCTGTCCCACAAAACATTCTTCTGATCCAAATCACCATGGCTGACGATAATATGTGTTTTTAGTGTCGGTATTGAATTTTGATAAGCTTCATTAGCCGCCAATATATTTTTCTGATTTTTCCGTAAATTTGCAGCAAAAGGGCACACAAACTTTACAGCCTTGTCAAATAGTTCAAGAATCTTTTGGTTTGTGTGAGTATAAAATTCTGGCTGGGTGATCTCAGGTTCATCCAAATTAAGACAGTGCATTTTGGCGAGGATAGTGGCTATTTTTAGGGCGTGATGTTCTGAAACGGCGTGTTGATCTAATGCTTTTGCATTAACCCATGGGTACACTAGAAAACCAGTTCCGTCTATCATAAAAAGATATTTGCCAGATTGTGCAATTGCACAGATGCCTGGGATGTCATGGGCTACAAAGCGTGATGCAAGTCTTTCGCTCAATTCATAATTTTTAATGACTTGCTCATTTTTCAGATTAATGTCTTTTGATAGCTGCTTTACCGCATAAGAGCCTTTATCTGTATCAAGACGCCACATTTTGTGGAGTAAGCCGCCGTGTACTCTTGTGGGCACTTGAATGGGCGCCCCAAGGTTAAAATGATGGCAAATTGCTTTGATATGATTATTATTCACAGACAGATAACGTCTAATCAATAAATGATGTGGTTTACCAGCGCCAGAAACATCGCCAGACATTACAAAGTCAGCAATATGCTCAAACCCCGCCCTCATGTAGACCTTTTTTGCTCTAGGATTATCGCTAGCAGGGTCGATTATAAATGTATCCGCTGATACGTCGAAGTCTTTTCTGAAAAAATCAAGAAATTCTGATAATGTTTGGGCGCCATAGCCTTTGCCAAAATAATTTTTATTCCCGATCATGTAATCGATACCGTAAGTATGGCCTGTTTTTGAAAGGTGATTTAATTTAATGTCATCAATATGATCTTCTGCTGTTTCTTGGATAGTCATCAGCATTGCGAATGGATGACCATCACAGCTTGCTATCCAATAAACATACTTGCCGTCTGCATAAGATGAAGGTGTAATACGTCCATCAATAAAATTTAAGATATCATCCTTATGCCCCTGTGTGTTATCCCAGAACTCTTGAACGTTAGGTTCTGCAAGCCAGGCAAAAATTGTATCGATATCACTTGCATTGACTTTTTTAAACTGTAGGTTCATTGTTTTTTCTCCAGATACAATTTCATCCCTTCATGGCTAGCTTCAAAACCCAATTTCTCATAGAATTTTTTTGCTCTTAAGCGTTTTTTATTGGTTGTTAATTGAATAATTGAGGCGCCTTTGGATTTCCCATAATTGATTGCAGCACTCATCATCCATTCACCAATTTTTTGACCTCTAAATTGTTCAGAAACCCTTACAGCTTCAATCTGCATTCGAGTTTGGCCTGTAAAAGTAAGTGATGGCATGATCGTTAAATGACACGTCCCGATAATTTCATCGTCGTTTTCTACAATCATCAAGTATTGATTAGGGTCAATGTCTATCTTGTAGAACGCATCAACGTAGCGCTGATCTAACACTGACTGCTTGTTTTCTCGTGTTTTTCCAAGCTCATCTTCAAGGAGAAAAGTCACGATCAAAGGCAGATCATTTATATTGGCTTTGCGGTATCTGATGTTTAGTGGATCAGATTTATTGCTCATGTGTTCCACCGTTATTATTTTTTAACTTGAATGCATATTCTAAAATGTTTACTGCTGCCTGAACTGCGGACAAAGCGCTGACATCTAATTCCAACAAATGTGGATGGTCTACGTGAATGAGTTGCTCTCTTTGATGTACGTCTTGAGGATCAACTGATTTCCATCGCGCTCTTCTAGAGGGATCTGTAATACGTCTTAGATTTTCTTCTTCTGAGATAAGTAATTTTACAGGAATAAAGATCGAGTTGCGTTTTAATGCCATAGTTTCTACTTGTATGTAGCAATCCCGATCGCCTTCATTTTCATATAGGCAATTGGTTAAAACGTAATTGTGATTTTGTTCCATAGCGATGAAATCAAAAACAGCAGTGCGAATGCGCCCTATGGCATCCCATCCAAACTCAGGGATTTTGCTAAAGCCGTCGTAATTTAGCAATGCAAAAATTGGATTGTTGATGAGTTGATTATCGCAAACAATAAATCCATTTTTTAGCAATTCTTGGCTAATTGTATATTTCCCAGTGCCAGGATGGCCAAACAAGTAGATAATGTAAGTACTTTTTTGTTTTATCATCCATAGTTCATTTGTATCTGGTTGTAATCCTATTTTCTTAAAACCTGCTTTTTCATAGGATCGAATTGCCTCAAGATTGGTACTTTCAGGATCAGCAAAAATATGGGTATATGAAGCCGCATATTGGTTTAAGAATGCTGTAATTGCAGATGCACCAATGCCACGGTTCAAATAATCTGTCTCGCCTATCAACACATCGAAGGCTGCAAGACATTGAGGCAAGCCTTGAAGTGATTTTGAGCGAGGAAAATCATACGCATTATAGAGTTGAATATAGCCCACAGGTTTCTCATCAACACAGATAATATAAGGGTTAATGGATTTAGGAGTACCATGAACTAGCTTATACCCTTTGACATAATTGGCATATTTTTTAGAAATCAATTCATTCGTCCAATGGACATCCTGGTCCCACCATGTTTTCACATGCTCTGCTTCAAGCCACTTCAAAAGTAGGGGAAAATGTGATTCAGTTAGTTGCGTGAACGTAATCTTCATAAGCTATTTTATCTCTTCAACTCGTATTCAAACTATAAGATAGGTCAAAAATTGGCCTATCTTGTTTTTTACTACAGCTAACTATTATATCATGAGGCCTTAGTATGGCTCATCTCAGAAGAAGAACATTTAAGGCGTATCACTGAACCGTCCAGAAGAGTGAGATGGAAATCAATTGATCCTCAGGATGTATACCAAACAGAGCAACTCATCACTATAGAGCATCCGCATTTATTAGAATTAGATGTGAGTCAATTGTCTGCCGCACAAGTAGCAGAAAACATTTTGAAACATATACAGAGATTAACATAATGAATATACATTTTGAAAAAGCCAACTTAAATCATCTCGATATTATTTTCGGTTGGCTTACAGAGCAATTTGTTCAAGAATTCTGGGACAACACACAGGGCCATAAAGATGATATTTTAAATTTCGTGAATGACCGAAAAGAACCTTCAGACTATTGTGACGGAAAATATGTTTATTGGATAGCGAGCTCTGATGGACATCCTTCTGCAATGCTAATGACAATTCAGGCAACGACTGAAGAGAATATCGACGAAATTAAACGTAAAACCCTACAAGATAACCATATCAAAAACCATTTAGAAAAGATCATTCAATGTAAATTTTCTGCAAAATAGTTTGAATTGAAAAAATGGAGCATCTGTTTTTTGTATAATCTACGAACAGAGTAATATGAGTTTAACTACGCCAAGATATCTTACCCTGTATCACATTGTCCCCTATTGAAGAGGTTTACCATGCATGTTGTTTTATTATTAGGGTCATCAACCGCAGGAAAATCATCACTGTGCAGAGAGTTGGTTTTAACACACGGGTGGAAATCTTCCAGCATTGATGAAGTAGTGGGTAAGATTGTTAATCTGAGTCCGAGTGATCTAAAGTTATTAATGTTTGAGAAACTTGATAAATCGGATGTTATACAAAACCTTCAAACACTAATGACTGAAGAGGAAATTTTAACATTATGTGGTAGAGGTGTTCTTACCATATCAAAAGGAAGTCATCTAATTACGGCTCATCAATTCCCTAATCCCTCGCTTCCTAACCTCGAAAACGTCCTAATAAAAGCGGGATTTAAGGCCGAAGGGACCAAACTGGCTAAAAATTTACGTCTTGTTACCGAAATTGGTGATGCTATGGTGAGGCTTTATGATGAGGTGTTCGATAAAGGTAATTCTGGGGAATCCATTGTTATTGATCTTGTACCAAACCCAGATGGTAGTGCCAAAGAATGTTTAGAGTATTTTCAAAAGCGTGCTCAACAATATTGTGAAGAAAATCCAAATGAAGCGTTAACCACATCTGTAGTATTTGCTTACTGTCCTATGCAGAAATTAAGTGAACGTATTCAAGAACGAAATCGTAAAGCGGACATCGATAATCCTATGGATAAACGGATAGGATTATTTCCCTTTCATCAGTTAGCAACGTTAGTCACGGCAGATAAATTATTTGATGATTCTTCTGAGCATATTCTCTCAAGAAATGAACTGTTTTATATGGTCAATAAACATGCCAATACGGATAAAAATGGTGATCCATTATTTTTAGAAAACCCTGTTGACCCTGACGTACTACAACAAAGTTACGACGAAGAAATTCAGATAGTAACTAACTCAGACAGTGTGGTCAAACTGCAACTTAACGATGATAGGCTGAAATTAACCTCTGATGATTTACCACGCATAGGCTCTAAAAAAACCATTGAGGAGTATAGTAAGCTGGCCAATCGGTTTGGTTTTTTTGAAAATCAAGAACGTGCTTCGCTCAATATTCCAGAAGGAATAGACTTTGATGCTGTTATTAATACTGCAAAAGGAAATCCTACTACGCTGGCTAACGAATTTTTAGAGAAATGGGAAAAAAGTAAAATATCATCTGAACGTGTTTCAACACTATAAAGCTGTGCATATTATTGCAATATTTTAATACCGCCACTTAAATATAAAAAAGAAAAGGAAAAGTCTTTCTTGATGGAATTAAATCGAACCAAAAATGGACATTAAACAGTCCGATTCGTCATTTGAACCAAGCCTGGCCTCTATAACCTTAAACCATATAAAAAATGAGGCAGGCTATTTTTGAACATTGTTTCAAGGAGTTTAAAAAAAATAGACTATTATATTAATAAGTATACAAATATAGACAAATTAAAATGACAATTAATATAAGAAGTCAATTAAAGGATCTAATCGTAAAAAGATTAAATGAAACTAAAGAGCACTTGAAACAAGAATTTTTCCTTGAGCATCATATAAAAGTTGCCCGTCACTTTACACTTGATAATCTTCTTCCAACTGAAATTGCTGAGAGAATATACACTAACTTTCCTAAACCAAGCCAAATGCATCTATTAAATATTCCTGGAAAATTAAAGTTGAAATATAGCCACTTAAAAGATGTATCCAGTTTATTGCAAGATATTAATTTTGCGATTCAAGACCCTCAAGTTGTTGCTTTGATTGAAGAGATAACAGAGATTAAAAACCAAGTTCCTGACCCATCACAGTATGCTGGTGGAATTAGCACATTACTTAAAGGATATCGTCTTAATCCTCATTTAGATAATTCGCATGATGTGGACAGAAAACACTATCGAACGGTAAATGTACTCTATTATCTGTCTCCTAATTGGCGACTCGAGAATGGTGGAAATTATGAACTATGGGATAAAGAAATTAAAAATCGCATTATTGTCCCTAGTCTTTTTAATCGCCTGCTTGTGATGGAAACAAATCGAACATCTTGGCATGCTGTTAATCCGGTTCTATGTGACGCGCCTCGATGTTGTGTGTTTAATTACTTTTTTTCTGAGCAATCTCCTGAAGGCGAAGAGTATTTTTTCAATGGAAATTCATTTAGAGCTCGACCTGAACAAAAAATTCGTCGTGCAATTGAACGTGTCAAGAATACATTCATAAGAAGATGAGGCTTTATCAATGCAACTTGATACACACTAGGAAGCATTGAGCGATGTTGAGAAAAGGAACAAATAAATGTTATTGGCTTTGGTTGTTCTTTTGGGTGCTATTATCGTCCTCTTTTCAGAGGAGTTTATCAAATCCTTTAAAAAGCTATGGGCAATAAAAGGAGCTAAGTTACTTCTGCCACTGTTTGCTGCTTCTTGGTTTATCTATACTTTTGATTTTTGGTTTTTGTGGGTAATCTTTTATTTGAGTGAATTTTTGCACTTTATACTGACCTTTTTAATAAGGCTTATGCCTTTTCAGCAAGGTGCAAAATCCGTAGCATTAGTCATCTTATTAATTTTCTTTTCTGTTGTTCCTGTGCTGATTATTGATTTATTTACTCGAAGGAAAAACTATAAGGGTTATCAATACCCTTATATAACAAGTACAATAATCTGGATATTATGCGTTGCTCTATTAATAATAGTCTAATTGTCTTAGCTCTTTGCCTAAGAAATTTTTAAAGAATAAGTGAATAAACAAGTAAGAGAACTCGCTGAGTTTTAATCGATTTTAATCGAATCATCACCACTTTTTTGACCTAAAACATTTAATACATAGTCCCAAATTTTACTTGACACATTAATTCGCTCCCCATCAGAGGGGTTAAGATGCAAATCGATATAGGGAAAGCTATTGCTTTCAATAATTCCAAATTGTTGCTTATGCCATGGAAGAGAAATATCCTGACAAATAAAATCAAGGCCTGTAAGTGGTATATTTAGCATTTTATGTACTCTTTCCAATAACAGTTTGTTCTCTGGGTGCATCAAATCGGTAACGTTACTAATTTTTGCACCACTACCCATAGTCACTTTTTTTGAAATAAAAATTTGTTGTCCATTGTTTAGTACCGTGTTAAGAGTAACTCCCTGGACTTCTAAGTTTTTCGTCAAGTAAGTATCTGGGTTGGTTTTAAACAAGAGTTTGCCACCCTCTTCTTTCCCAGTAGCTTTATTTTTTTTAGCAATTAATTCTTGGAGAGTACAGACACCATTACCAATAACGCTGCCAGGTTGGCGCATAACACAAGCTATTAATGATTCATTAATAATCAATGACCGATATACATTACCAGGAATGTGTTGCTCAACCAGTACGCGAAAATCAACTTGTTTTACTATTTTAATGGCATCTTCTAATTCCTTTGGTGTTTGAATATTACATAAGGCATGAATACTTAGGGAGGCGGATACTGGTTTTACAGCAAGAGGAAATCCTAATTTAATGCCGTACTTATAAGCTTTTTTACTGGAAATAAAAGCCATCCCTACAGGACAGGGTATTTTATTGTTTAATAACTTTTTTTTAAAAATCCATTTGTTGTCGTATTTGATATCATTATCAAAAAACTGATTTTTTTGATAAATAAGGGAGATAGGGGTCTGCGTAAAATAATATTTTTTTGTATTGAGTACCAACATGAAATACAACGTATGTAAGTTCGACTCCTTAAAGTTGTATAGTTCTAAACCCCTTGTATGCGCTTCATCCCATAGTGCAAGTACGCTATTATTAAATTGGTTCCTATCAATGATATTGGTTTTGGTAAATAAATTTAATTTTTGAAAAATATTAATGGATGCCCTATTTAATAGATTATCGAATCGTAAAAAATCATTCTCTGAGAGGAGAAATATTTTAGATAAAACATAGATCAATGGATTGAATATACAATAATCGAATATACTAAAAAATTTCCTTCTAACATGACAGCGTTTTTCAGGATAGCAATGCTCACAATTTTTATCATCCATCACCGTATACTCCCTTATAGGTATGGTGTCATCTCAAAATGTAATAACACTTTTATTTAAATCCGTCTTCCCGACCTTTTTATTCGTAATAGTAGTTTCTTCGTAACTTCCCAGCTACCCCAATGTAAGAAAAGGGATATTTGAGGTAAAAATGTGTGTAAAAACCTTTCCATGAGCTTAGACTAGCTTGTTGCTCATGGATTGTGAAATTAAAATTCAGATAAACTCTAGGTAATTAGTTTAAAAAGACTTACCTATGAGAAACCCTGATTTAAATCCACAATAATTATCCTGTTGATTTTTTTCTCTTCTTTTTTCAGGTGTCAAAAATCCTAAAGTTAATGTTTTTGCTTTTGGTAAAGAGGTGGTTAGTGGTGCTGATTCTTCACTAGTAGTTCCTTTTTCTAATTCTTTTGATGTATCTGGTTTTTCTTCAATCTTAGGCGAAGTTTTCTTTAAGCAATTGGAGTTTACCCCATGGAAATTAGTTATCCCTCCTAGCTCATCAAAATTCCGTGCAAATCCATAGGTTTGAAAAAAGTAATTAAACACGTTATCTATCTCTACTTCTGGAGATATGATTGAATCTGCTAGAATATGTCCATTATGCGAATTGGCAAAATAAACTACAGCCGACTTGTCTTCTAAATTCATTGCCACCCACGCTCTCCATTCATTCATATCACCAGAATGATAGGCTCTGCTTGCAAGATGAATACGGCCTGTTACAGAGGTAATTAATTTTAATTCATTCCCTTCAGCTAATTTATAAGACTCGGTACATTTTGCTTTCAGCCTGTTAAAATCATCCTGATTACTCTCAGTCAATTCAATTTTATTAACAGTTCGACTGGTTTGATCCGCATAAAAAAGCACATCATTAACTAAAATAACCGCATTTCTATCCTCCAATAAGCTTTCTATGCAATCAAAGGGGAACTGGCTCGGATCAGTTATCATTTTAATAAGACCGCACCCACATTGCTCATTGGTTTGTAGTCCAAAACCTAAACCCCATGCCACATGGTTTCGATCCTGTTCTGATATGTTTGCCTCTATTGGCCAGTTCCCAGGCAAATAATCATTGTTCATGAAGACATTGGGTTGAAATGCATACTGTAGCTCTTCATCATTCATCCAGGCTACTATAAATTTGGCATAATCACTCGGCGTTGTATATAGACTATTTGCTGCCTGCGGAGATTTACTTTTATCCGTATGAAAACTGCTGTGCTTCATGTTTAAAGCTTTTTCCCCAAAGATGTGTTCTTGGGCAAGTGTTTCAAGATTTGAGTCAGTTAGTGCCTCGATGACTTCTTGCAAGTAAGCAATTCCAGGACCTGAATAGGCATACTTTGTGCCTGGGTCAAACTGAAATTCAATGAGCCCTTTGCTCCCATCATGCGTAATAGGTAACCCTGTCGTGTGGGATAATACCATCTCTGCGGTCAAAAGCTTGGCCTTATCTTCATCTTCTTTGTGGAATTTTTTTAGTATATCTGGAAAAACCTCATAGAGAGGAGTTTTTAAATTAAATTTGGCGTTAAATTGTCCTAGCCCAGGTTGGGCTTCATTCGCGTTATTTGCTGCTATTAATTGTAATACTAAATAGGCAAATACGGGTTTACTAAGCGATGCGGCTCCAAAAACTGTTTCAGGAGTTACTTCCATAGAGGGGCTTGAGTGAAGATGGTCTGTAATCGAGGTAATCTCACTTAATTGATCATCGGACAAGATATCTATTTGTTCGTCTTTAGCGAAACTTTCACGTAATTCTTCTAACTGATATTCATCCAGTTCAAGCTTATGAAGTTTATCCTTCGATTTGTTATAATAAAGCAAGCCTTCTTCGGTAAGGATGTAATACGATTTATAGAATTTGCTTTGCTCTTCTATCGTTTTAGCCACAGACATCTTCAATAACCCACATTGGGTTGAGCTGACAGTGCCTTTAACTAGTGGCGGAGAAATAATTCCTTCATGATTTACCGTGACAACTGATATGCCTGGGATACCGGATTTTTTCATCACCTCTTCCCATTTCATTTTTGATGCAGGAGCAGTTGCTTTTTGTTTCTTCTCTATAATTGGCTGAAATGCCAGATCGAGAAAGTGGTAAGCAACGTGCCCTCGTTCTTTATCGAATTTAAGGCGAAAATTTAGATTGTTTTCTGGTGAAAAAATATTCTTACCAACAGGAATAAGCTTATAACTTTGCCCGAATGATTGAAGCTTGAGTGACTCTCCTTCAAGTGTTATTTCATGAGGTCCATACTTGCCCGTATATTCCTGTAATTTTTCTTTACGTACGTCACGCGGATGATCCAAATCATTTAACCATGCAAGGTGTTTTTTGATCTGTTGCTCAGAGTCTAAATCTTGAACCAGTGCTTGATTGAATTTGATTATGGCGGTTTTATAATCACCATTTAATTCAGCGATTATTCCTTCCTGTTGCTCTTTCCAACCTGGCCTATCATAACATTCGATGCGTAGAATCAGTTCAGAAGTGTATTTAGGCTCCAATTCAATGGCCTTGAGCAATTGGATTTTTGCAGTGACATAATCACCTCGTGACTCAGCCAATAAGCCTTCATGTCGTTCTTTATAACCTGGTTTATCATATTGTGTATAATCATATTTGCCACAAAGGTAATCGAGACCTTTTGTTAAACCAACATGAGGGGTTACTATTTCTTTGACAAGAGATAAACCATTTTGGCTGTTAGCAAAATAACAAATTGCTGAACCAGTTTCAGGGTTTATTGCAACAAATGCCTTCGTTCCTGGTGTGTCTCCCCAATGGAATGCCAATGTTCCTTCCTTTGTTTTTTCTAAACCCCATCCTAATCCCCAAAATACAGATTGTACTATTTCTTGAAGAATCTCTTTCTTTCTTGCTAGTTCATCTTTTTCTGTTGAGACCAGCTCTTTCATTGCTGTCTTTCTCAGCGTTTGCTCTTTGAGTAATGCCATTACAAATTGTGCATAATCATATGCGGTAGTTTGTAGCGACCCAGCAGCAGTTGATTCGTCTCTATACGGTTGGGGCTGCATTAGTTCATTATGACGAGAAGCAAATTTTGTTCCTGGCTTAAAACGAGCACGTTCAAAGTGACTGTTTTTCATTCCAAGCGGTGTAAACACATACTCTTGTGCAAGCTTTTCAAGACTTTTACCCGCTTTTGCTTCAATTACTTTCTGTAAATAGTGATACCCTTCACCAGAATAATGGTATTTATCACCCGGTTTGAATTGGAACTCAAGTTGATTATTACCGGGCTCCCAGTTAGGCAATCCTGTTTGATGCGACAAAATCATTTGTGGCGTTAAAGACACTACTTTTTCTTTATCCTCACTCTTAAATCGTCCATATTCTATTTCAGGCAAGGATTGTGTCAGGAAGTCTGGTGGCAGTTGATCTTTTTCTATCAGTTTTAATACTAAATAAGCAAACAATGGTTTGCTCAATGAACACGCCTCAAATACAGTAGATTCATCAACACAATCTCCTGAATCCATATCAGAAATACCAAGAGCACCGTTCCAAGAAAGTGTTCCATCAGAAATAGTGGCAATGGATACTCCAGGAGTGTAGGCTTTTTTCATCAAGTCGTGCAACATCACTTTTTTTTCTGAATCAACGGTTGTTAAAAAGGGTTGTTCTTTTGCTCCGCCTGTTTTTTCATGATCTGTTTCTAGTTGAGATTTTGGTAAAGGATGTTTAAACAATAAGGGTTGATCACCATAGATAGAAAGGATTTCCACGAGATCTCTTTTGAAACTTATTTTAAACGATGGATCCTCTTCAGGCAGAAATTCGGTCTCTGATATTCGCACAAGCTTTGTTTCAATATTAAAACGCCTACATATCAAGCCGTCTTCTCTTAGGCAGACTTCTGCTTCATCATTATAATTTCCTACAAAAGTTTCCAATGGAGAGGTAAATTCTTTTTTTCCTGGAGAGGATGTTTGATGAACTGCATTCGACCATTCCAAACGCCTTAGCTCAATGGCCTTTTCAAAATAATGTCTCGCTTCTTCAAGTCTGCCCTCATCTTCAGAAATCTTACCTGCAATGGTTTCTTGCCATCCTGGCTCATCGCTTTGACTAAAACTCATATATTTAAAGAGCTCTTGCATTTCACCAATAGGAGGTAAATTAGGAGAGTTCAAAATTTGAGTTGCAATACTCATCCCATTTTCTGAGTTTGTAAAAAATACCGCACCTTTTTTTTCTGTAACATTTAGTGCAATAAAAGAGCGTGTATTAGGATTTGCACCCCATTGATAGGCAATGACTGCATCTTTATTTTTATAAAGATGCCAACCCAACCCACATGTATTCGCAATACTGTAAGCACTTTTTGGCTCAAATGCCTGTTTTATTATTGGATCATCCATACTATCCAACCAAGCACTCATAAATTTTGAAAAATCATTAGCCGTTGTAAGCAGTGATGCGGCAGAATGAAGTGGTGGCTCTATTTCTAATATGGGAGTCGATTTTTCCAGCTGGGTATGAACTACTACAATATTTTTGTCGTCTTCTGGTTGTGGCCGGAACGTAGAGCGACCCATTCTTAGAGGTTCAAAAACATATTCTTTAGCCAGTGTCTCTAAATTTTTACCCGTTTTTGTCTCAATGACTTTTTGTAAGTAAAGAAACGCTTCGCCTGAATACGAATATCCCGTACCTAGATCTGATTTAGGATCAAACGTTAGTGTAGAAGATAAATCTGGGCTCCAATTAGGTAAGCCTGTGGTATGTGATAATACATGTCGCGCTGTTAATTGTGTGGCTTTTTCAGGATATTCACCATGTACCTTGAATCGTTCATATTCCTCACCTTCTTGTTGCAGAATAGAAAGTAATGGCTCATCCAAATCGATTTGCTTATCTTTAACCAGCTGTAATACCAAATAAGTAAATACAATTTTACTCAGTGAAGAGGCTGGAAATCTCGTATTACCATCTACGGTATTTTCAGTACCTGTGGATTGACCATTTTTTTTGCCAAGAGCAAGAGAAGTTTTTACCAATTCGTGTTTGTGTTGTTCTTTGGATTCGACATAAGCATAACTTACAGCTGGAGTATGAGCAGAATCGATTATTTTTTGTAGTTGCCCCTTATTAAGTACAAAAGTTGTGAGTTCCTGGTGAAGCATTATTTTTTTATCATGCATGCTTTTTTGGTCTATGATGGCTTTTTTTGAGTCGGCTACCCGTTTGGCATCATCCTCATTTTCAGGCAAGATAATGGGTAATTGACTCACAGTATCCAGATAATTTTTAAGTGCTGTTGGTGGCTGTCCATGCTTGATGTATTCCTCAGAGATTAGCGAGTATGTCCAAAAATCTCTGAGATTAAAACTAAGCTCATCCCTATGTTCTTGGAGAATTTTATCCATTTTTTCAAAATCTCCATGCCGCGCATAGGCAAGCATTCGTTCTCCTACTGATAATTCTTGAGAGATTCTCAATAAATCGTTTGAATCGATCGTGACATCATGAATAACAGGCTCTAAACCAAGTTTCATGGCACATACATTGACTGCCCTAATGTTGGCCGGTGAAAAATAAGCATGAGTAAAATTAACAAACCCAGTCAAATCTACTTCTTTTCCAGAATGTAATGTATCAAATAACTCCTGCGTGTATTTTCCAGTATCGTGCTTAATCGCACTGCCTACTTTAAACTGCCAATCACCCTGTTCGTCTTTAAAAAACAGAATGTTTTCAAATCCCATGGCATCCAGGATAATATTGGTCTTTTGATAAAAATCACGATAATGATCTAAAAATTCAATCATGACTTCACGGAGCTTGGGATCGCTATCCAAACGTTGCAAAATGGCACCGATTCGTTCATCAATGATCGCATAATCATTAAGCTCAAAATCTACTCCAGCCTCGTCTTTTTGAATAAGCGCTTTATGTGCCTTATCGAACAAGTCCTGGTTATGCTCCATTAAGTAAATGTCAAGTTCCGCGGGTTCTATTTTAAAATCGAATTTTACTTTAGATTTGAAGCATTTCTCATAGGGTACGATTGATAACGCAGCACTTTGAGGCTCTTTTCCAGAAAGTTGTACATGACATGTAATGTGGTGTTCCCTGATGCATCGTTGTTTTCCATCTTTGTCAAAGCAATCGTATAAAACAGCATATTTTTTCTCTAACTCTTCAAGTTCCATAGGATTGGGATTTTGTTTCATTAATTTAATAACAAAAGGCGCATCTGGAAATCGATAAAGTACATGAGTCCCGCCTTCAGCGATATGCTCAGCTTTAGTTAAATCAATTGCACCAGATTCAGTCTTTGGTACTGAGTGAAAAAGATCGTGTTGTGCCCATTCACCTGAAATTTTTTTAACTGATAGAATTTGAGCGATTTCTGTATTGGATGTGGACATAAAAGGAAAACCAAAATAGAAGTGTTGCGCACATTTTAACCTAAAAAATTTGCGATCACATTGGGTGATGATTTTTTTACGGTTTTTTTACAGCTCAAATTGTTTTCTTATGATTTGTTCCTATGACTTTCTTGCTCATCACCTAAGAGGGTCGTCAAATTGATACCTTACCTATCAACGAGTTTGACTTGCTCCCACCAACAAGTTAACTCATTATTGCTGCATCAATAGCGCTAGATAGATCCAATTTGAACCCAAAATAATGCGTCACTTGGAAAAAATTGCAGAACTGTGTGCATCATGACCCATACAGGGTGTTATTAATCATCTCAAGAGTACCTACAATATTGACCGCTAGAATTCCACCAAACACATGCATTAAACCCTTTCCAGTTGCTCCTGGTTGCCCACCCGAAGATGCAGCGCGTGCAATCAATACCCACCCTCTTACAAAAGCAATCAGACCGATGACTTGAATAATAATAGTCAACGGCCTTCCAACGACACTTCCACTACCAAATAATGTATCAAGAGTCGAATTACCGCTGTTTACCGGTGCATATTGAAGAATATTTTGATAACCAAAAGTAGATTGCATGAATGTTGCAAAAGTCGTTGGAAAATAAATCAGCATTGTACCCACTAACAGATAGGTTATTGGTTCTTTAGCATTGGTACTACTCGATTGCATTGTTCGTTGTTCACCATATTGCTTTAAACAATAGATACCCTTAAATAAAAAGGCGCAACCGATAAGATAGGCTCCTCCGGTAATCAAGCGCTCTACAGGAAGCAAGTTATTTGCAATATTATTTAATACATCGACCTGACTCGATATCCAGCATGCCACTGTCCCGCCTGTACATGTACCAGCCATATAGAACCTCAACTATTTTCTTAGCTAAACCTAATTATTCGTGAGCGCGTTAATACCCATCACCCTTCCACCGAGTTAATTAATTTCACCCCATACCTTGCAATTTCTGTTTCTTCTCTTACAGTTAAGTTTAGAACAATTATGCCCATTTGTTTTGTACAACCAATGAGTACTACTCAACATCAATTTTTGATTTAAATTAAATCAAAATAATTAAAATATAACATTATTTGACAGGAATTTTGCAGATAACTTAATATTTGTGTATAATTATCTTACTTATTTATAAACTTTAATTTGGTATCCTTCATGAAAAAAGACAAAGAGAAAGAAAAACATCAGCCCATCCCTGAACCAACCACAGCAGGTGGAGCAAAAGAACAAACCTCTTCAGCTTCAATAACGTTACAACTATTGAACAAAGAAAAAGAAAAAATTAAAGAGATAGAAAAAAAAGAGTCTGCTGCTGAAGGAGCAAAATCACGCTGTCGGACTTGTTTTAAAGAAATAGCCCCTACCCGTCGTTGTTTCGGACATGGTGGTGGTGGAGGCGGTGGAGGTGATGGTGGTTCTGGTAAGACATCCGAGGAAACAGCAAGTCCTGGGGAAGATAAATCTCTAACTAAATCAGGCAAGGTATTAGAGACTACGCATGAATTGGGGGAGTTTGCTTCAATGGGAGATAGTGAAGCACTTGATTTAGAGTCTAGTTTTGACCCAGAAATAATTGCGGATTTGATCGCCAAAGGACTATTGCTGGTTGATAGTGATCGCGATTCAATGACCCTTACCATTAAATTGCTTTGTGAGCCTAATGCATTAACTGAAGAACAAAGAGAAGAATTAAAAAAATTCATGGAAGCGATTATAAAAGAATTTAATGAGTTTAAAGAAGAAAATCATCTTCCCGATGATTGTATGAAAATGATTCAAGATGAGAAAGGAAACATACTTTCTCTTCGTATTACCATGCCCACATTAGCCTTATACGATGCATTTAACCAACGGCTAGCAAATAATTTAGTGCCCATATCCAGTCCGAAAGCACAAGAAAAGGATGAAGTCACGAAAGATCAAAGTCATGCTCCAAATCCACTTTCGATGGAACCCAAGCATTCTAATAAAGATAAACCCACTAAACGAGAAGAAATTGAGCCTAATAAGGATATAGAACCTAAAAAGGCGGAGGAAGAGGAGCAAGAAATCTTTAACCCATCTCCCTTTAATATGAAACCTCGGTAAAATAAGTGCGAATAAAAATAATGTCTTACTTTTATTCGCATCTATTAAAAATTATATTTTAAAAATGTAACCTCTCCAGCAAAAATGGGAACAGTGAAGGTGTTATACAAAAGATCATCGGCTCAAGTGTTGCCAAAAAATATCTTAAAAGTAAGTTAAATTTAAGTAAAAATAAAAGAACATAAACATATACAAACCATGCAAAATCGATTCTTTCTCTTTTAGATAAGAATAAAGAAAAATTAACCAGGGCACTTGAACACTATTCAACAATGGCAGACAAAATTTTCAAAGGGAAAAATGCCTTTTGTCATTACTCATGGTGATGCTCACCACTATAATGTTTTGCAAACTCCATATGAAGTATGGTTAGTTGATTGGGATGGATTAAAAATCGCGCCTATTGAGCGCGATCTTTGGCACTATCAAGAGGTGCCTCTTGTTGATGAATATTGCAAACTAAATCCTCATTATAAAATCAATCATAACTTATGTGAGTTTTATAAACTTCAGCGTTTTTTTGAAGACAGCCGCTATTATCTTGAACAAGTCTTGCTAGGGAAGAATTCAACCCAAGAGCAATCAGAACAAGACAAAAAATGCTTTGTAACCCATTGGGGATGGTCTGTATGTCTAACCCATCTCCAATGAAAAAGACGCAGATTTTATGGACTTACTTGTTCTTAACTTTTTATTAATTGGGTTTGAATAATACTTGGCAATAGAATGTCCTAACAAGCCAGAAAGCGCCAATATAGTGAAGTACTCGAGTCCAATATAAATGGCTGATTGCTTGGAGTAATAAAATGTATTGCCTATAAACATCACAACAAACATATGGGTAAGATACACTTCATAACTATTTCTACCAAACCATCTGATTAAGGATGTTAATTGACCTCCATAACGACTATCCCTTGTAAGCAGCTCTTGAGTAGTAGCGATGATAATTAAAGCAATACCTATCTCTAAAAATGTCACATTTAAACCTGCTGGAGTCAATCCTATGTCAAAAACTTGCTTTCTGAAGAAAAACACAAACATAAATAACAATAAGCCTGTTGTGAAAAAGAATAAAATTAATGGTCGATTCAGTTTGATTTGTTTAGCTAACATGGCTGCTAGGCAGCCAATTGCAATGCCATCCATACAGGACAGATACGAGTGATCGCTCCAGATTTCATTGTGGCTAAACACTGTTCGAGCAAATGGCCCTAATATAATTAAAATGAGCATGAACACTATCAATTGATATTTATTTTTTAAAAAGATACATAATAAGGGGAAAAACATATAAAAAATTTCTTCAATGGATAAAGACCAAAGCACGTCCCAATTACCTGGTAAATAGCCAGTTTTGGCCTCTAGCCAATTAATATTAAATGTAAACGCAGAAAATAATGCTTTTCCCAGCGTGGTGGTGTGTAGGATAAATCCATTTATTTTTATTAGATCAAGCAGGCTCAAAACAATTAAAAGCGCCACTAGGCAGGGCATAATTCGGGCGAAACGCATCAAATAAAATTGCTTGCATTGGATATTCTGAAGATCGCCCCATTTTTTAATGGTTGATGTCGTAATCAAAAATCCAGAAACAACAAAAAAAGCCATCACACCATAATACCCACTCCTGAATAGGATATTCACTAATCTCTGAGGAAGAATACTCTGCCCAAACGGTAAGTGAATGTAGCAGTGCAACAGGATAACTGAAAAAACAGACAAACCTCTTATTAAATCAATTCCATCGTTACGAATAGTATTTGTTTGGTTTATTTCGTTATACATGGCCTGTCACATCTAATAATGCTTCAAAACCAGTTACAATTTGATCTGCATTTTGAAGCCATTGATTTTCATGTGTAGTGGCTAGCGCTACTACGTGCATTCCCGCATTTTTAGCGGCAGTTATGCCATGTGGTGAATCCTCAATAACCAAACATTTATTAGTTGGAACCCCAAGTCGCTTGGCGGTTAATAGATATCCCTCTGGGGAGGGTTTTCCAGATTGAACGTCTTCAGCAGTAACAATGGTATCGAAATGCTGACGGAGGTTTAGTTTATCGAGAGCTGTCGAAATTTCTATTTTGGTTGAGCCTGTACATATGGCAATTTTTTGGTCATTTTGAAGGGCGTTGTAAATATATTGATCTACACTTGTGATAATGGGTAATTTATTACAAGCATCTATGATACGGGTATACACGTCGATTTTTTCATTGATAAGCAAAGCAATAGCGCCTGCTGAAAATACACATCCCTTATCTTTCAATAATAAGGGAAACATTTCTTTGTCAGATAGTCCAATGTATTTTTTTGCATATTCTTTGTAGCTTAGTATTATCCCGATTTTTTTTAATACATTAGTAACTGCTTCATAATGCAGCGGCTCGCTATCTAAAATAACACCGTCAAAGTCAAAAATAATCGCTTCAAACATAAAGGTTTTCCCGTGGTTTAATTGCTAAATATATCATATTGTACTAAAGGTCACATGAGCATGGAATGCGTGATAAAGTGAAATTCATAGCTACCCCAAAGGATAAACAGCAAGCAAATTGCGTACACTATCCAAATCCATCAAGTAATGTTACTTCAGGGCTTCTTTTGTCTCCACCACCGCCGCCACCATGTCCAGAACAAAGACGTTTAGGTGCGATTTCTTTAAAACAAACCTTACAGCGTACTTTTGCTGTTTCATCAGCAGATTCTTTTTTTCTGCTTCTTTATTTTTTTCTTTTTCTTTGGTTAATAGTTGTAACGTTAGTGTAACTGAAGAGACTTTTGGTTCATCTGCTGTGGTTGATTCAGGGACGTGCCGATGTTTTTCTTTGTCTTTTTTCATGAAGAGAACCAATTTCAAATCTGTAATAATAGAGAAATTATATGTGAAATTTTTTTGATGGAATTTTTACTTTATTTTACGAAATAACCTGTAATACTATAATAAAGCTCTCTAAAACACTGTGACACGTTATGTTCTACTTTATTATCACCATACCTTTTTTATTAGTTATCTCAAAACTCCTATTAACCAATATACTTGTTCCCCATTTCAAAAAAAAAGAGCAAAAAAAACAGTTAAGTCAGAGGGCTGATTGGTCAAATATAGAGAAAAAGACACGTATTTTGGAGGAACTTTACAAAAAAGTTCATGCGAAATCCTCATCGATAAGGTATCGATTATTGCATTTGATTCAAAATAAAGAGTTTATTTATGGAGAAATCGATTTTTTGTCGTTTTATACCATTCTTGAACGAACCTTTCCTTCTACGAAAGATGTCTTTTATGACTTAGGTTCGGGGTCAGGAAAAGCAGTATTGAGTGCCATATTATTTTTTAATGTTAACAAATCTATTGGTATTGAGTTGTTACCTCCTCTGTATGAACAATCGAATACACAGCTTGAAAAGGCAATTCAACAATTTCAAAAACATGATGATGAGAAAGAATACCTACCTCAAATGGAGCACGTTCAATTTTTCAACGACAGTTTTTCGCATTATGATTTTGGGGATGCCGATATCATCTACGTAGCAGCCACTTGCCTAAGTGATCCCACCTGGAATGAATTAATTTCAAAGATGGCTGGTCTAAAACCAGGTAGCCGAATTATTGTCACCACTCGAATGATACATCACGAACAATTTGAATCCATTTATCAGGGTGTAGAGTTAATGAGTTGGGGACTATGTCCAGTTAGAATATATAAAATCAAACACTAAACCGTTTGGCTGAATACAGCCCATAGGAAGTATAACTGAGAATGAGTACTCCATAAACCAAAGCCATTCCTGGTACAGCGAAATTACCACCTCGCATAAAAAAGAATAGCACCAAGGTAGGAGTTGCAGCTACAACCAACAGACGGCATGAGGCTTTAAATGGGAGTTTAAAGCCGAAAAAAATATCAGAGTACAGCTGCACCAATGCGGACATTAGGAGTAAAATAACCCCAAAAACACCAAAATAAAATAAAGTCACGCCGGGAAAGACAAGGATTTGCATCAGCGTATTTAATCTGGAAATCCCAGAGGAATGAAGCCACTCAGTGCCAGAGAATAACCCATTAAGCCCTTTGTCAAAAGTGCGGGTATAAATAGGGTTGCCAATGGCATTTTTAACCAAACCTAAAAACTGCTTATAACTAGGTGGTCTGAAGTCAATTTTATTTTTGGTAATTAAAATCGTAAGTTGAGGGTATGCCTGATTCATTTCAGACACGGTTCCTGTCGTGTCTATTATTGAGACCACTTCTCCTTTGTTGTTTTTTATTAAATAGGGCATGGGTTGATTGTAAGTGATCTCACCATTTTGTATAGTCAGTAAAGGAAGCACTTGGATGGGGAATAGAATTTCCTCCTGAAAAAAATGATTGAATGCTACGATCACCCGCCCAGATAAAGGAATGGCTCCCAAAATAATGAGGAATAAAAGGTACCCAATCCCCAAACCGTGCCAACGCTTCACTACATCAGCATATAAAACAGAAGAATAGAACGAAGCGTAAAGGGCTTTACTAAATTGTGATATAGCAGAAAACCAACGATATAATCTATCGTACATTAGTACCTCTTCGGGGATATTATCATTAGGTGGATTTTCTCGAATAACCAAATCAAGATGTGATATTTATTTCCTAGAAATTGAAGTGTCAACTTTTTTCTCCTACAGGAACATTTCGAGATCGTAAGTACAAATACAGCGTGGTTTTGGAAATATCCAACTGTTCAGCAATTTTTTTAACAGGGATGGTTCCATTTTTATAAAGAGCTTCAGCAATAGTCGCTTTAAAATCAAGATGTGTTTCCGGGACGAGAAAATAAAGCATGTACATATTTCAATAACTCCTAAAATTTAAAAATAAAGCAATTCGTATATTACGCATTAGAGTCAATCTATTCCCGAACAAATAGTTTGCAAAATTTTCTCACCATGATTTCGTATCAAAGAATGGTGCCCCTCATGTTCAAATAATTTCAACTGAGCATTAGGTATTAAATTTGCAAAAATAGTTCCATGAGACGCCGGTACTTGTTTATCTAAAGCCCCCTGCCAAATGGATATCGGATACTTGATGTTTTCCAAATCAAATCCCCATGGCTTTAAAAGTAACTTCATTTCTTGAGAAGCTCCACCGACTCCATTTCTAAAGGCTTCAAGGGTTGCGCCAATAATTGCTTTGCTATTAGCAGGGTCATGAAAAACGTTTTGGTCGATTTCCGGCAGTTGTTTGAGCATCTGCTTCATCATACTACTGGAATTCTTAAGCATCATGGCGGTTAACTTCATCATTACTAACGCAAGCCATGGCATGGCTTTGATCATATGATTAGCTATCCGTTGTCCCCACGCCAAACAGACTTGTGACTCAGGATTCTCAAAAGGCGCCATTCCTGAAACAATGGCAGCACCGTTTAGTCTGTGAGGTATCATATAGGCACATGCAGCAACAAAGGGTGCTCCACCCGAGTGCCCTAGGATTGAAAATTTCTCAATACCTAAAGAATCTGCAAAAGCCTCAACATCCGCCACCCATGAAGTAATGCTTCGTTTTATATCAATGGAAGATAATCCCATGCCTGGCCTATCAATACCAATCAGTCGATATCGATTAGAAGCGGCTATATCATGAAGATGACCTGCTTCAAGTCTGCTCCCAGGAAAACCATGGAAATAGAAAATGGGTTGACCATTAGTATCACCATATTCCGCGAAGCCTAGCTGTCTACCATCGTTTAATTTAATGGACAAATTATCATTGGCTATCTTATTGCTCATGATTGTACACCAGTAAATCTTGGGAAAATAATCCCGCCATGATAACACATGGCAGGTTCTCACTATTAAGAGAGTTTACGTTCAGCAAATACCCCCATTGCTTCAATTAAATATTCAACCAAGTTTGGATGATATTTATTATAAAACTCTCGATAATCAGGATGATCTAGGTACATTTGAGCCAGTCCCATGTAACTCTCTTTTGTTGGAGTCCAAAAATTTTTTACCCAGGAATAATGCCTTTGAATTAAAGCCTGAACTTCTATATCAGCTGGTTTAAGATGATTGCTCATCGCCTTAGCAAGCTCTTGATTTAACTGTTCGCCTTCTTGCTTAAATTGTTCCCAATTATCTTTCTTCCAATGCCGTACATTGTTCCAACTGTCATCAATTTGCTGTTGAGTAATTATACCGGTATTAACCATGTATTTTTCATGTTCTTGTTGTTTGTTTGGATCAAAGCCATCATACATTTCTGCGTCACGCATGATTAATTTACCTCTTAGATGTGAAATGGTTTTATCAATCGTCTTGATGAGTGTTTCGGTTCGCTCAAGACTGGATTGAAGAATGGATTTATGAGTATTCAAGGCTTCAATTTTATTGAAGTCATCGCTACTGATAATCCGCTGTATGTCACTGAGAGGAAAACCCAATTCACGGAAAAAACAAAATTTGCTGAAGCATCAAAAGTTGCTCTTCTTCATAATAACGATATTGGTTCTCGCCATAGAAGGCAGGCTTTAATAAACCAATCTCGTCATAAAAACGAAGAGTGCGTGAGCTTACACCTGACAATTTCGCTAATTTATTTACCGTGTAAGACATTTTAAGTTCCTCTAACTGACCAAATACACGATAAGGGATTACGTAACGTTAAGGTCAATAGGTAAAATCAATTTTTTAAAATCTTGTTAAAGCGATCATTGTGATCGCTTCGGAACAAGTCGATCTAAACTACGAATACTTTGCAGCTGCTTGGATAAAGACCGCTTGCTTGGCATCAATCCCATCTGGCATTGCTTTGTTGTATCCGCCTGTTGGATGAAATTAATTAAATCCATTGTTATTGCCGTACTACCAAGCCCATCTGCTTCACTTTTATCCACATGGTTCACGATCGCAGTAATCACCACATCATTGCATTTAAGCCAAGACATATGAGAAATAAATCCAAATGTGCCACCATCATGTCCCCAAATTTCACCCGATGGTAAATTAAATCTAATCACACCTAAACCATAACCCACTTTGTCGCTTTCGAACGGCAAGGGTTGTCCATTTTCTACATCAACAAGGCTGAGTAATTCTTGCCGCTGATTCGCGGATAATAGGTTATCGTCAGTCAATAAATGCCTTAGCCAAATGGCTATATCATGTGATGTTGAAACAATAGCTCCAGCCGCATTTGCCCATGACATATTTTGACTTGTAATATCTTTTGGTTCATCAGGAAACAATCCTATTGATGAATAACCATGTGCCATGCGTTGCAGCATGTCGTCATTATAGGCGCCTGCATAATAATAAGTATTGGAAAGATGTAATGGTTGCAATAAACGAGTATTAATCTCCTCTTCAATGGATTTGCCAGTCACAGCCTGTACTACCATTCCAGCTAAAATATAGTTTGTGTTTGAATAGCTCCAACCCAACCCAGGAAAGAAGTTAAATTCTTTATTTTTTACAAAGCTGATTAACTCATCTGAGGAAAATTGCATTTTGAAATCACTAGTCATCAGTGCGGTCCATAACTCAACCACTTCAGTATAATTAAAAATACCACTGGTGTGATTCAGTAATTGTTGAATTGTAACGTCTTGCCAGGCCTCGGGAATATTTTTTAAATAATTGCCAATCGGGTCGTATATGGATAACCGCCCCTCTGCTTCAAGTTGTAAAATAACTGCGGAGATAAACGATTTTGTTTCACTGCCAATTTGAAATAAATGTTCGGGCCTAATCGGAACGTCACCATTTAACGTTGTTGTGCCACTAACAAAATCGCGTGGTGAATCTTCACCAGGGCAGCTAATACTCACTTCAATGCCTGGTATATGATATTTTACTCGTTCTTCATCAATAATTTTTTGAATGCCTTCATTAATATTCTGTCCACATCCGGCATAAGAAACATCAACGCCTAAAACAGCTGTTAAACATATCAAAAAAACTCCAAATTTGTTTCGTAGGTTATCTCGCATTATTACCTCTGTTGTGGCTGGGTTAATATTTAATTTGAAAAATGATCGTTTGGATCGCTAGGTGCATCTGCTTCACTTTTCTTAAATCTCGCCGTATTTTGTTTCATCTCGACGACATGGCGATTACTTGGTGATAGATGTGCGTTTAATTCTTGCAACACATCACCTATAATTCCTTTCTGTGGCTTCTCAAATCGATAATACAACCAGCCCTTACGTTCTAACCACAAACAGGTTTTATCAAAAAGCCAAATACCAATTATAAGCAAAGCAAAATAATATATAATTTTCACTAGACCACCTTATGTTTTAAAAATTACTAACAACTTAATGGCATCCATGCCTTATTAAAGTGACACTTTTATGGAAGAGTAATAAAATCTTTCGAAGTCTTAGCAAACATAATACACCTCATCTTTTTAATGCTAGTAAGCAAAATTTATCGAGAATTCATTTCAAGTGCCTGGCTAATCCAGCTTGCAGCTTGTGGATTAAACAACAACTTAATATGAACCCGGTTCATCATTTCCTGAGGTGTTGGTATCGTTTTTAGTGACTTAATTTCTTCGTCCTGCCTTGCAGTTTCTTGCCATAAGAGTATTCCATTAAGGAAATCCTTAGAACCAACGGAAAAATAATCATCAAGTATAGTCCGCCATTCTTTAGCCAATTCTTTTCCAATCTTTCCATTGGGATCCGCAGCAAGACTGTTTACAATTTTATCATAAAGTCCATTCCATCGTTTCAGCCAATACGCTAATGTCGCTCTTCCTATCCAGTTGGCCCCTTCTGGGGTAATCTCAAGTTGCGTCACCTTTCCTGATTTAATACTTTCAAGAAAACTTGAACTGAGTTTCACGTTTTGCGTAAAAAATTGTTTCATTTTTTTGGCCAAATCATGACTAAAAAGAACCACTCTTTCCCCATCTGGCCCCTCAGGATCACCTACAAGTTTTTGATTAATTTCATCAATCATGGCATCCCTTTGAGCAAATTCTTCAGGGAATTGCTCATAAAGAAATAAATATTCTTCAAATTGAGATTCTGATAATGTTTTACCAGCCCATGAATCTTTTAATTTTTCTCTCAGATTGTCTGTCATATTGAACCCCTCAATTAATAGTAATAAATCATTCCAATCAGGAGACTTAGATGGAGCAAGACGTTTAAGAATTCCATCCAGCACATTATGTACTTGCTGCAAATGATCAGATTGTTTTTTAATCACTTGTTGCTGTGCTTGAAGATGCGCATAGATATTGTTATGTTTTTGCAGAATATTTTTTATAATACTTAAATTAAAACCAAAGTACTTTAAGGCAACAATCTGCTGCAACTTAGCCAAATCTGGTGCTGTATAACAACGATAACCATTAGACTCACGATAAGACGGCTCTAATAATCCAATTTTATCGTAATGTCTTAACATACGAATTGATGTTTTGGTTAACTCGCTGATTTCTTTTATATGCCATACTTTCATTTAATTCTCCTGTCATTATCAAGGATAGGGGATGACATAATGTCAGGGTCAATAGTAAATTTAAAAATTTTCTTAAAATTTGTAGTTGTTGAATATACACCAATGTTGACTAAAAATAGTCCAAAACCATGGTTTCCTCGGGAATAATATCATGCAACAGTTTAAAATATCATTTATTGAACAAATTTCTGACTTAGGGATCAATTCTTTAATGGGTTCAATATGAGGGTTCACTATTTCATGAAAGGGCCAGGGTAAAGGCTTACCGTAGAAATACTGTATTATTTATGACCTTCGTGGTGGTATCATTTTCTAAATAATACTAAATTGCTAAACGAGTTCAGGAGCTAACAACATGAGTCAATATAAACGTATTTTCATTATTGGTCATCCAGGTGCTGGCAAAGCTTTAGTCGCAAAAACTGTGGCAGAAAAACTAGGTTGGCAGTTTATCGATGCTGATCTGGGACTAGAGTTTCGAATGGGACGCACCTTAACTGAAATTTTAGGAAAACAAGGTGAAAATAGCTTCTATGCTTGTCAATCTGAACTATTAGCTACTCTAATGAATCAAGAACACATTGTTGTAACTACTGATGCCAGCATTGTGTGCAGCGAACAGAATCGCCAATTACTATCAACAGAATGTGTTGTGAATTTGAAAGTGAGCACACCAGTCCAGATCGAGCGCAATGCTCGTCAACCTTCCCCTCTGTTACTGAATACTGAACTCCAGTCATTTCTAGACCGACTTCATCAGGAACGCGACGGTTTGTATGACCAAGTGGCAAGTTTAACTATTAGCAGTGACGACAATGCCCTTGAAAAGCATGTGCTCCGCATTCTCAACACAGTATTAGAAATTAAAGACAGGAAATCTTTTATTAACCCATTAAAATTAAATAAAAAAGACTTAACCATTTTTCATAAAACCGAGCATGTTCCAGTACAGCTAACCGATCAACAAGCTGCCTGTCTTAAATTACTGGCTCAAGGAAAAGCCGCAAAAGAAATTGCACGTACAATGAATATTTCGTATAGAACAGTAGAAGATTATCTTGCTAAAACAATGGAGTTACTGGGATGTACCTCAAGCAAAGAGTTAATAGCTTTATATCATGATCAACCCTGATAGAGAAACTAAGGTCTAAACGAAAAGTTACAATGGCTTATAGAGCAAAGAATTTAATGTATCATAATAGATAGCAACACAACATCTGGAGAATATTAAAATGAGTAAATACAATCGCATTTTTATCGTTGGTCATTCAGGAGCAGGCAAAGGCGTTCTAGCCCAAGCACTTGCAAAAAGAATGAGCTGGCAATTCATTGATGCTGATTTTGCCTTGGCTCCTTCAATAGGTCGACCCGTAATGGAAATCATTGGAAAACAAGGTGAAGACGCCTTCCATCAATGCTTATCAGATATTTTGTCTTATCAAAAAACCAAAGAAAATATAGTGGTAACGACCGATGATAGTATCATCTGTCATCAAAAAAACCAGGAATTATTATCTTCTGAATTTGTGGTCTATTTGAAAGTGAGTCTCGATGTGCAATTGGATAGAATTGCTCATAATCGTCCACTACTACCTACGACCGACTACAAAGCATTTCTAAATAAACTTCGCCAGGAACGCGATGATTTATATGAGCAAGTAGCCAGTTTTTCGCTCAGCTCTGATGACGGAGCTATCGAAGAACATGTATCAAGCATTATTAATGCTATTGGAAAATAAATACGACACTTTACTTTCTTGGTCAGGTAAAAATAAGAACTATTCGGTGCTTAAGGGAACCTACTTGGCTTCCCTAGTACATCAATATGCTATCATTAAAAATCACTATTTATTTTGATGTCATATGAACTATAAAATTACCGAACATTATGCCAGAGGCGAAGAAAAATTCATTGCTGAGTTTAATGAATTAAATGACGCAAGATTTTTTATGACAAAAAAATCATCTATAAATGATGAAGAAAGAAAAAAGGTTATTTATAGACTATATGACGACCATGAACTATTGCATGAATTAAATAAAGAGAGCATTTCTATTACCCATGCCAAATATGCGGAAGGTAATGGTGATTTTAATAATGCAGCCCCATTTATTTTCCAAGTCATGATTAAAACCATCGATTCTTTAGAAAGAAAAACAATTGCTCAATTTAATGATAAAAATGATGCCAATCTATTTGTCGTTTGTAAATTTGAGGACGATAATACGGTACATGCTAACGATTTATTCTTACTATTTAAGGATAAAATTTTAATTGATACGGTAAACAAAACCATCATTGCAAATCGAAAAAAAGAATCTAGTGGATCTAGCAGCAACGAGAAAGGATCAACATATAAGCTAAGCCCATTATCAACCAGGCCAACACCTGGCGGTGGCCCCGCCGATTATTGGGTTAAGAATGAGGATGACGATGAAAATATTAAATAAAAATAATAAGTGGGGTTTTGTACTAATATTAGCAAAGCACTATGTGGGACTTTTAAGTCATGCAAGACATGTATGAGATTAAAAATTTGCCCAACAAACTAACCCCATTTGTCTGGCGCTATTTAAAACATAAAAAATGGTATTTGGCTGGATTTATCCTTACAGCTCTTGTCTGGGCGATAGAAATGTCCCTTAATCCTTATTTGCTAAAGGTGATTATTGATACGGTCATTCGCTATTCGGCCGATCAAACTCAAATGATAGCTGCCATCATACTCCCTGCGACTATCTATGCATCAATGTCCATTATTATTAATTTGAATTTCCGCTTATATGATTACGTTAATTTGCAATTATATCCTTATATTAGATCGTCTGTTGAGAGGGATGTAATTTGCTATTTGCTGCATCACTCACATACTTTTTTCCAAAATACATTTGCTGGCGCTTTGACTAAAAAAATAGCTGATCTAATGGAAAATATTGAGCCTTTAATTAGCATACCCAATGAATGGTTTTACCCAAGGCTCTTTGCCGCAATCATTGCCTGCGGAACTCTGTATCAAGTAGTTCATCCAATATTTAGTATGATATTATTTTTGTGGGCTCTGTTATTTGTCCTCCTTTCTTATATTGCATCAAAAGGTGCTGAGCGTTATTCAAGAACATTTTCAGAAAATATCTCCCAACTTTCAGGTTCGGTTTCTGATAGTGTTTCAAATGTCATGAGCACCAAATTATTTGATAATATTGCTCATGAAGTCTCGAACATTGATACTATCCTCAATCGGGTCGTAAAAAGTGACTGGGAACTGTCTTGGTATAATTTAAAAATAAATTTTCTGCAAGGCCTGGGTGGCTCGGTTTTGATTGTTTCCATGCTGATTGCATTGATCTACGGCCTTAAGCTGGGATGGGTAAGTGCAGGAGATTTTGCATTAGTGTTGACCTTATCAATTACCTTTATGTGGGGAATACATGATATGGGCAAACAGATGCAACGTTATTCCAAAGTGGTTGGGACCTGCAATCAAGCGTTAAGTATTATTAAACAACCTCATGAAATTACTGATCTACCAAATGCACAACCACTTCAAGTGACACAAGGTCAGCTTTCATTTCGTGAAGTCTCATTCCATTATGAAAACAACAAGCCTTTGTTTAAAGACCTTACAATTACAATAAATCCAGGCGAAAAAGTTGGACTAGTTGGTTATTCCGGTGGAGGGAAATCGACATTTATCAAATTAATTTTACGCCTCGTGGAGATACAATCAGGCCAAATATTAATTGATGACCAAGATATAAAAGAAGTCACTAAAGGTTCTTTAAGAAGGCAAATTGGAACCATTCCGCAAGAGCCTGAATTATTTCATCGTTCCATTATGGAAAACATCAAGTTTGCACGGGTTGGTGCTACAGATGAAGAGGTAATTGACGCAGCAAAAAAAGCGCGTTGCCATGATTTTATTATGGATTTACCCGAACAATATCAATCATTAGTTGGAGAACGTGGGGTTAAGTTATCTGGGGGGCAAAAACAGCGTATTGCCATAGCACGAGCGTTTCTTAAAAATGCCCCTATTCTGCTCCTGGATGAAGCAACCTCCTCACTTGACTCACTTACTGAAAACGAAATTCATGAAGCGCTGCATGAAGTCATGGCTAATAAAACTACAATTGTTATTGCCCACCGCTTATCCACCCTAAAAGATATGGATAGAATATTAGTTTTTGTTAACGGTGAAATTGTTGAGGATGGTTCATTGGAGAATTTATTAAAGAATCAATATGGCCATTTTTACAAACTTTGGCAAATGCAGGCTGAGGGGTTTATTCCACCAGTTGTAGCATGATAAATAAATCGTTTAATTTGCTTTAGGAAAATCTTGTCATGACTTACCAAGTGATCTTTGAAAACAATCCACGCCCTGAGGATATTCAGGTTCTTGGTGATGCTATTATGAACCAAGCCACCCAGAAAAAAGGATTTAAGCCTCTGGATTTTTTTAGCTTATTCATCCGTGAAGAAGACAATACTATCGTCGGCGGCTGTAATGGCTGTACTCTATATGGCTGTCTTTATATCGACCAACTCTGGGTAAGTGACTCACTTCGAAATCAAGGTTTGGGGACAAAACTTATTGAGTCAGCTTTCCAATACGGTAAGGACAAATGCTGCACCTTTGCCACCGTTAATACTATGGATTGGGAAGCACTTGGTTTTTATCAAAAACTTGGCTTTACCATTGAATTTGAACGACATGGATTTCAAAAAAACTCGGTGTTTTATTTTTTACGCAAAGAATTTTTACCCACATCTAAAGCTGTACCATAATTTAGGATTAAATTGGATAATCTTATCACTCTGTATAAACAACGCCTTAATCTTCATGGCGCTACCTTTATACGCATAGACCATGATGATGCAATGGTTGCCATCGTATATAAAGTAACAGAGCCTACTGGTTTACCTCTTATTTTAAAAATAAGTACCCGAACTCAAGATTATTTACGCGAACTTTTTTTTCTAAAACACTTTGCAGGGATATTACCAGTACCGCGTATTATACAAGAAGTGCCACCAGACACAGGTATTCATGGTGCAATTTTAATGGAGTGCCTACCCGGCACCCTGCTTAAAATAATAGACCTTACCGATACATTGGCTTATGACATTGGTTCGCAGCTCGCCGGTATCCATCTCAACCGCGTAGATGGTTATGGCGACCTTACACAACCTCATAATTTAAGCTCTGACCCACGTATTTACTTTACTTGTAAATTTGAAGAAGGCTTTGCGGAATGCAGCGATCATTTGCCTAAAACTCTGCTTGATCAATGCCACCGATATTATGATGATCATATCAATCTCTTGTCCTCAGTAGATGGTCCTTGCATGATACACCGTGATTTTCGTCCAGGTAATGTGATCATTAATAATGGCAAACTTCAAGGAATTATTGATTGGGCTTCAGGCCGTTCCAGTTTTTCCGAAGAAGATTTTTGTCCTTTGGAGCTTAAGGAATGGGGGGAGAGGCCTACTAGAATAAAGTCCTTTTTAAGAGGTTATGAAAGCATTCGCCCAATTCCTGATTATAGTGCCATAATGCCACTCTTACGCCTGAGCAGAGCTTTTGCTACAATTGGCTTTACAGTTAAACATGGAACATGGGCGAAACGCCACGCCCGTCTTTATCAGATTCACCGACAGTTTCTAGATGGATTTTTTTGAAATCTTAGCAAAAAATAGATGATCGCTTTTATGTCCTTTAGGAGGTTGTGCCATGAATAAACAAGTATTGCGCATGGAACAGGTTGTACAGACGTATGTAGCAGATAAACAATTCATGGGATCAATTCTTGTAGCACAACATGGGCATATTATTCTGGATAAAGGTTATGGCTACGCCAATCTTGAGTGGCAAATACCTAATACAACAACTACAAAATTTCGCATCGCCTCGCTCACAAAGCAGTTTACAGCCGTAGCGATTTTATTGCTTGAAGAACAAGGTAAGCTTAAAATAAGCGATTTCACTAATAAATACATGCCAAATGCACCTTCTGCTTGGGACAAGGTAACACTCTTCCATTTGTTAAACCACACCTCTGGAATTCCTAGTTACACTAGTTTCCCTGATTTTGCTGCATTTACAACAAGTACCAAAACACCAGAACAACAAATCGAATTTTTTCGCAACAAACCATTAAATTTCCAACCTGGATCAAACTTTGAGTACAACAATTCGGCCTATGTGCTCCTAGGATATCTAATTGAAAAAATAAGTGGTCAAAGTTATCAAGATTTTGTTGTAAATAATATATTCAAACCTCTTGAGATGAACGATTCAGGATATGACTCTCACTCAGAAATTATTTTACATCGTGCTGCTGGGTATATGGTCAGCTCAAATGGAATTCGTAATGCAGATTATTTAGATATGAGTATTCCTTATTCAGCAGGCTCTTTATACTCCACAACACACGATTTGCTAAGATGGGAACAAAGTTTGTTTGGAGGAAAAATTCTATCAATAGAATCACTTAAAAAAATGATAGAGCCTTTTAAAAATGATTATGGCTTGGGTGTAAGAATATACTCTTTGAATGGGCATAAAGTAATATCCCATGCTGGTGGCACTAGTGGATTTAACACCAAATTAATCTATTTCCCAGACGATAAGCTCACGGTTATTGTTTTAGCCAACCTAAATGCCTTAGGTTATGTTGCGCAAGATCTTGCTTTAAAATTGGTAGGCTTAGCTCATGGGAGATCTGTTACATTACCTTCCGAGAGAAAAGAAATAGTTCTCTCTTCTGAATCGCTTGCTAAATATATTGGAACATACAACATTAAACCATATGTCGGCACCTATGGCCTCACCCGCTTGAGGCAACTTATTATTTCTCTACAAAATGGCTATTTAATGGTACAGGAAACAGGCCAACCGAATATGAAATTGTTTCCTGAATCAGAAACTAAATTTTTTGGGAAAATACCAGATATCCAAATTAATTTTTTCAAAAATGAAAGCGGACAAGTTTCACATTTGGTATTACATCAAGATGGGGAAAACTCAACAGGATTAAAGGACCGAACATGATGAAAACTCAATGAATTTAATTCAAAGTCCCAAATTTTATTTATTCACTGGTGGTCCAGGTGCAGGTAAAACAACCGTTTTGAATGGGTTAAAACAACAAGGACATCTGGCTATAGCCGAAGTGGCGCGTGATATTATCATAAATCAACAAGCTACTGGTGGTAATGCTACTCATACCGGTAATAGAATAATATATTGTGATTTAATGCTCAAAAAATCCATTGCCGATTATACTAAAATGTTGCCAGTTACCGAAAGGATAATCTTCTTTGATCGCGGTATCCCCGATTTGTATAGCTATTCTGAACGATTTTGTGGCGGAGTAACTTCAGAAATTAATGAGGCAGTTAATAACTATCGATACAACCAAAAAGCATTCCTCTTCCCTCCCTGGCCTGAAATTTATTGCCATGATACCGAAAGAAAACAGGATTTTAATGAAGCAGTAGAGACTTATCATGCGGTTAAAGAAGGGTATCTAAAATGTGGGTACGATATAATAGAAGTACCAAAGATTTCCATTATAGAACGTGCCGAATATATTTTGAAAACTATTGACGATATAAAATCAGAATGATGACCAATTTATGTATACGAAGAGCAACTCTTGCTGATGCCGAAGCAATCAGTCACGTTATCATTCAAACACTCAAAGAAGTAAGTTCAAAGGATTACCCAGACAGTGTGATCAATGAAGTGATTAAAAGTTTTTCTAAAGAACAAATAACTGTAAAAATGAAACAAAGAAAAATTATTGTCATAACAGAAAAGAACCACATTATTGGTACAGCAAGTCTTGAGGGAAACCTAGTGCGAACGGTTTTTGTATTACCCAATAAGCAAGGTAAAAAAGCGGGATCCTTGTTAATGCACTACTTAGAAGAAATGGCACGTAAAGAAAGTATTTCCAGTTTGACAGTTTCCTCATCAATTACTGCGGAGGGATTTTATCAAAAGCTTGGGTATAGTGCGTTACGCAATGAGTACTACGGGGAAGAAAGGACCATTATCATGGAGAAAAAATTATCTGAGCTTCCTTAACTTACATTTTCATACCATTGGACAATTAATACATCTCGATCACTAATAAGACTTCCAAAATTAAATGATGGTAAGGTTCAATGGATGAATTATAATGACTCTTTCCCTTCCGATTAAATAAATACAGAGAAAAAATGATTGAAGAAGATAGATTAGTTCATCCAGACATTTTGCAAGAGGCCTTGCACCTTCTTAAGGATCACTTTGCATCTGATATAAAGATAAACTCTATTAAATTTTTAAGTGAAGCTGATCGGAGAAATGTACTATTAAGGATAACTCTCACCAGCCCCTCATCAACCGTTCCAAAAAGCATTATATTAAAACAATCACTGCCTGAACAATCTGATTCAGATGATAAAGACGCTTATGCGCGGTTTTCAAGAGATTGGGCTGGGCTTAAATTTATAAGTGGAGTTGAGAAAAACGTTCATAATGTTCCCAAATTTTATGTCGGTAGTAAGCAACAGCGATTTATTCTTATTGAGGACTTAGGTCATAAACATATCAGCCTTGTGGACTCGCTAACATTGCCAAATGAAAGTAAAGCAATTGAGGCTTTAGAACGATTTATGAAGGCCTTAGGAAGTTTTCATGGAGAAAGTTTTGGTATTACAAATCGATATGAACAAATCCTAAAAAAGATTAATCCCCGATTAGAAACCCTGCAAGAAAATCTAGATTTTTGCTTTAATGATTTATTACCAACCCTTGAATTAGCCAATCAAAATTTAGGCTTGTCAATAAGTGCAAGCCTTATAAATGAAGCCCGTCATATTATACAGTCAGTGCACCTCCCAGGCCCCTTTACAGTTCTAACTCATGGAGATATTTGTCCCGACAATGTTTTTGATCACGAAGAGAACCGTGACTTACAGCTCATAGACTTTGAGTGGGGCAGTGTTAGAAATGCACTTTTAGACGCAACCTACTTGCGCATGAGCATGCCCACCTGTTGGTGTGCGAAAGCCATACCTACCCCTATTATTGAACCTCTTGAACTGATTTATAGAAATGAATTGAAACAATTAATTCCCGCTGCATCGGATGATTTAGCTTATAGCACCGCTTATACAGAGGCCTGTGGTTTTTGGGTATTGCAGCAAACTCTACACTTCCTCAATTCCACACTGGAAATCGATAGAGTAGGCCCTTCTGGACCGACACCAGACCATTCCTTGTGGAAACCAAAAGACAATTGGGTCAGACCAAGGGTATTATCTCGACTACAAGCCTTTGTTGATGTAGCAACGAAACACAATCAATTTCCCAACCTAAGACTAATGTCAGCAACAATGCTTGAAAAGCTCTCAAGGCTATGGCCAGATGTAAATCCGCTTGAATTTTATCCTGCATTTCAGGTCACTGAAGATAAATACTAATGAATTATAAAATAGAACAAATCTCATCTGAAATCGCGCAAACCTTATGTCGCCAAATCACGGCAGATTTACCAGAATATTTTGGTTTACCCGATTGTAATGAACATTATGCATTAGGCGTTTGTTCGCGCATTAATTTTGCAGCAATTGCAGGAGAAAAATATGTCGGGCTTTTAAGCCTTGATTTTCCATATCCTGCAAACAGCAATATTTATTGGATGGGCGTTCTACGTGCATTTCAAGGCCAAGGCATAGGGTCTTTATTGCTTCAAGAAGCGGTATATTATGCAAGACTGCAAGGTGCTACGACCATGACTGTTGAAACCCTTGCTCCTGCAGAGTCTGATGCAAATTATCTAAAGACCTATAACTTTTATAAAAATAATGGGTTTAATTCTCTACTGAATTTAAAACCCATTGGTTATGAATGGAATATGGTTTATATGGCCTTGAGCCTAAATCAATTTAAAAACTGCAATAATCAAGCAATTAGCATAAGGTCATTTGTTGCAAAGGATATCCCCCTTCTCGTAAGCAATTTTGCTAAACACAATTGGCCAAAACCACAGTCTACTTTTGAAACTTATTGGCATGAGCACGAAAATAAAGAGCGAATGGTTTGGTTAGCTTTTTATGAAGGTGAATTTGCTGGTTATATTACCTTGAAGTGGCGCTCTTTATATCCTTCATTTAAACAACAAAACATTCCTGAGATTATGGACCTAAATGTTCTCCCTCCATACCGTAATAAGGGCCTTGGTACTGCTATGCTGGATATTGCTGAACAAGAGGCTGGTAAGTTTTATGATATTGTAGGGCTTGGTGTCGGTCTTTATGACGGATACGGTAGTGCTCAAAAGCTCTATATAGCAAAAGGCTATAAACCCGATGGACTGGGGATTACTTATGATTACAAAAGTATTGAGCCTGGGAGTCAAGTTTGTCTTGATGACGATTTGGTGTTGTGGTTCACAAAGAAATTGAAATAGATATAATCTTGTGAAATAAAAATAAGCTTATTTAACGATTAAGGCATCCTATCCAATGAACCACAGTAATCTTATTAATCTCTGCAACGAACTTGAATTAGGTACACCATTAAGCCCACCTAAAAGGGTACACGGAGGTTTATTGCATACAATGTGGCGCATTAATACAGAGGAAGCCTCTTATGCCATCAAACAACTTTCCCCCGATATTAAACTTAAAAATAAAAGCATCATAGAGAATTATAACTTAACTGAAGAAATAGCTACTCGTTTTGTTGAACGTGGAATTCCTGCTATATGCGCACTGAAACCATCAGGAAAGTATCTTGTATTGATTCATGGAACTGGATTTTTGATTTACCCCTGGGTCGATGCGAAACCACTTCATAAAGACACCGTTTCAAAATCCCACGCCCTAAAAATAGCTGAAATTATTGCACAGATGCATCTGATTAATCTTGCAGTACCAGAAATTAAGGAACCAGAATTTGATATTCACACCAATGACAGTCTGGAAGAACTATTCAGTAAAGCTCAGAGTTACCACTGTCCATTTGCAGCCGCATTAACAGAACATCAAAAGACTATTACCACAATCAATACTAACTACCAAAATATGCTCCCTCTTCTCAAACAAAGCAGTGTAGTTAGTCACGGGGATCTGGATCAAAAAAATGTCCTATGGGATAAAAACGATAATCCTATACTAATAGACTGGGAATGTGCTCGCAAACTAAATCTAACCTATGAAATAGTCAATGCAAGTTTAGATTGGAGTGGAATTACCACCCATTTCAATCAGGCTATTTTTATCAAAATGATACAGACTTATAGCAATTCAGGTGGACAATTAGATAAAACTGTTCTTGAAGCAGCTTTTAATGCCGTTTTAGGTAATTGGATTAATTGGATGGTTTATAATATCGAGCGAGCCTGTACCAGGGAGGAATCAGAGCAAAAAACTTTAGGTATAGAGCAAGTAAATCAAGTACTGCAAACGATGATACAACTAATCAATATTATTCCTGACTTGATAGCTAGTTTTGAGGAAAAAGATAATGGCATAATCATTTAGAACTGCCATAGTATAATCACCCGATCAAGCTAATAATGTCACGGAACCCACTTAAAACTCTGACAATCTCAAGAGGTGAAGTGGGTTTATAGATAATAAGATAATGCCATTTAAACGGCCAAAACTTTACGGGCCTATCAGTCAGGTCTTCACGAAGATGACCAAGTTCTGGATATTCAGCTAACTTATCCATTGCATCAAATAGCGCATCAAGAAATTTTTGAGCCACTACAGGATTTTCTTGTGCAAGATAAGTGATTATTTCATCAATATCTTGTTCTGCGACGACAGATAGAACACATCTTGAAGTCATTTAGCATCCTTAGCCAACTTATTAATTTTTTGTTTCATACGCTTGTAACTTTCATGTGCGGGAACTTTTTTTCCGGCATTTAATTGTTGTAATCCAATATCAATCTCTTGATTCAACTGTTTAATACGTTGATTTTGTAAATCATCATGCGTGTGCAGTAGTCTTAATGATTCACGAATCACTTCACTTGCTGAGGTATACATGCCACTATTTACTTTATCTTGTACGAAATGTTCAAGCTCTGGGGTAAGTGAAATGTTCATTTAAATCGCTCCTAATAATATATATATATATATAACAAATAATAGCATATTATGCTAAATTTTGTTATCAATTTAAATCTCTCTTTTTGCAGCGCCCGCTGCAAAAATCATATCTTTCAGAGTAATAAAGATTAAACCAAATGTGGCATAAATTATCTCACATTACTGTGTCACGATTTGTGGCATAACTGTGGCAGTACTAGGCTGTTCTAGACGGTTCTAGGCAGTATTTTACGATTTTGATGCATCGTAAGGTATTGATTATTAAAGACTTTAAATAGTGAGCATTTGGCTTCGAACCAAGGTGTCGGGGGTTCGAATCCCTCCGAGCGCGCCATTTTTTACTTTAAATTCAACAAGTTAAGATTATAATTTTAATGTAGAGAACTTGGTTTTTAGGACAATTGTGACCAAAACGTGTCCTTAAGTCAGTACTTGTCGCTCATTAATAGAACACCATGATTTAATATATTTCTATTTTGCTCAATTTTAATGATAGAGTACTTGGTTTCCAAAATGCGTACCACCTGCTGAAACGCCATTATTCACTTATTGTAGATATGATAATTCCTTATCACGTAACTCATTTTTTTCATTATTTATAATCATATAAAAAGTCATATTATCTAGAATGATAAGAAAAAATTTGCTTATCAATTCAAATAAAAAATAAGGAATACAAACGATGGAAATACTCGATGAGAACAATGAACAAGAAAGCATCATTACCTATAAAACACTCGATAAAGATTATGGGCGTACAAAATTTGCGGGTCCAGGTTATGGCGAGTTTGATCTGGAGCAATATAAAGAATTAGAAGAATTGCTTAAATAATTTTTATGGTCCCGTTGAAGGAGTAGTGGCTATGAATAATTCCCTTGAAGCAATCAATCAACGGGCATATAAACTTGATGATGCCTTATTGATAGGTCTAGAAGAAGCCGCAAAAAATCATATTACGCCTCTGTTCAAAGGTCTTAATAATATTAAGCACGAAGACACCCATCTAAGTACTTATCTTTGTTCTACAAATAATCACCAATTAAAACTATCTTTTATAGGAGGCGCTAGCGGTTTTACCCAACTTTCTAAAATAAAAGCATTATATGAGTCTTTAGAAAAATCTATTAGTTTCAAGATATGTAACAATAATTTGATTGATGAACTGTATTTTTTTTCCACTAAGTCATCCCCATCAACTCAATTTTTGCTTGAGAAACGGTTAATGCCCAAGCTTTTATTGCAAGAAATTTATCAAAATAATAGGTACCCCTGGATTGAGTTAATTCATTATCAAAATCCAACTCAAAAAATCCATTACCCTCTAGGTTTAATTTATGCCTCAACGCCACGATTAAAAAATTTTAGACAAGATTATCTGAGTGAGCTCAGCGATAATACAGGATTAGCAATAGGTGCGACTACTGATGAAGCAATTATCCATGGTATAAATCAATGGGTAGAAAGAGATGCCTATTCTTTATTTTTACTAAAAACAATAATTAACAAAAACCCATGCCCTGCTCGATTGCTTTTAAAAGAAACTCTTCCTGAAAACATCGCTAAAATAGTCTCAACAATAGAGAAGCAATTTAATGAAAAACTAATCATCATGGATATGACAAGCGATATTAATATTCCTTCATTTGTAGTTAGTTTTACAAAGCAAAACATGTTATTACAGCCTCAGGGCTTTGGCACATCACTTTTCAAAGAAAAAGCTCTAATACAGGCACTTTTTGAATCAATACAATACAAAGATAGATTTAATCAAAATGCCAAAAAATATAGGGAGGAAAATGTTGCCCTTTTATCCAGCTGTCCTTTATTGTTAAAAGCAATGATTGGGGATCTAAAATATCTCATAGTTAACAAATTATATACCGAAATAGACTGGAACAATATTTCATCCTATTCCTTGCATGAAAGCCTTCCCCAACAAATCCAGTTTATGGTGAATCTTTTAGCCAAACAGGGTGCAAATATATACACGCAAGTCTTATATAAGTCATCCATTGGAGTAGCGATAACTTATACCCTCATCCCTGAGCTAGAAAACTTTAGTCTGATTAGAGATGCCAAGTTTTTACCAATAAAAACCCGTGGTTTGGAGATATTTAATGAACAACCATTGTGAAAGACAGATGTTACCAGAAATGGCTATGAAGATTGCGGAATCTACGATACTTAAATTAAAGTTACATGCCGAATTCAGCTTTTATGGTAACGAGCTTAAAACCTATCATTGCAAATTATTAGACACAAAAAACAACACTATATTTTATGGTTGTGGTAAAGGTATAGGAGTTCAATCCAAGGTCAGTGCTTGCTTTGAAGCTATAGAGCATTATGCAGTTCATTCGTTTTGCCAATATAATCATAATCAGGAACACTATTATTCGTTAGATAATCCATTAATTGTTGATAAGCTTAAAGAGCTCGACCTTTTAGATCCTGGAATTTTCCTGCACAAAGAAAAGATCCCATTTGCACAATGCGAAGAATTGATAACTGGTGAATTTCTGTTCTATCCTTTTTATCTTCTTGATCCCCGATATGGAAAAAATCCCCCCTCTTCAGATAAATTTAATTATCAACCTTATGCATGGAATGCTTGTGATTCTGGTATAGCTTCAGGGACCAGTAGAGAAGAGGCAAGCATCCATGCATTAAATGAAGCTGTAGAGCGAGATGCTTACTCTCTATTCCTCATTCAAGCATTTTTACTGAATAAAAAAATTTCCATAATCGATAAACAAACTGTACCAGAATACTTAAAAAAGATAATTGATCGGATTGAAAAGGAATATGCTGAAGAGCTGATTCTTGTAGACATAACCAGCGACATTGGGATCCCTACCATCCTTGTAACCATGACTAATCAATCCATGGCTATTCAGCCTATTGGATGTGGGACTTCGTTATTCAAAGGCTATGCGTTAGAAAGAGCTCTTCTGGAATCATTACAACCTTTGCATTTATTTAATCAACATTTAGCTGAGAATCAAATCCAAACATTAAATAATTTTGCTATTACCCCATTATTAGCAAAATGCGCAAAAGCAGATATTGCGCAACTTACTCCAAATTCTCAAATTGTAAATTTCAACTCACTTCCCTCATATAATGGAGATAGGTCTCTTAAACAACAACTTAATACAATCGTCCAACGAATTCGAGATAAAGATTTTGCAATCTATACCAAAACAATCGCAGATATTGATACTGGATTTCATTGTGTAAAATATATTATTCCTGGATTTGAGCAATTTTATTTAGTAGAACTAGGTAAATACACCTTACCTAATAAAAGAGGCATGAGCTTTATCAAAAAAAATTGTAATTCATATACAGACGCAGTTTTTTCAGTTTAAATTCGTCCTTAATGGTGCTAATTAATAAATAGGATATAATGAAATCATTAGTTACTTTACTCGATCCTCAACTCCAAGTATTTTTTGCTGTAGCTCAACATGGAAGTATGCATGCTGCAGCCAAAGTTATTCATTTAACTCAAACAGCAGTGACTCAACGAATACGAACTTTAGAAGCACGTTTACGCGCAACTTTATTTATACGTACACACCATGGTGTATTATTAACCTCTGAAGGTGAAGCATTGCTTCAATATTGTTATGCCTCACAAGAATTAGAAGGCCATACACTAGCCAACATTCATGGTGCAGGGGTTGATTCAACAGTGAGGTTATGTATTAGTGGTCCCACCAGTATTATGGCTTCTCGCATTATTCCGAGGTGCGGTCAATTAATGAAACGATACCCTAATTTGGTAATAACCTTCAATGTAAATGATTCCGCACAAAGAATTACTTCTTTGCAAACTGGTATTAGTCATTTTGTAATTATTGAGCCTCAACATATTTTCAAAGAAATGCAAGTAAAGCCTATCAAAGCGGAGAATTATGTCTTGGTATGCACTTCATCTTGGAAGTCAAGGGATTTTAAAGAGATATTGCAAACAGAACGAATAATAGATTTTGATGAATCTGATCCTATGACTTTAAATTACCTCAAGCGCTATAATTTACTAGAGCATATTCAAACAGAACGCCATTTTGTTAACATCAATGAATCATTATTATCGTTGTTTATAAATGGGTATGGATTTGGAGTATTGTCCACCGAATTATGCCAACCTTATCTAGATAAGAAAGAGTTAATATTACTCAATTCCGGCCTCTCTTATGAAAATAAACTAGTACTTGCATGGTATACAAGAGTAGAGAAGCCACGCTATTTCTCTGATGTTATTGATTTAATTGTTTAAGCTGTAGCAAGCGTAGTCTTGATGCAATCGGTATGCATAATAAAACCTATGCGATGCGACTTCGTGCTGCAAGGCAAGACGTGCTCCTTGTGATGTCATCAAATTCATGATTTGGGTTCATTATATTAAAACTGAGAGTAATGCGAGCACTATGACCCATTCAAATCAACTCACACTGTGTTATTATTGAACCTCGTCTTCAGCCTGATGAATTATGAACGAACTTCAATTAAAACCCTGGTTAAAATCCACGCTGGATCAGTCATCTCATTTTCAAGCGCTTTGCCAGCCTTTAATTGATAAATTACCCCTGAGCTTTATTCGCCTGACCCGATTATTCAAAAATAATACCTTGGCTATCCTGACTACCAGGCCAGATGCGTTAGAATGGTATTTTTCTGAAAAAAAATATTTACTGGGAATGAATGAGCGAAGTTATGAGTTTTATCATTCAGGTTTCGCCTTATCTGATTCCTGGCCGTCTGCTCCTGAAAAAATAATCCAGCTGTTACAACCCCTGCGTGATGATTTTAATATAGTCTCCGAACTGGTTCTTTATTACAAAAATAATGATTATGTCGATATTTTCGAAATAGCACTTGGCAGAGGACATCATCAAGTAAATAATTTATTGATGAAACACTTTCGCCAGATTAATCATTTCGTTCAATTCCAGCTACTGCTCCACCCCCTGTTAAAAAAGCACTGCTGTGAAAACCAGTTTGCTCTGCACCCGGATCCAAAACCTGAATTCTTGTTAAAGGATATGCTCATCCCCCATGAAAACCATCAGTTGGGTAATCTGACTCCCAGAGAGCTGGAATCTCTTTTTTGGCTGTATCAGGGTAAAACCGTACCTGAAATAGCTCTGATTTTAAACATATCGCCCAGAACAGCAGAGAAATACGTGCAACAACTTAAGTTAAAACTGCAAGTATACAGCCCCTTCCAATTGGGGTATCTGGTCGGTCAATACAAAGAATTCTTCCAGCTTTTATTTAAAGAGCTTAAAGAAAGTTAAATGATCAAGAATAGCCATTATTGGCACAGAGTAACACAGTGCACCCTGCAATCGTAGAACTAAAAAACGCAATAGGTAGATCTACCCGGGCAGATCCACCAATTACACAATTAAATCACCCAGTAGAAAATAACGACTCATTTTTATGGAGTCGTAACTATGCAAGAAAGAAGAGAGAAGAGAAGTATATTCCAACCAGGCGAAGCCAATCCTTTCACCGGTTTTGTTATTTCTACTGATGAGGATATGGGTGATAGAAACACCAAAACCGCTTTACCTTACCTGAGAGAAAAGCCAGGTGGCACTGATGTAGGTCATGTGTTTGCATTTCGCAACCAGGAAGCAATTGCTAAAATAGGTATTAATTTTTCTCTATTAATGCAAGCTTTAGAACAATACGTTAATGCATACAGTAAGCTCCAAATTGCTTTAAATTCTCCCGATGAACTTAAGAGTGATCTGAACAACTTTTCAACCCTACCACCTGCCAAGAAACGTAAAGTTGCTGAAACTATCGCAAAAGCAACAGAAGATACCCTGAAATCCAGTTCCAAATGGGCCACTTTACTGGGCTATATTGTAGGCAACTATTTACGTTTGACAGAGCCAGAAGCACCAAAAAATGAGTCGAAACAAGATAAAATCGCGCGCGAAACAGCTAAAAAAGAAAAAGAAACGAAATTAAAGACAGACATTACTGAAAGCTTTTCAGAATTTCTAAATTCTGAAGAAGGCATCGAGATGCTCGACAACATAATGCAGACCCGCATCAACAGAGCATTATCTAACGATAAAACTTCTGTACAGCAAACTCTTACAGTGAATGAAGTTTATTCTCTTGCAGAAAAACTGTTTCAAAAGAAACCTGATTTACGCGATATGTTTGCCTACTGTGCCTTTACTGATCAAATGTGCGCGTTCGGACAACAATTAAACAACATTTACATGCAATCTATAATCCCGGGTATTACTATTGCAGACCACCATTTATTGGTTACCCGCAACAGAATGGGTTTATATCAAATTTCCAACATCGTTCCAAACGCAATCAGCCTGCACGAATTCCTCATAGAACCTTTTGCAACCGAACAAAAACCAGGTGAAGACAACGAAGCGTGGATTGCAAGAGGCTGCGACACTTTAGTAGCAAAACTAAAAGGCAAACCAATAAAAGGACTGTGTGCAGGAATCCTGTTCCGTCATTTAATGGGTGAAAGCGCTGATTTGGGCATGGACAATATGCTTCTCATTGAAAGGGAAGAGCATTGGGAATTGGTGAACATTGATTTAACTGGCCCACGTCTGCCAAGACAAAACGATTTTATAATCCCACGCTCTACTGAAGTGGCTTTGGGTTGGGAGAATACACTTAAAGCTGGCGATAAAAATACTTTATTACAACGATTATTCGACAAATCCGTATTTAAGCCCCGCGGTATTGAAGACTATGCAGCTTTGCAAAAGATATTGGGTAAAGATAAAGCAACCCCTGAATTTATCAAGGCTCGAAATGAAGATATCTTTAATGCCATAGTAAAGACTTTACAAGCACACGTAACCAACGAAATTGAACCAGAGATTTCAAGCGCCAGAAATTGGCTGGCTCAAGTGGATGACAATAAAATAATTGATCAAATTGCTGTACAGATAAACACTGTTTTCAGTAATCTTCATTCACACTTGACCTTTGACCCAAGCCGAATTAACTCTTATCTGGCGTTCCTTGCTCCCTTCATCTCCAAACCATGCGAGATTGCAAGAAGCCTCGTAGTCCCTAGTGAAGAGTTAAAAGTAGTATCCAGTTTATAGTTGCAGGTTGCCCCTTGGCCCAATGGCTTACCGGGCCAAGGGCCCCACCTACAGTACATACAACCCAAATCTGTTAAGGATGCAGTACCATGCTAGACCTACCCTTCGATGTTTTTTTTTCTAAAGACTTTCTGCAACAAACATACGGCCAATTCATCAAAACCCATATTCTCAATCAACCTGAACTGACTGATGATGAGTTGATGAATATACTGCGAAAAAGCCAACCTGAACTGGATCTCGTTAAACTGAAGGAACTATTGAATAAAAAAATACGTTGTAATGCCGGGATTACCCCATGTTTGCTGCAAGACGATGGAGCCTTGCTTTTTGCAGGCGCACACAGCCAGCGTAAAGGCGATAATGCTCGAGGAGTATTGGTTTCAGCTACAGGAGTTATTGAGGATCAGGATGCAACCTTGATGGATGGGGCTTTACGAGAATTGCATGAAGAATTAGGCTACCCGTTCTATACCGCCTGTAAAGATCAGGTACTGCTGTCTGTTGCAGAGTTACATGCAGGACCTGGCAATACGATTGAAGAAATAGCAGCCAATTTAAATAATTTCATCAATCAAAAAAAACGCAGCATTTCCTTCCATGCGAATATCATTATCCCGATATATGGCTCACAGGAAAAACAACAGCAATTGATCATGGATTCCAATAGCTATTTACAAAAGACAGCTAAAGCCTATGAAGCAGCGGTCAGGATTTGCTATGAACATCCGGAAGACCAACCTTACAGCACAGAAGACTATACTTTAATAAGGCAATATGCTCAGGAACTGTTAAAAACAGTACAACCACCTTTAAGTACTCAAATCGAAACACTACTCAATAAGGAGGAAAATGCAGAGCATTTATTTGCACTAGCACACATCCTTATTGAATTTTCAGAAAACGATCACATCATTTTATTCACTGCGCCAGAACTAAAAAGAATGGGCACAGAAGCACGTCGTAATCCGAAAACAAAAACGATTAAGGGTTTTGATGAACAAGGACATGAACACCTTTTCTATCAACCCGCTCTGGAAAGCCTGAACTCACTGCTTAACAATTTCAAAGTAACCTTAAGAGACAAAAGCAGGATGATCTCCTCTACACTCATGCAGTTTCTTAAACTCATGATGAGGCAATTCGACAAAGGCAATCTTTTTGATATCAAACCATCACAAGATAGTCTATACCGCCCCAACCATTATTTCACCAGGCAAGGTGAATCGATTCAAACGAAAAAAATTCAATTTCTTGAAGATTTACTTTTTGCCAATTTAATGGTTAATCCCAGAGCTTTGGGTCTTGAGGGGATTGAAGCCATTGCTTTAGGCAAAATTTATGAAGATTTCGCCAAAGATCCTACCTCCCGTATGCAGAAAAATAAGATTCCAAGCCATGTTAATGCAGCAGAAACCAGGAAGCCGATTCATTTTATGCGAATTCCCGTAGGCAGTCGGATTTTCAAATATCTGCGTCCTAAAGGATGGCTTGGCGAATATGCTACCGATGAAATTCACTTTAAACCCAGTGAACTAGGCATAGCCGATCAAATCAGCGATCCAAACGATCCTACACAATCGATAGACCGTGTGCATGCTGAATTAATAGTAATTGATGAGCTCTCCAGTCCTGTTGCTGTATCCATAGCAAGCCCAGTAACGGATTTCTGGTCACAGACAGGAAAAAAGGTCTGGTGTGATGGCGGCGGCACTCAAATTTTCATGCCCATGAACACGAAAGACAAAAGTCGGTGTCTCGCTATAGTAAAACCCGAGCCAGGTGATTTCAATTACCATCAAATAGATCAGCTTGTTGAGATAGCGCAACAAAATAATGTTCAATTACTGACAAAACAGGAGTTGCTCGACCGAGGCATTAACATCAGGCCATTGGATACCAAATTCACCTCTCTGGAAATAACCCCAGAACAGCAGTTGCAACTGGCACATCAAGCTTATTATCTGGGTGAATACCATATGGCAATTAAAGCACTGCGCTCTTACGTAGAACTCACTGGTCTCACCGCCTACCAAAAGTTAAGTGCACAAGTTGTTCTTGGTGGTCTGTATGTGATTTCAGGTAATTATGAAGAGGCACAACTGTACCTCACTTCCTTTATTCAAAATGCGAAGAAAATATCTGACAAAAGCGCGCTTCATACTTATTTGCAATTATTGGCAAACATTCATTTGGCCAGAGCACAGGTAATACCTGAATTTGCCATTAATCAGCTGCGCGAATGTTTTTCATTTATAGAAAAACATTCGGACAATAAAGTAATTACCCAACGTTTATCCTCTTTAAAACAAGTACTTCATCTGGAAATGGCTATTGCCTATAACAAATTAGGTCGCCAATTTTCTAACTGTCAGGATTATGATGACTTTGATGCACAAGGCGATCCAGTCACTATTAAAAAGGAGGACTCTTTACAGGCGCTGAACTGCTTGCACCAGGTAAATTACACTCAGTTTGCACCTATTGAAGGATTAATTGTCCTCCTGGAAAGAACCTCCGCCAAAACGCGTTTGCGTCAGACGACTGAAGCACTTGAAGACTTGGCTTTAGCAGAAACACAGATCAAATACTGTTATGATATTTTTGACAATGCATTATCCCATGGAGCATTCAAGAATCTGGAAACGGAATTAAAGCTGCTCTCACTGAACATTCGTCTAGGTCTTGGACTGAATCTCTCTTTGGCTAAAAAATACAACGCTACAATTCCCGCACAATACCAAACTGTTGATCCAGCATTGTTGATTAAAGAATTGGAAATCGATCTGGATAAACTGACTGCAATGGAAGTAACAACCTTGTTCAAACGCTGGATTGGTCCTAATGCTAATAACCTGTTCCTCGAAGGCTGGCACTATACCAATAATGATGCTCATAACGGTGGTAATCTGCTGGCTCTTTACCGTAAATACATTCCTTTTGATTTACCTGCTATTCTGCAGAAACTTGAAGACAATGAAATCAAAGAACTCAATCTGGCTTTTCTTGGCTTAGCATCACCGGCTGGAATAAGCGATCAGGAATTTGCACAATTATGTACTGCCCTAGCAAAAAACAAATCCCTGGAACGATTATTCCTGCGTAAATGCAGTGATAAATTTACTGGTACAAAAGATCAGCAAAGCAGGCTGAATCAGCTGTTTAAAGCCTTAAATAAAGCGCAAAAAAATGGCCAAATACTCTCCTATTTATCGTATTCGGGAGTACGATTTACTTTAGAAAGCGAATATGAGGACTGTCTCAATTATTTGGAAAATAACCAAAGCCTGAAAGCACTCGATTTATCATGGTATGATTGGAAAGAAAAATCCTATCTCAAACGTCTTGCTACTTGTATAGGCGCTCATCCTAATTTACGCACTGTGCTTAATGGAATTAACAATCATCCTGAGGCTGGAAAAATTTTTTATCAGGAATGCCATAATTCAGAACATTTGGCTCATATAATGACTTTTGATGGAACAATGGATCCTGAAACACAACAGAACGCTATCGCAAATCGTGAATGGCTTATAACACTACAGGAAGAGCTTAAGTTAAACCAAAGAAACAAGACTGTCACTTTTTCTCTGATGTAATCTATTGCATGCGCCTTCTCCCCCGGGGGAGGGTGTGCAGAACAACCGTTCCTCTTTATATCTTATACCGACTCAAATGTTCATCCAGATCCTTTTCGGTAACCTTGCAATCCCGCTGGCTTGCCCCCAACAAAAACAAATGATTCCTTAAATTCAACTCTGCCTTATCGCTTATCGAAAGCCTCGCCGCATTCGCTCCATTACCTTCTGATAAATCATTAACCTTAATAACCTTAATGGGTATATCTTTTAAAAAATGCGGATAAGGAGATCGAACGAATAATGACAGAAAATGCTGCTGGGTTTCGTTTTCCAAACCAGCAAAATATTCACTCTTTTTTATCTCGTCTATCTTTCCATGAAGATACCTCATGGATTCAAAAGGAAACTGCTGCAATTTCCCAGGATGAGATTTAAATTCATGGGCAACAAAAAAGATAAATTGCATTAACTCGGCTTTATCCAAATGATCCGCAAGATGAGAATTCGGCTCTTCAGATGAACTGTTGCCAAATACTGTAGCCAAATCCCGTAACACTATTGCGCATCGCAACAAAGTAACCACTGGGTGATGCTCACCACATTCAGCTATATAATGATCAATGACAGATAATCCCAGCTTATCCTTTACTCCTGGATCGGCACCGTACTCAAGCAATAAGCGCGCTACCTGTTCCCTTCCTGGCATAGTTTGCTGGCACCTGTCCAAAGAGTATTTACCCAGCACTACATACATTAATGGCGTCCGTCCCCAACAATCTCGCGCACCAACATCAGCACCTGCTTCAAGTAGCAACCGGGAGGATTTTAATGCGTACATCTTTGCTTCTTCAGTACTCTTCCCCCAGACTGTTCTCCGATCAACTGCATACATCAAGGGTGTTAAGCGCGTTTTTCTGTCCAGTTGATGCTTGGCTGCCTGCTCAACGGCAACATAGGTGGGCTTTTGGCGCAAGTTCAGTATAAATTGATCAAACAATGGATCTGCAGCAATAGCATCTGCATATTTTCTGACACACTCATCAATAAATTGTTGCGGAAGCTCGAGCAGAATCTTTGATTCCTCACTCAATAGATATCTGTCAATTTTATCTAACTGGTACACCTCATTTAAATGCTTGCGATCTCGTACCAATTTCATAATATCGTGTAATTCTTTATTTCTGGGATTTAATTTAAAAAAGTCAGTGACAAAATGTTCTATAGCAGGTATTGCAATGCTATTAGTTTCTTCATAGTGCTTTATGTCCTTTTTCACTTGTTCGGGATATGTATTGAATTCGGTTGATGGTAATTGAAAATGACATAATTCCTGTTTCATTTCTGCATCAAAAACCGTAAACATGCACCAGGGCTCGCCCAAACGTCGACCAAGATAGTCATTAAATTGATTTTCCAGACACTTTAATTCTTCACTACCAAAATCAAAAATATAATCTGAAAGTGTTTCAGCTTCTTCAACAACGGTTTGCCAACTCGCCTGATTCTCTGAAGACTCATTAAAAGAAGCATCCAGTTTAGCTTGTTCCAGTTTTGAATACTGCTCAACAAACAAACGATGCATTTGCTGCATATGAAACACCGCATTTTCTTTATTTTTTGCATACACCGCAAATTTATAGACTCTTTCATTTCTTTTTCTGATAAAAATATAAATATCCATAGTCTCAAAGCTCTGGCGATTTAACGAAATAACCATCTGTACTGAAATGTTTCTTATCTTGAATTAAGGAGTGAGCCAGAGTAAAAGGTGCTGTAGTTTTTGCAGATATCCTTAAGCCTTGTGGTAGAGCATTGATAAAATCCCTTTCGCCTTTCCGGGCAAAAAAACCTAAAGCATAATGTTTACACCCTTCTAAGTTGGTAATCTCAGGTTTGTTAAGCTCAAGGTCGTTTCTCAGCAAGACATCAAAATACGCAGCCTGATAAAGCAACAAAACTATCCAGCTACAAAAATAACCTTGTGAATAACCAGGCTCTTGATCGGGTATAAAATGATGATGCAGTAAAAAGATCAAAGCATCAAGAATGTCCTCTTTATTAAATGCCAGACGTTGCTGGAATAACAGTTGCTCCGCATTATGTTGGTATTGGGGCGCTAAAGGACCATAGTACTCATTGCTTTCTTTTAATGTAGCCTTACGCATGGAAGGAAAATCAAACTGAATCCCCCACTTTGAAGTAAACAACATATACGCTGAAACTCGCTGAAGAACAGCACTGTCTTTTGGACTTATCACCAGGTAAAACCCTGCTTCAGAGCTCATACGTGTGATTCCCACCTCACTTTTATTCCGCCCGATGTAAGCATGGAATACCTTGGGTAATTCCTGTTGCGCTAATAGCTGTACATGGTTAACTTGAGGGACATTAAATTGGTTTAAGTAGAAAAAAGTAAAAAACATGGAGCCTATATGGCTGTCTTGTAATGCCAGGTAACGCTTGCTGATGGTAGGAGGCATGGATACATAAGCTTTTAAATAAATCAATTCTTTGAGTTCATGAACCATTTTCGCCGCTTTTACCCTGTTAAGAAACAAAACATCAATAGCAAATGAACGCAAGACATGCAAAGAGGCCTCGTCAGTTAACAAATACCGCAAGTTCTTTTCGCTGACCAATCCAGGAAGTGCCATTCTTTCTGATAGCAAAGTACTATTAGCCTTTTTTAATATAGAATAAACATCATGCTCACTGCTGATAACTAATTGCTTTTCTCTACCTTTCTTAAAAGTCATGTGGTAAATCAATTCCAGCAATTGGATCAGAGTACTCCTGAGATCTGCATTATTAATAAGTTCTATATCAGCTGTCCTTGCCAGAATCTGCTGCTGCATCCCGGTCATCAAGGTAAATTTCAAACGGATAAAGTTTATGAGATTATACGTTGTATAATCCACACCGTATAAAACAGGTGTATTTTTTATGCTATCAAGAGTCATTGCCAACATCGTATTAAATTCAGGTAAATCATCTTCTGAACTCGTTAAATGCTGGCTATAGATAGAACGCCTTCCATCATCAATAACATAGGGTAAAACCAGTTGATCTCCCTGCTCCGCTATCATTTGTCTTGAGGGTTCTTTTACGGGCGACAAATTAAAATGGTACACCGCCTGGGCAAGAGTAACCGCTTCTCGCCAAGTACGGGTTAATTCTCCCAATGTAGTTTGCTCATCGATTGCAGTAAGAGGCAGAATGCTCTGATAATATTGATGATCTTCGACTTTTTCTTTGAAGCTGATTAAGTTCAGAGCAAAAACCTGAACCAGATTATCATCAACTACCTCACCGATAATGCACAGTCCGAACGTTTTTAACTGGGCGAAAAAAGAAGCGCAGTACCCCTGAATTTCTTTGATACTGTCAAAATAATTAAAATCAGCACCAGAATCAAATAAAGTACGTACCGTCCTATATCCCTGATTTCTGGTTTCTTCCAGGTGATTAGCATAACCCATTCGCGCTGGCATTCTCTTAATCAGTATTTTTTTATTCCTTTTTCCCCTGTTACTTAAAACATCATTTAATACAGCTTGTGCACTTAATTCATTTGTAATGCAGGTTACAACAGGGATATCACAAAATGTGATAAAGTATTTTCTTTTAACAGATGGTTCAACGGAATTGCTTTGATTGGCCAAAGCAATAAATGGATCTGGCGAATTTTTAAATACTGGTTGCTCTGCCAATCCTTTATGCCAAAGCGCTTCCTGAGCTATAATCTGCATCAGGCCATGAACGGATTCAGGATTTGCGGCACTGACAAAAGCAAGGCCTGCAAACTGGCGATGTTTCTCTGCCAGGCTTTCTCCATAAGCCACAAGCTCATCATTGCTCAGCTCATACTCCTGCGTCAAATCAGATTTAGTAGCCACCAGGAAAATTGAAGTTTTATCAAATTGATAACCGGTTGCAAACGATTCCCAAACCTTTTTGCATTCATCCAGGGATGCCCTGGAGGTCATATCCACAATTAATAGTCTTATTTGGCCATAAAACGCCAGACCCGCCCCCTTCTCGCGCTCGGGGCTTTGAAACACACTAAACCTAACCTCTTGATTTCCATAAGGTACTATTAAATCGGTACGTTCTTCTTTTAATGGAGATGGATAGGGATCAAATTCAGCACCTTGAGCAACTTTGATCAATTCCCCTTTACCAACACCAGAGCCTCCATAAATAAAAAGTTCTGAATCAACCTTTTTATTTGCAGGATTATCAGATTGAGAAGAGGCTGGCTGATGATTGCTTTGGTAAAATTGAATTATCCGCATAACACCATTTAAAATGGACAAAAAGGCATTATAACAAAAATCAACCACTGATCAATTTTAACCCACAGAGCCTTTAATAAACCCCTACCCCCAATTTTACCAACCATTGGCTTTGACACTATTTTCTTGCTAATTATGGGGTAATTCCATGGCTTGATAACCAAGACTGGGGCAAGGTTTCACCTGAGGCAATATTTTAGAAGCCAGTTTATTTTTGAGGACATAAATATACTTATGGTTTAACCATATTAATAATATTAAACTACCCAAGCTGTTTTTTGCCAATATTGACCTTTGAGCACAGTCCTCAAGAAGTTTATCAATTCTTGCTCCATAGAAATGGGGTTATACTATAATTTCCAATTTGGAAATCGGAAATCTGTGTTGTCCAAGTTTAGCATTAAGAAAATCATTTTACCCTAATAAGAAATAACACATTGAAGTTAATTTAAGACAAACGATTAATTTTTTTCTGCGACCAAAGCGTGTCTCAACTGTGGCTGCACTATGCTGTAATAGGCAGTTTTAGGCAGTTCCTGGTGAATTTGACGCTTCACAAGATATTGATTTATAACGAATTTAAAACCAGAGCATCAGGCTTCGAACCAAGGTGTCGGGGGTTCGAATCCCTCCGAGCGCGCCAAATTATAAAAATAGGGGTCTTCAAAGAAGGCATCCCTTTTAATTTTACGTTTTGCAGTCAGATTATCGGGGTTAGTACGAAGCAAGGCTAAGATGCCACGATTGCTTTTTACATTGCTGGCAAGTTCCCGATAAGTCATCATACACAACAGAGCCAAAGCCTATCCATTTTTCGAATGCAATGACGTTCTTTTGCAGAACCACGCATTGTTCGACCTAACTGGGTTAATGACAGTTTTTTCCCATGAAGTAGAGAGTTAACTGCGTTAACTAACGCTTTTATACGTTTAATATGAATATGAGGAAGTGCTTTAGATAGTATTCCATGTAATAATTCTTGTACGTGCATAAGACCTCTGGGTTATTTGTTCTCGACAAACAAATTGGATCATATTGTCTTATGCACTTCAATATCTTATTGATAATAATGATTTCTTTTTTCCTTTTTGCGCCGATTCATCAGACGATTATAATGATTATTCCTTAGCTTAACGGCTATGGGCCAAGGCCCGACCTTGCTGATCTGCTAAATCTCGTTTAGGTGTAAGAATTAATTAGTACTTATACTGAATCCATTCAGAACAGTTTAGTTTGATATCAAACCATATTAGCTAAATCATTTGATTTGATCATTGAGCGCTTCTATTTGATCTAGAATCTTTAAAAATTTTTCTCCAAAAGGAGTTACAAAATACTCGACTCTGGGGGGTATTTCATTAAAGGTGTTTTTGCCCAGGATACCAAATTCCAGATTCTTCCTTAAGCATTGGTTTAAAACTTTCGTTGAAAGGCCTTCTACACTTTGTACCATTTCTCCAGGGCGATTGATTCCGTCTCTCAAAAGAGAGTAGACAGTCAGTGACCATTTACAGCCATAAATTGTCTCAACTGCCGATGCGGATCTACTAGTATATATATAAGGGTCGGACCAAAAAATTCTATTATTTAACAATTGATTAAAATATAGATATATATAAGGGTCGGACCAAAAAATTCTATTATTTAACAATTGATTAAACATAAATATAGATGCTTATTGTGTCTTAGAAGCTATTTTTGCTTACTAATATAGATTCTAAGAAAAATAGACTGATAAAAGCACCTCACTTCTCGGCCATATCCCTTAAAATCAATTTTTTTAAAGAAAAATAGGGTTTAAGGCACAATATTAAGCTTGTCTTGTAGTTAACTTTATGTTTTTCAATTAAATATTTTGGTCAGACCCCTAATAGTGGGTCAGACCCCTAATAGTGGCTATAGAAAATCCTGGAAAATTTTGGATAAGATTATATCTCGGCACTTTAATCTCCTTTTGATTGGCGAGTCAATAAGTTAGGTTAACCTAACTTGGATTAAAGTGCCCCTTTATTTGGGGTAGAGCCGTTAATGCATGCATTCATGGCGTCCATTTTGCTGAGGATTGCCAGGCTTAATGCGTTCAATGGCGTTACCTAGTCTTAGCCACAAAACAGATAACTTACTTAACCCAAATAACGCATTTGGACTAGAAAATGGGACACCATTATCGGTTCTAATTGCATCTGGTAAACCTGTATGTCTTAGATCATGCCAACTATATATTATTACTTGACTACGTAAAGAAAAAATATATAGTTGGCATGTTCTACAGTATGGATGTAATAACTATGATTAGCTTTAAAATTGATTTCTGGTTTGGTATTTTGGTTGTTCTCGTGAGTTCAACACTCAATCTTCAAACTGTCGATGCAGCTTCATCAAATTTCAAAACCTTTCAAATCAAGCTTAGTGAACCATGCGAGGGTTATTGCACGAGACATGCCCCTCCAATGATTTACAAAGGAAGGATTTATGCAAGAGGATTTGACAATTTTCTCTATGCGCTTGATCAATCGACCGGGGTTGTTATCCATACCTATGACACGGAACGTAGCTCTTCTTTTGAGCCTGTAGTTAACAATGACACGCTCTACGTAAGCGCTTGGAAGATGTATGCATTCGATTTAAATAATAATCAATTAAAATGGAAAACAGGTTGGGCAGTTTCATCTAAACCTGTTTTAGATGAAGGCGTGCTCTATTGGGGGGCTCGTGGTGCCTTGATTGCTGTTGATAGTATGACAAGTGAAATAAAATGGCGTTTTGAATTAACTGGAGCACACTTCTCTACCCCGCTTATTCATCATAAACATGTATTTGTTGGAAATTACGATCAAATGGTTGGGCAAGATTCAGGATATTATTCACTCAATAAAAATACAGGAGAAATGGAGTGGGTAATAGATAATTCTTATGGTTACCCAGAGAGATTATCTGGATTTATCGCGACACCTTGTGCCATAGGAGACAGAATTTACATGGGTACAACCGCCGGCGTTATTTTTACACATGATTCAAATTCGGGAGGGATTGGTTGGTTTTATATGCCTAAATCAATTTTTGCTGATTTTAGCGCCTCTCCATTTTGTGATAGCGATAAAATATATGCTGTAAGCGGACACGCTGGCTATCTCTATAGTTTTGATGGCAAAAAAAACAAATACCTGTGGCGTTTTGAAAGTAAAAAAGATCTAAGATCGTCGCCTGTTGTTCACAATGATATTGTTTTTTTTGGCAGTGATGATGAATATATGTACGCTATTTACAAGGAAACAGGCGAATTAAAATGGAAATTTAAAGCCGATGGCAAAATAAGATCAAGGCCCACCATTGATAATGGCATTGTCTATTTCACAACCCTTGCAGGTTCATTATATGCGATTGATGAAAATACAGGAACGTTGGATCAATAGGAACTTACCTGTACGTCTCGAGATCTAATTCTGTTTTAAATATCAACTAGCTAAACAGTTGGGTTGAAAAAATTGATATAGTCTATATATGAGTAATCATGGTACATTTCACGACATTAATATTCTCATTTTTACTCACGTGCTTAAAAGCCATGCGTCCAGGTGGAGTAAAAGCGTTAGCCGCTGAAAACTTGGCTCTGCGACAGCAGCTATTGGTCGCTAGTCGAGGACGAAAACGTGCAACAGAACTCACTTTTTCTGATAGATTATCTTTTGCATTAACTTTTAAACCTGATATAAGGGTCTGATATAAGGGTCGGACCAAAAAATTCATATCTTATTAGGCAGGTTGAAAATATTAAAACGCATGGATTTTACCATAAGCCAAGCATGGTGCTCAAATTTTGACCGACACTCACTACTTCTGATAGCAAGCTAAACAGTCGCTAAAACACTTAGTAAAAGCTGATATAAGGGTCGGACCAAAAAATTCTACGTGGGTCGAGAAAAGAGTGCATGGCAGTAAATAAAGCCCTCCTTAGATTGCCCATATAATGAACCGAATCAGAGACTCAAATTCGACCATAATTGAATCTCATCATATTCTAGGTCAATGTGATTAGTATTATCCTTTGTGTATGATTTTGTTTGATTCAAAGAAAAGAAAGCTTGTTTACCATTTTCTTGTTCGCCAGGAAGTGATCGCTCATTTAGATTTTGTGCAGAATGTTTTTGAATTTGCTTTAGAATCTCGTTAACAATTTTTTCAACAGGTTTTTTCTTAGCGTTAATTATATTAACCTTGATTGGCAACGACGGTAAATAATCTGTATAAAAACTTTCATGATATCTGGCTTCTTCAAGAGGAGCTTTTTCACTCAACTCGCCATAATTAATGTAGTCATCAAAGAAGTCAATATGATCCTTCGTATATATATGAAAAAATAAAAATGAGCGTTGTGTGGTATCAAAGGTCAGCATTTTAGTCAAAATATTTTGAATGCCCTCAAAATGGGCTAATCCTACCCTGGCGAAAAAGGGAGTTTCATTATAATGATATGCTTGGCATAAACTTTGATCGCGCAAGTACATTCCAAAAGTTGTATCTACCAGTTTCAACGAGTACATTTGTAGAACTCTTAACCAGAATGTATCTGGATTAGAGTCCATGATTGTCAATATAAGTTTCCTGGCATAATAATGATCACCACCTTTAATATTCATGTCATTTTTCATTAACCAAGGGATTAATAGATTTTGATTCAAATTAAACTGCTCATTGGAAGAATTATGCCAATAATCTATTTTTTCACTAATCTCCTTGGGCGAATATTCATCAATAAACGTATCGTAGCCTAGATTTTTCAAATGAGGAGTTAGGGCGTGCATGACTCTATCTGTAATCGAATCATCATGAAATTCACCAAATATCAAAGAGGGTATTAGAGGCATAATATGATCTGTATAAAAAGATAGCTTGGAATGTTATATCAAAAATAAATGTTCGGCAAATTGTATCAATGACTTGCGTTGTGCGAATTATAATTTTGCTTATAAATACAAGTGGCAAATGACCCACTATTTGGTAGGCTTTCAATATATGAACTCCATTTTTCTAAGGCTTCTTTTCTTTGAGGGAGCATTTCATTCTTATTATACGTAGCCATTATCTTTGGCATTTTATGGTGTGGTGTTCTAATTGCTATTTAAGCAGCAACAGGCAACTGAAAAAGCCCCCTGCAGTACAAATTCCACTTATATTTATTAGCTGATTTTACATTCTCATGAGTAACAGCCTTAGAAGTTAATGGTGGAACCATATTTTTGGAACCGTGCGCTCTGTGGTGATTATAATAGTTTTGAAAGTCGTTTAATTTGGCGGCTAAATCACGTTTATTCCAAAATAAGATATTATCGGTAAACTCGCGACGAATGGTGCCAATTAAACGTTCGACAAAGGGATGAGAAATAGGCGTATAAGGAACAGATTTAACTTCGTTTATATTAAGTATATGCAAATTTGCTTTCCATTGATGATATTGAAATAAAGGGTCATTATCACTGGAGAGATGCTGTGGCAATAATCGGCTGGAGATTATACTATTAAACATGCGACAAACTGCAGGCCCATCTAAATTACTATCATTGATAGCGAAGCCAATTATATGTCGAGAACATTGGTCCATGACGACCATTACCCAGTGTGACTTTAAATTTATGGATTCAAGTCGGAAGAAATCTACTGGCCAAAGCGAGTCTTTTAAATTGCTTAAGAAAGTTAACCATGATGGACCACTAATTATCGTCGGGGTCGGACCAAAAATTATTATATATTAATCAATAAGATATATTAGAAATAACCACTATTTAAATGCTTAAAAGTAATTTATGGGTCTTAAAACTCATTTTAGGAACTGCACTTAGGTTTTAAATGTATAACGGATATTTTTGATATTTATTAGATAGTTACATTTAAATTTAACTATATTCAAATATATTATCTGCAATAGTTTCATGTTCCGTTTTTACCCTATTTATTTGCAAATAGGGAAAATATGGAACATAATCTAGATATGAATACAAAAATCACACAAAATCAAAAAGCACTAGCGTTGGTTAAAGAAAAGGGAATTGTACGATCTTCGGAATTTGTTGAAGCGGGCATTCCTCGAATTACTATATCCAGACTAGTTGCTAATAATCAACTTCAACAATTTGAAAGAGGGCTTTATTGTCTTCCACAACAGGAATTTTCTGAAAAGGAAGGTTTGCTTGTAATTGCATCTAGAGTTCCACAAGCCATTTTTTGTCTGCTAACTGCTCTTCAAATACACGAGCTTACAACACAACTGCCAAGGAAAGTTTGGGTAGCTATGCCTATTGATAGTCATTTGCCTAAGATTGATTATCCACCAATAAAAATGGTGAAATACTCAGGCGAAGCATATTCTCAGGGGATTGAAATCCAAAAATCAGATGGTATGGAATTCAGAGTTTATAATGTTGCTAAAACTATCGCAGACTGCTTTAAGCATAGAAATAAAATAGGCATTGATATTGCGATTGAAGCACTGAAAGATGCTTATGAAAAAAATAAAGTAACTGTTGATGAACTATGGCATTATGCGAAAATTTGTCGTGTTGCAAATGTAATGCATCCATATCTAGAGGCCATTCAATGACGAAAGATGTTAGTGCTTCTATCCGAGCATAATTAAAAAAAATAGCAAAAGCAGAACAATCCGATTTTAATGCCATATTAACTCGATATGGTCTCGAAAGGTTGCTTTACAGAATAGGTCAATCTGAATACGCCAATCAATACTTATTAAAAGGCGCTTTACTATTTAATCTTTGGTATGACATGCCACACCGACCAACAATGGATATTGACTTACTAGGGTTTGGTAGTAATGAGTTAGGTTATTTAACCAATGTTTTTAAAGACATTTGCATAATTTCAGCTGATGATGGAATCGTTTTTGATGAGAAGTCGGTTACTGCCAATACCATAAAAAAAGAGGGTGCCTATACAGGTGCCAGAATCGAGTTATTTGCTGAGTTATCAAAAGCAAGGATTAAAATACAAGTTGATATTGGTTATGGTGATGTTGTGACCCCCGGTCCAATTGATTCTAATTATCCTGTTCTGCTTGGTGAACTACCCGCACCAAAAATTCGAACTTATCCAGTCTATACGGTGATTGCTGAAAAATTGCATGCGATTGTTTTATTAGGTATAGCAAATAGTAGACTAAAGGATTATCTGGATTTGTATATATTGTTGAAAAATGAAGAAATTGATGAAGAAACTTTGTTGGATGCTATCACCTCTACCTTTGCTAAAAGAGGGATATCTGTTCCTGAAAGCCCCCCTATTGGGCTCACCGACGAATATAGCCAAGATAGATCAAGACAAGCAATGTGGAATTCATTCTTAAATAAGAATGAAGTGGACCCCAAGCCATTGCCAGAGGTAGTGACTTCGATAAAAAAGTATATTCAACCCATTTTTTCCAAAGCCAGCAAAATAAGCAAGTAGTAAGTAGCCTGTTTGCCTACCTTACTGTAGCGATTTTTAAGCTAAATACCTCAACCACAATGCTCTTCCCATATTAAGAATAAACGCCCTTCTTAATATTAAGTTAATAATTAATCTGTATAATTTAAGAACTATTTATAGGATTAATCTAGGCTCTACATGAAAATACAGGACATATATAAGTTTTTACTTCTAGCTGCCGCTACCATGAATTTAGCACGGGGTTCTAATAATGAACTAACTTGGGAAGGAATGCCGGTTAGGAATGTAACTGATCAACTTAATTTTTGCTCAACACTTCCCTCTTGGTTCTCAGGAGTGAATACCAAAAAAACATGTTTAATAGATGACAGCCAGTATTACATGAAAGCTATATCATCAAATAGTCTGCAAGAAACTTTTGCCCGTGAATTCGTTAAAAAAAATCTTGGAATAGCCGTTCCAGATACAGAACTTTTATATGAAGCCAATGGAGAAGCTTATAATTTTTTTTATATTCCAGTAAAACGTGAATACTACATAGCATCTAAAGAAATGGATAATTTCACCAAGGCAACTAACTTTATTCCTTCACTATATAGCTTTTTTGATAGTAGCGATAAAGTTGGTTTTTTTGAAAGAATGCGTAAAAATATAGTACAAAAAATTGGTGAATATGGGGTTGCTCAATTTGGGGTGGCAATTACATTCATTAATGATCTACATAATTTAAACAATTGGGGATACGATAAAAAAGGTTTGGTTCTTATTGATGTTGACTCAATGATCGACTGTAAGGATATTACCAATTTCTTTGATTTTGCAGTTAGCAATTTGAGAGACCATAAGCACTGGGGCGGAATGGATTTTTCATATAACAATATTAAACAAATGAAATCGATTTACAAAAAAATGCAAAATAAATCCATTCCTAAAATACATGAAAAAGTCGATATGAATAATGAAACGTACCAGGATTTGTTAAGTTGTAATTTTGCAGCATGCGAACTTGCATTAAGAAAAATCGAGTCTCAAATGCCTGGAGTAAAACACTCAAAACCATCTTCAGAAATTAATCAAATTTTAATAGATAGTTTTAGAGAAACATACTTGAAATATGACGATAGTCTTATCAGGCGAATCAAATACTATTTATCATAAACTTTTTAGAAATCAAAATGCACTGTGACGAAAACGTGACATAACTGTGACCGTACTACGCCGTTTTAGGCAGTTTTAGGCCGTTTTTCATGATTTTGACGCATCGTAAGGTGTTGATTTTATTAAATTTTAAAATTAAAGCATAAGGCTTTGAACCAAGGTGTCGGGGGTTCGAATCCCTCCGAGCGCGCCATATACAACACGGTAGGTGACATTTTTATCTTGTTAACGATGTGACATTTTCATTTTGCTATAACATATGCCAGGTTTAATATTGACTTAATAGCACATAAAATGTACAATTATGATTCGCTTTCAAGAGGTCCAATATGTCGCGATATACATTAGAAACTGAATTAGAGCAATTTGTCAGGGAAGCCGCATCCTATCTTGATATAGAATCGATTGATCTTGAACATCTGACAAAAGAAGACATCAGCAATCTTAGGGCGCAATTTGGTATCAAAAAGTATATCCCCTTAATTCCTTTAATAACCTTCCTGAAACTGAATATTATTCGACCCGATCAAGAACAATATTCCTTAAGTGATTTTAACCGATTCATTCAGTATTTTGCTATGAATGATGAGTTGAGATTGATGCTTACTAAACAGTTTCAACCGCCCGTTGATGATAGCATCGAAGGGGATATTTATAACCAAAATGCTTTCCGAGCTCGATCTATTGTTGAAGAAATTAGTAATTCCTTAGATGCAAATCCTGATCAAATTGATTGCACAATACAAGAAGGCTTTTATGAAATTAAAGAAATCGGTGGGCAAGGAATGTCTCCTGAGGTCATTTTTACCAAATACTTACTCCCTAAAGAAACTACAAAAGGGGATTCTGCCAAGCAAATTGGTCGCTTTGGTATTGGTAGTTTCATCAAATTAGCGCATTTGAAAGATGAGAGCGAAAAAGTTGTTATTGAAACGCGCCGAGAAGGACATATTGGCTGTCGTTTGGAATATCGTCGCATCAATAGGGAAATCAGTGTTTCCATGGAAGAAGATGATTCGATTCCTTTGGGAACAGTGACAAGAGTCTATTCATCAGATATCCACAAACCTGAGTATAAGGCAATGCTAACCAATCACTTGGCGCCCAATATTGAGATACCCATTTTAATTAATGGAAAACCGTTTAAAGCGAAGGAAAAAGAGTATAAAGCAAGCATTACCATTGGTGGCATTGTCATTTCGACAACGACACAGCCACTCGAGAACCTTGCTGACAATGTGACATGGGAATTGCCCCGCAAAACAACCATTTCTGAATCAAGAAACCGAGTGATTCTTGACAGTGATGAAACACGAAACAGTGTGTTAGCTTATATTAAAAAAATCGAAACCATGCCCCATCCCCAATGGGTTAGGTATGCCAATAGTATTGCGCCACTCGTCAAACAATTACAAGCCAGCAATGCTTCATTAAATGCCAAAGATAATGTCTTTGATGCACTGGTTAAAACCGTGTTGACCCGCCTTGAAGGTGAACAATATGTGCCGGATGTAGAGCCATACACTCATCTTGCCAGCGAAGGCGTGTTGCGTTTGCATCCATTGATAACACCTAAACAGTGGCTTGATTCGGTAGCAAGTAAAGCGCCGGAATTCTCCGGTGGTGAAACAAAAATATATCTAACCAAGTTGATAGGCAACGACGACAAACCCTACTTGATCGATCTAGACAATAACCGAATCTATCTAGATGAAACCTATTATCAGCAATTGAAATCAACCAACCGGCTCAACATGATACCACTGTTGTTTAAATATCCACCAGGAGAAGTATCGGTATCTTTTAACAGTGTGGCTATGGTTGAGGATGTTGATGGCAGTAAGGTGGAACAAAAACTATCAAGCATCAAATATAAACCAAGAACGACTGAAAACCCGCTACATGATTTATATAAACAGCATGGCATTATGAATTTATATGGCGACGACACAACCAATGCTATCTTATCTGCCAATCCAGATGCTTATAATATTCTTTCACACGCAAAATCCCTGGTCGCAACCTATTATACCCACCCTTTCTATAGTGGCTACAATGATTACACTATTGGCGACTATCTCTTACAATTTCGTTATCAAGGCAAACGATTTTATTACTCTCTTGGAGTAAATAGACAAAATGAACTCTATAATGACAGATTTCAAAAACTACATGATCCCAAGTGGCAATTATTAATTGCCAAAATAGAGCAATTGTTTGACAACCATGATACTAAGGTGATGGAGTTGCCAGAACAAGACATTGATTTAGAGGAAGACGATGTATTGTTGATAACAGATAAAAAAACTTCGAAAAAACAGGTTGTTAATGGGTTAGGAGAATTGATTAGCGAAGATTATTGGTCTGTCAAACGATTATCAAAAACCGCTTATGTATTGTATGGTTCAGATAAGAAAAGGGCTATCTATGATGTCAATAGCAAATCGGTGCATACGATTTATCAGGATAAGATCATTCCTGTTGCCACTGATCCAAATCTGCTTGTCTTAACAGACGCTAATTCGAGTTATGCACAACTATACGATATAAATAAGAATGCAACCATTGCTAGTGGTAAAGTCAGTGATTTTATCCCCCACACGAAAGAAGACGCTCATTCCCATGGCAAGCCCGAAATAGTGCAAATGAATGGCGGGGTGGCCATATTTGAGCCTAAACGACAAACATACATCCCGTTAAATATAGACGCTTCTTTTGCTGACATCGGCTCAATCTTCGAAAGAGATGACTATTATCTCATTGAAAATAAATCAAAACCAAAACAAACAGATAACTATTTTCTTGTAAGCCGATATATGGCCTTGGTTGATAAACAAGGTACGGTGCTTCATCAAGGCTACGATATCAGAATTCATAAAACTAGCCATGGTGATTTTTATCAAGTCGATGGATTTTTATATGATCCCATGGGCAATCAGCTCAATCAGGATAAGATAAAGTATTTTAGTCAGTTTGAGGATGAAGGCGCAGTCTATTTCATTTTGACGGATGAAGCGGATAATTTCCGGTTAATTAATCAACAAGGCGAGGTGCTAAAGACGTCTAAGAGCATGCATGTGTATGAGAATGATACGCCAGGGACATTCAAGTTGTACATTGATGATCATGAGGCTGTTTTAACAACCCCCCATGCCATTATACCAGGAGCCCGTAAAGGAGGCGCAAATAATTCCAGCTATCTAGCGCATCAAGAAATTTGGGTTATGAGTGAGGGTCCATCCAATTTATTAATTACGGATCATGGTTACCCGGTCTATCGAAAATTTGTTCCTGAATATCATGTAAAATTGCGCCATGGTGTTGTGAAAACAAAACCTTATGATGGCTACCCTCAAGGTGCAGTCATTGCGCCTTTGACACCAGAGCAATTATCCTCTCCCAAGGTATTGACCAAATTAGCTTGGTTGAACCAGCAAAATTTGTCTTATGAGCAATACTCCCATTGTTTGCGTTTGATTCATTTACCGCTTGAGCAAATCAAGGCAATGATGCCATATATCCATTTATTCAAGTATACCCCTGAGGAGAAAACATCGAGTGAATACCGCTCGATCATTGGCTACGTGCAACTCATGAGTGAACGGGATCAAGTATTGGTCTTATCAACATTTGATCTGCTTTGCCACATTCTTAATGAAGGCTGTCAAGATGGTATTAGCCAAAAATTAATCGATATCATTGAGCATTATGGTATGGATGCCTTGGAGCAATTAAATCAGGATTTATCGAGTAATCGAACCAAGTTGTCCTATCATATGAGTCAATTTGAGTCAGTGAAAGACCTGATTGATGCGATGCCATCGACTAGTGGACAAATGGCGTATTATCTCTTGTTTCCGAAAGAGCGCTTAGTTTCAAATAAACCTCCTTTGTTAACACAGGCTGAGTCGCCAGTTCAGCAATTATCCTTGCTGGACTTCATGACGGCTTTTCAGTTTGATTCCAGCTTGCTAAACACATTAGCAGACTCACCTGAGAAATTTATTCATGCAGTTGAGTCTTACGGTGCCTATGGTAAAAAGGGACATTTCAGGCGTTTGTTACAACATGCCATCTATCATCAAGCGGATCCTAACCAGCATCTATATGAAAGAGAATTATTGCAGAATGGGATTGATGCCTATTTCGCTGAGCCCGAACTTAATCCAAAGGCTAAGATTGAGGCCAGTGTTTTCCAAGAAGGCGATAGCAATGTGTTTCGATTGCAAGACTTTGGCGTCGGTATGACTCTGGAACAAGTATTTCAATTTTTTTGTTTACCGGGTGCATCGACAAAACGATCGGATAACCACCAGCATTTTATTGGTGGCCATGGTGTTGGCTTGTTTACCATTTATCATAATGCCAAAACCGTTCGGGTTAAATGTGGTAAAGGTGATGGTCAATATTATCAATTTGAATTCACACCCGTTTATGATGAGCAGGATAAGATTGTTGATATTCGCATGAGCTGGCAACAGCTTGATGGCGACTTTAAAGGATTTGCCATTGAACGGGTTGAACGTGACGGTGTGCCGGCGTTGAGTGCTGCTCGCCATCAACGAACGTTTAAAGGGCATGGGGCAACCGTTGATGCAGATATTGTTAAAATCACTCTGAATGATCAGCAAATTAACCAGCCATTAACCCCCTTAGCAACCATCGCCATGCCACCTTTTGGCGACATCAAAACGTTTAAGTCGGTTGAAGATAAGATGACCGTTGCCGGGCTTGCAATGAAACCAATTGGTGATAGTGATGCTTATATTCCTAGTGAAATCAGAGACATTGTTCGCAAGAAAGGCATTATCATCGATTTTCCAAAGTCTTTACCCCTTAGTCGGGATAGAACCGATTTTGCGAATGCAGGCGAAGTGAATAATTTGATCAAACCTTATGTTTTAAGAGCCTATATCGAGTCCTATGCGCGACTCTTTTTGAATAATCATTTAGGCCTGTATGAGTTACCATATGACTTTTTCTTCCATTTTGAGAGATTCCTTTATAACCCGACATTAATCAATAGTGGCATTGAAGAAGATGCACAAAGAATTATGGACAATCAACCTTTGTCGGATTACGCAAAATATGAATCACCTTTTATGTTACATTCATTAATTGCTTTTTTACCTCTATTTGAAGCCAGTTACGGTGATAAAACCTATTCGTTGGTCGATCTCGCCAAAGAATATAATAAGACACAAGTATTGCCATCTCTAAAGTCTGTCCCTGAAAGTCTTAGGCGATTTACTTCTTTTTATAAGGAAGAGCAAGCGAGAATAGAAAAGCAAGAGGAAATGACCGAAGAAAGCACTTTCATGAAGAATAGCGAATGGCGTCCTCAAGACATTGACTCGACATCGAATTGGGGATTGCTAACTGCAGTGACGCAATTGGTTGTGGCAAAATACGGCTATCCAAATCTGGGGGTTGGATTATCGACAAAGCCGAACGGATCGTTGATGTATACCTATCAATCAAGTTCGACCATCTATTGGAATGCTATTGCTATGATCAGTGGCCTTGGTGAAACAATCCTAAAAGAGTTAATCACAAATAAAGGCAAATTACATCGAGGGACATTAGTAAATTTGGTTGAAGTGGTTGCCCATGAATTAGTTCATGCTCAACAAGAGTATCCCGGTGAACATACACATAACCATGCCTTTTATAAAAAACAACAAGCTTTAATACTTAAAATGACCAAACCTGAGGTTTTGGATCAATTAGTTGAAGAAATAGAACAAGTTTACCAACAACATTCTTCCGTGAGTGATGAATTATCACTAAACGATTTATCCGAACGCCCAATGAAGGGACGCAAACGGACTGCTTCAGAAATGAGTATGTTTACGGAGCAACCATCAGGTGGGAAGCATCTGAGAATTGAAGCGAAAGATGCGGTGAATGAAGCGACTAAGCATATAGGGGTCGCACCATAAATATATGAAGTAAGTTATTGATATTAAATAGATTATTTAAAATAAATTACCAAAAGATATGGCATGGAGTGCATTACAACCCCTAAATAAATCTCAGTCAAATATAATTAAATGATTACTGGACCAAGTTTATTTTATTGCGAAAATGCATTTTGAAATTCTTCTGAGCCAATGATTTTTTGCTCTGTCCAAATAGGATTTCTGCCTAGCCTGTGCTTCTCGAATTTTAAGTACAAGTAGCTATCGGTAGTTGAAACATATCCTTGCAATGAGTTTTCCACGAAAATTTCTTTATTAATAAGATAGGTTTGATGCAATTATCGTTAACCAGCCCAGGAGTTTTACCATTTACTGGGGAGTGAGACCGATGATAATTGTAACAGTATTTAAACTGGTTTATTTTTTTCATCAAGTCGTGTTTTCTGTTAACCAATGTTAAGTAGTGTTGCAGGCTTAACAATAATGCCAATTTTACTGAGACGTTTGGTAAGTAATAGAGAAGAAAGAGCGCCAAATAGAAGCCTGTCAATACTTGATAGATTGGGACCGCGTTTATGCTTTCGAGAGAGAACGATAAGTTGCTGCTTGAGATGAAGATCTTCTAGTATGAGAGTTTTGCTTCCTCCTGGTCGTAGGAGTAGTAACAGTGACCGAAAAGTGCTGCATAGCAGGTAGAATACTATTTTCATGTGCAACAGTTTATCAGATTGGTGATGAAAATTATTGCTTTTAGATTTAGTTACTAAATTTTGATTGAAAACTAGTAATTCGAGAAGGACACGTTAAAAAGGCAGAACCACAACCGTCTGGCAGCTGCATTCTTGTGTAAATCGCCTTTCACAAAAGCATGCACTGATAAAAGCCCAGCCATTCCACTTGGAATGGCTGTATGATTTCAGTCAGTCTGGTGTGTTCTATACGAATCTGCTATCGTATTGATTTTCGATGAGTTTCAATGGAGCATTTGCAATGCCATTACTGGAAAGCTTTACTGTTGATCATACCCTGATGCCGGCTCCAGCGGTGCGTAAAGCAAAAGATTTGCGTACAGCCAATGGCGATATCATAACTGTTTACGATTTGCGGTTTACTAAACCTAATGTAGAAAAATTACCTGAAAAAGGGATGCACACCCTTGAGCATTTATTTGCAGGCTTTATGCGAGAGCATTTAAAGGTTCAAGACTGCCAGATAATAGATATTTCGCCAATGGGCTGTCGCACCGGTTTTTACATGAGTGTGACGGGTTGCCCAGGCGAAATGGAGATTGCCAAAGCATGGAAGAAATCCATGCAGGACATCCTCCAAACAGAACAAATACCTGAAGCCAACCTGTATCAATGCGGCAGCTATTTAATGCATTCTTTGAGTGAGGCAAAGAATATAGCGACCAATACCCTCAATAAAAAAATTGAAATTATGGATAATGATGCGCTTAAGCTCAATTTAACACGCGCCTTTCCAGGTTAATAAATAAAGAAACAATAGCAGCATAAAGAACCATTATCGAGATATTAATCGTTAGATTATGTATGATTAAATTCCATGCGTCAGGCTCATGTTTAAGCATCGGATAATCTGTAATAAGATTATGACAAGATAAGGTAAAAATCACACTCAGTGCTGTCGAAGCAAAAAAACTCTTTATTTTTTTATAAAGCAGGGAAAACAATAAAACTTCACCAATAGAAGCCACAGTGGCAGCGGCCAGGCCATGATAGAACAGTCTCCACATTTCAGCGCCCAGAAGGTTAAATGATTGTGTTTTTATCAGCTCGCTGCTGCTCATAACCGATGGGATGTCAATGGACGAAAGAAGGTAAAAGGTTGATGAAAACAATCCGTCACAGGCAATACCGCATAAAATAATAAAAATAGCCGTTTTACGATTGGATAACAATGCAATTAAGTCACTGATAACATAGATAAACGAATAGACAAGTGCTGAACCGGTTAATTTTATGGGGTAATCAACGAAAAAAAGCTTTAACTCTATTTGTCTAAAAAAAAGGGGGTTGCAGGTCACCTTCAAAGTGACATACAGCATGGAAAATAATAATAATAGCAATATTGCCTTATCTTTTTTCAAATTGAAACTATCTTGTATCATTTTTAGCTCTCCTTACTACGCTTATGTTTGTTAGCGAACTACGCCTTTGTCATTACGTCTCACCTCGGCGTAATTAATGCACTCGCTTACTTTTTAATGTGCCATCGGACAGCCTTAACCCATTACAGGCTGCCATGCCTTAGGTGAAATGGTACAAGAGGGAGTCTATCGATTTTGCCTGATAGGCAGAATCGTAGAAATTACGACAAATTATCTAAAATGAGCTGCTGAATGAGCTCATTAAACACATGGACTGGTAATTCAGCTCTTTTGTCCCGGACTCTTTCAATATATTTTTCAACCGTTCGCGGGCTCAAATTGACGAGTTGACTGACTTGTTTGGTACTCAAATTCAGTAATTGCGAATAAAAATAACAAACTAATTCATTCTTTGATATTCTGATTTGCAGTGAATTGATTTCATACTGATTCTGTCTAAGGTATTTTCCAAGATTATTATCACAAATAAACCGCAAAACAGACAAAAAGGAGCCTGCCAGCAGATGCTCTTTTATTTCTATCATTCCGAGGAGACCCACCACCTCTTCATTGTTATTGACGACCGGTGCAATGTTTCCTTCAACAAAAACATCACCATGGATGGGATAATATGCAGGATTATAGATATTCTTTGGGCGCAGGGTTTTCACAACAGCCTGATCATCATTTAAATAGAGTCTGTTGTGCCTTGGATTTAAATCCTTATCGGTTAAGCCTTTAAACTCGTCCACCGTTCGAAAACCATATTTTTGCGCATACAGCTCATTGCCAATGATATAGCGGGAATTTTTGTCTTTCAAAAAGATGATTTTCTGCGGACAGGAGTTAATTAAATTATCCACCTCATCGATTTTGATAAAAGGAGCTTGTAAAGAACATTTTTTCATTTCAGTAAACGCATCATGCTACGTCCGCAACTCATGCTTATTATATCCCAAAAATCCTGCAAAATGCTAATTTTGGCCGCACAAAACTCACCTGAAATTTCTGCATCGTCTGATAGAAAGTCTGTTTACAAAACACCAAATACAAGCTTGCCTTCGCCGGCGAAATATTCATGGAAGAATTTTCTGCAATGTATTTTTTGAAATTATTCGATTAAACCTGCAACATATATCAACGCCAGTGAGTTCACCTTGATGAGTGGCAAATCCAATCACCCTTCGCGTAAATTGATCCAATACAGCCATTACCCAGTGGGTTTCTAGATGGATTGATTCACACTTAAACAAATCAATTGACCAAAGACTATCTTTCATATGGCCAATGAAAGTGAGCCATGACGAGCCATCATAATTATCAGGATGATTTTTATATTGTGTATTCAGCAACCTGCGAACAACATCCTAATCAATATCAACAGCAAATGTATTGGATATTTGCATCGCAATTCATCGATAGCCATAGCTTGGGTTTCGTTTCTTCATTTCAAGAATGGCTATCATCAAATCCTGAGATTGACCTTTAGGCCCAGGCTTTTTATAGACTTTAGTTGAAAACAGAATACTATATTTTCGCTTTACTAATGCTTGATGAAACTTGAATATCGTTGCTGGTTTTAGCCCTATAGCTATTCGTGATAAGCGTTTTGCGCCAATAAGCGATGCCAAAATAGCAAATATAGTTCTATCACCGGCTGTTAGCTTAGGTGCTCTTTTACTATTGCGTGTCAAAGAAACCAGTTGATTTCTCAGAGAAATATTTTCAGAGGCAACTCTACGCACACCATCTGGCAGACATAACCTCAACCAAACAACAGCAAAGTTACAAATAAATGCGATAAATATATACATGTTAAGTATTTTATAATAAAAGAGTGTTTTTCAAAGCCAATTGAATTTTAAAATACATTAAGAAATAGCGACACACACGCGACAAATGGGGTGTTGGCCAACCATTGGCGGCTGAAGACGAGCGAAGGCTGACTTCCCCATAAGTGTTGGAAAAACCCATTTATCCGCGGGTGTTTTTGCATACTGATTTGCGTGATGTATATTACAATGCTCGATAAATAGACAAATAAAACCTAAAAAAGTTTTATATTACCAATCAATGATCTGGCAGCGATAATCGCGAGATACAAGGCTTTATTGTCCACATTACTAGAAACCGTGGCTAATTATGCTGGCCTGTGTGAGCGTGTTTTACTAATCGAACTTGGTCATGAGATAGGGCATTTGGAGGAGATCTTGGAAATGCCTGATAATTTTATTGAGACTTTGAAGATGCGAATCGCCACACGCGCGGTCGATAAGATGCAAAGTCTTGCACCGGAGATGATGGCGCAAAGTATTAGTAACCAGATGTATTGGGAGTTGGTTGAGATAGCCCTAAAGCCCACGAACCTGGCTGAGGCACTTTCAATTTATTATCCAGATGCAATATCGTTTGTGAGTCTGGCGTTGGACAATGGGCATGATAGCCTTCCTCTCTGGGTTACAGAAAATCCGCAAAAAAGGCGTTGTTTGCGCGAGTATTTGTCCGATATTCCAAACGTACAGGTTTAGATAACAATTAGCTATGCACAGGAGAAGGTCCTAATCTACGCTACAGACCGTTTACAAGATCTCTTCTCCCATCCCAAGTGCCCTTGAGATTAAGCTAAATCGCCGACCATTTGAAGATACCAGCCCGGATGCAGGCGTAGCCGTAATCTAGGGCATTATGCGTTGAACCTCCCGGATTTCGTTTCACTTCATCCGGGCTCCACATGCTGTCATTACATTTAACTATGGCCGATATTATCCCAAACCGAGCCACTATGCCATGATGATATTGCCTTGGTTTGATGGACACCAGATTTGACAATAACTCCTTCGCCGATCGCTTACGCTTAAGAAAATAAGCAAGCGTAGTTAATGCACCTATTTACCAAAAGCCAAAACCGGGGCCACCAAAGCCCATACCAAATCCCCCAAATCCCCCATAGTATCCTGGTCCGCCAAAGTAACTTAGTCCACCAGGATAGTAGCCTCCATATCCCCAAGAAGGATAGGTATAGATGCCAACACTTGTATATCCGGGTGAATAGGCTGGGACCACGGGGCTAACTGTTGCTACCACGCAGCTGCTGAGAAGAAAAGTTGAGGTTATGATGCCTATGGCAAGTATGAATGGACGCATAATAAACTCCCTAGCATGTATGTATAAATATAGTACATTTTGTCCTAAGGTAGGTTCAAGATCTAATAAATTGATAGACCACTACAATATATTCCATTTTTCTGAAGGGGTAACCTTATATAGGGGCGGACTAAAAAATCTATTATTTAACAATCAGTTAAACATAAATATGTATCTTAGAAGCTATTTTTGCTTATTTAGAATATCAGGGGCAGGCCCCTAATAGCAAATTCTGGTTAAACGCTTTGCTATTTAGTACGGCATCATAGGCAGCTTTTGAGGCAGTGCTTCCAAAGATTAAATAAGTACTTGCATGATTTTCCAGATTTATCTCGAAAGCATCTATCAACCGCTGTTGTTCGGCGTTGTCACTGGATAAATAATATTCTTTGCGTAAATTTATTAATTTTTGCTCTTTATCTGTTCCTTTGCTTCGGGGTCCATGTCCATCGCAAATAAATGGATGCGTTTAGCATCCCTTTTCGAGCGGATTCTAGATATAGTTTATCCAGTCGGCCATTATTGAACTCAAATTGATTGGATTGATGGACAGGGAGAGAACGGCCCGTAGGAAGGTATTCTATTAAGTATTCCAGGCGTGTCCGAATGAGTGTTCTAATGAGCTCGATATGTTCTCAGGGCAATCAAATGAGTTAGCAATATCTGTGTCAGACAATCGATCATCAATTGCTGGACGGTAATTGTGGTAATGTCTGGGGTTAAAGATGAGATGGTTTTCTAGATTGTTTTGGAGGGTTTGCCTTAGCATTGACTCAGGTTTGGAAGGGACGAGCATCTCATAAGCAGGCAGATTTTCTGGATATAATCGGCTTGAATAGTCTTGAATTGCTGTTTTGAAAAGGTGTACTTCTTTGATGCTGGTCTGCTCGATCATCGATCCCAGGGAATGAAACGACATTGCTTTCGATGAACCAGAAAACGAGCCATCGGCATAGTTCAAAACGCTTTCGATATTAGTACAGGTCAGGTTTATCTCATAATGGCAATCGCCGTCTAACTTCAGGATATATTCTTCCGGCATCCCAGAACCTCTAAGCTTTTGCAATAACGAAAGAATCGATTTTTGCGCTTCCTCTCGTTTAACCCCTTCCACCGGTTGTCATTGATCAACTGGGAGCATTAATACTAATTCCATAAGGAATTACCTCCTTTTATAATTTAAATTCTAATGATTCTCAAACCTGATAACTTCATGGTTAATGGTTTTATCGTGTGGTTGGGCTCAATAGCTTTCCTGATGGGTAAGTACATTAGACTCTTTCAACGTTTGATAGAATTTGGTTGACATCAGCTGTGATATCGTCTGGGATAAATCATAGCGTTCCATTACTTTTGCTCGTTTTGCATAATTGTATATGGGTTTTTGGGCAGAAACGATTTCAGTGAAAAACTGCTGCAATAGCAAGGGCAATTGGTCCGATTCAGTAAATGATTCTTCGCGGTTGCTGGAATGATTAAGCGCACGTTCTATTTGTTGAACAGAATAAGGTTCGATTTTGAATAATTTCTGGCACCAATTTGACGGAAGCTTCTTAAAAAAGCCTTGCAAGAAATTTGCAAGGCCAAAGGATTTATCGTTATTATCCGAACTTTCGATGTCGTTTCTAGTGGACAGTTCGAATAATCGCTTGATATGTCCATCGATAGGTTTGGTATTATTTTCTTTGACATGGGAAGAGGTTAACTTTTCATTATTTATGAGATCAATGAAAAATTGAAAACCATCTTTAAAGCTAGAGAAAATAGGGTATAACGAACTTTTTTCATCTAATATAGAACATATTGCCTCGCAAATTGAAATTAATTTTCTGAAACATGTTTTGTTTCGCTGTCGATTTTCCTTTTGTGATGAACGAAGATCACGCTCTGGTAGAATATATATGTCCTGAATTACCGGCTCATTATTAGGAAGTCGTTTATGTGATTTTGCTTGCAACACAAGCTGATCTTCTTCGGGGATGGTTTTTAAAATTTTTCCAAAATTAATGTTTGAACGAGTAATTGTCAGCATCACTTTCATTACTAGTAAAAGAAGCGTACTGACCAAAAATATGATAATAAATGCATATTCTGAATTTACGATATTGTTAAATAGCGTGTTTGCTGTTCTATCGTCTTTGGTGTAATCAAATATTCTTGTTATTGCTTTGTAATCTAGCCAATTTTGAAAATCTGTTGAGAATCTATCGACAATTATTTTGAATGGCACTTGTTTTTGCTTTAATTGTTCTGCTGCCAAAATCGTGAATGGGGCACCACCACACATACCATAAAGAACTACTTGTTTATTATGTTGATGAAAATAGTCTGCAAAACTAACGACGTCATCTGCTAATTGCGTGATATGGCTTGCTTTTTTTGCGGCATTAATCGAATAATTCCTATGATTGATAAAGATTATGTCCGAGTCGAATAAATTTTGATAGTTGAGCATGGAGTCTGAAATGTAAAACGATTCATTAGGAAAATGACCTATTAAAGCGATAACAACCTGTTTACAATGGCTTCCTTTCTTTCGTACATATAACCCATCTATTATCAAACCATCCTTTGTAGGGACTAGCAACTTATCAACCCAATAATTCTGATCTGCAAAAGTTCGCTCCCGTGCTAGCAGCTTTTTGTCAACATAACAGGTTATTTTTTTGTTGACAAAAACGCCAAGATTAGATTGCTTGACTATGTCTAATTGAGCAAACTCATCAAGTCTAAACCAGTATTTTTCTGGATCGTGTAAAACGGTCGTTAAATTACTAAGGCACAATGATTTTGATTTGGTTAATATATCGTGATGCGCTCCTTTTTCTGGCAGGTTTTGAATTTGAGATTCGATATAACGGTATAATTGATTTGGATTTTCTTCGAGTTGTTTATAATGATTATTTAGATACTGAAGTATCTTGAATTGGCAGCTTCTAATGCTCTCAATGTTGTCATTTTCTATATTTTCATTCCCTTGGCCAAGTAAGCTGACAGCATTATCAAGTATAACCATACAATAGTAGCCAGCCCAAATATATCCACGCTTCAAAGAGATTGGTTGATGACGAAGAAAATCAGCGAAATGGGTATTTGAGCCTAACCAAAGGGCCATAATCCAGCGCATATAATTTGTTTGTGCAGATTGGTTTAGATTTTGAATCAATTGATTGCGAACATCAAAGTTGGATACAGCTTGCTGAATTTTTTTTTGTTTGCGAACAAGTTTTTTCATGCCTAGCTATTTCTCTATACCACCAAGCGGAAGGGAAAATTATACCTTTTATGATCAATAAATCAACATCATGGCATAGCGTAAATTCACTCTATTGTAAACCAAACTTGATTTCCTTAAGTTAGCCAAAGTTTTCTATGTGAGATTATCCGGATAGGTTTAAAGACTTGATTGCAAATATCCCATATGAAACTTCAAATAATCAAGACTCAATTATTGAGGAAATGATTAATCGTCTATCGTTTTAAACATTAATATTGAGAGGCTTTTCAGTGTTGGCATTTGCTTGACCACGTCATTATATATGTTTACACGTATATAAGTAAGGGTTTTATGATATAATTGTTCCCTGATAGATCACATTGGCTTTGATTTGTGTATTCGCAATAAAGCCCTTTATTACCTAGGAACACAATGAATTTTCAATCGTTAGGTTTAATTAAACCCCTTCTTCTGGCTATTAGTGAACTTGGCTATGATGAGCCTTCTCTCATTCAATTAAAAGCAATCCCTGCTATATTATCTGGTAAAGACATTATCGCCTCAGCACAAACAGGCACGGGAAAAACAGCGAGTTTTGTATTACCTATTTTACAAAATATTTCTAATAAACCTCCCACAAAAAGTAACCGAGCAAGGGTATTAATTCTAACGCCAACTCGAGAGCTGGCGGCCCAGGTACATGAAAGTATCGTTAAATATGGTCGCCATTTAGCACTTCGTTCCGCGGTGGTGTTTGGCGGCGTTAAGATTAATCCGCAAATGATGAGGCTGCGAGCAGGTGTTGAATTATTGGTAGCAACACCTGGGCGATTAATTGATTTGCATCAGCAAAATGCCATTCAATTTGATCAAATTGATACGTTAGTCTTAGATGAAGCAGATAGAATGCTTGATATGGGATTTATTCATGACATAAGAAAGTTAATACAATTATTGCCAAAAAACAGGCAAAATTTACTTTTTTCTGCAACCTTTTCTGAAGAGGTTCGCAAATTAGCTAAAGGGATTTTAAGTCAGCCCATAGAAATTAATGTAACGCCTCGCAATACGGCGGCAAAGTCTGTCAAGCAAATTATCCATCCCGTTGATAAAGGTCGGAAAGCGGCACTTTTAAGCCACCTCATTCATAGCAATCAGTGGAGGCAAACGCTTGTATTTATGCGGACAAAGCATGGAGCAAATAAATTAGTTAAGCAGTTAGACGCAAATAATATCCATGCCTCGGCTATTCATGGTAATAAGTCTCAGACACAACGCACGAAGGCATTAACTGAATTTAAATCAGGTGAATTAAATGTTTTAGTTGCAACAGATATCGCCGCAAGAGGATTAGACATTATCGAATTACCCTGTGTGATAAATTTCGATTTACCCCAAGTTGCCGAGGATTATGTGCATCGAATTGGCCGAACAGGTCGTGCGAGCGCTCGTGGATTAGCTATTTCTTTGGTTAGTGCGGATGAAGTAGGCTTATTGCATTCCATTGAAAAATTGATCAAAACGAAAATTCAGCGTGAGGAAATTGAAGATTTTGAGCCTCAACATAATTTACCCACCTCATCTGCTGAGATTAAGGGAACTAAACCGAAATTTAATCCAAAAAATAAAAGGACTAGGGCTAGACAGGGCACGAAAAAAAGGCGAGTTCAACAATAACAACATCAAAACAACAATGGGGTCAGACTCTGAGTGATCGATTGATTCTTTAAATATCGCGTTTGTAAAATTGGTTTGTATGGCAGCCTACTGGTTGTATTAGTCAAGCTAGGTGGGTAAGATTAAAAGTCAAAAATAGCACCCTGCCTACGGGAACAAAAAAAGCGTTTTGAACTAAAGCCTTTAGTCAAAGTATTGGCATTACTAAGTGTTTCTGTAAGTTTTAAGCAAGTGATGGCTTTAAACTTACTTGATACACAGTCTTCCCCCTGGACGCCCAGAATTATGGCGCAGGGGTTGTTTGATAATCAGCAACAAGGGGCGATGTCATCTTAGGCAGCTATGTATTTGTCGATAAGACCTATTCATTAAATGATACGCATGCCTGGTTTGTTAACCCAGGCGTTGAAGCTTTGACCAGTCATTACGAAGCAAGAGTTCAAGGGTATATTCCTGCCAGCAATTACCAAATGCGTTGGGGTTTCGTCTGTAGATGGTAGTTGCAATCCTTAAACCTGATATGAATATAGAGCCTGGTGATTGTCCCTATAAATCGTCAATTTCATAGTAAACCAGCCCGGAGGAGGTGACTCGAAATCCGGGATGTTCGGAGATCAATATCCCGGATTTCGGCTGCGCCTGCATCCGGGCTGAATTTTAATGTTCATTCCGATTTGGCGACAGATAAGAAATTGCGCAAGAATAAATACACGATTAAGCTTATAATGATAAAAGCCATTGACTTACAACTAATTTACTTATATACCCCTAGTCAACATTCGTTAAAAAGAAAATATGAACCAGGTCATTACCGAATCAAACGAAACACTAAAATCCTATTTATTTCATATCATTCTCATATCTTCCATTATATCAGGTGGGTTCACGGGCTATTATTTTGAAGATATCACCTATTGGTTAAAACCGATTGGGGATATCTTTTTAAATTTGCTGTTAATGATTATTGTACCGTTAATTTTTTTTAGTATTTCATCGGCTGTTGCCAGTACCAATTCCTTCGGCAAGTTAGGTCAAATCTTCTCCTCGATGTTTCTTGTTTTTATTGTCACCAGTTTCATAGCAGCGATGTATGCCATGGGGGTTATCTTAATTTTTTATTCCCCTGGGGATATGACAATTGCTTTAACAGACTCTTTGCCCAGGCCAGAACTTAATGTAGCTAAACAATTCATTAACATATTTTCAGTGTCTGAGTTTTATCAGTTGTTTTCAACGAGACATATCCTTCCATTAATCATTTTTTCAATGTTTATCGGGATGGGAGTCATCAAGGCTAAAGAAAGAGGAAACGATTTTGCATTATTTTTAAAATCGGGTGAAGAAGTCTGTATGCAAGTTTTTAATTTTATAATGTATTTAGCACCGATCGGATTTTTTGCCTATTTTTCATCTATCGTTCATGAGTTAGGACCGAAAATTGTACAAAATTATCTGCAAATTTCTGTACTCTATTATATCAGTGTATTGCTTTATTTTATTGTCGGTTTGAGTTTATTTGCTTATCTGGCAGGTAAACAAAAAGGCGTTTATTTATTTTGGCGTTATATCCAGCTCCCCATGTTTACCTCCATTGCCACCTGCAGTAGTGCAGCCAGTATTCCAGCAAATCTAAGTGCTTCAAAAATGATAGGCGTTAAACCAGAAGTTTATGAAACGACCATTCCTCTTGGAGCACTAATTCATAAAGATGGTTCTGTCATGGGTGGTATATTTAAAATTGCATTTATATTTGCGCTTTTCCATGTTCCTTTTTCAGGAATCCACGTATTGATCCTGGCATTAGGGGTTTCAATGCTTGTTGGTACCGTCATGGGGGGAATTCCCGGTGGCGGAATGTTAGGTGAATTATTAATTTTATCGATTTATGGATTCCCACCATCCGCATTAATGGTAATTGCTGCTATTAGTATTATCATTGATCCCATTGCAACGATGCTGAATGTCACTTGTAATACTGTAAGCACGATGCTCATTGATAAGCTAGTCAGAAATTGAAGGGAGTTCAAATGTAACAGGTCAGAATATCATTGGGGTCAGACTCTGACCTCAATGATTTCTCTTAAAAAGATGCAAAACTTCTCAGTCTGGGATAGCGCTCAATCCCTGCAAAATGGTCTTTAATTACCAATCAATGAATTTATCTGTTCACATGGTACAATAAATGCCCGATTGTTAATATTTTCTTAATATTGTCCAAGTATAATACATATGTCTATTATACAAGGTGACATATATCATGAATGAGAAAAGTGAAGTCAAAGTTGAAGTTGAAGTAACAAGAACCTCTTCCAAATTAATATTAAATTATCACAAGCATCCAGAGGTGGGTGGAGTTGGGCACGTATCCATTGAATGTACTCATAATGAAGAAACCGTTAAGCTTAGTGTTTACCCACAAAGCGATCTATCCCCATTCACTCCCCTGGCCATTGCAAGTTTCAATATATTTCCAATCATGGCAGTTAACCATCCTAACATACAAAAATCTGACAGCCCGATTCATGCGTCATATGATCTATCTGAAATGGTTATTAATATGGAAGCGGCAATGGAAGAAATTAAATTGTTAAATGAAAAAATGGAATCAGGAAATGCTCATTTCAGCTTAACACCTAACGTAGTCACGCAGGGTACTGCCACAATTTTGAATAAAAATACCTCTACGGCTAGAATATTATTAGGAATGAAAACGTATGATAAAGAGCTAATTGAGGAAGAAAGGGAAAAAGTTGAGGTCATTAATTGTGCTGAATCAATCTGTAGAGTCCTCGAAGCTGCTGGCATAAAGAGGCCAAAAGGCATTTTGTCCTATCCAACACCATCCGGTATTAACACTCACTTTGCTGCTATAATGGCAAACGATCAAACCACGGAGAAAGCGCCTGAGCAAAGCCAACCCAGTGAAACGAAGGCAGAGCCAACGTTGATTCAAAATGCTGAAACAATGGTGGCTGCGAAAGAGGAAAGCAAAACCACAGCGACTAAAGAAGAGCCAAGTCTTTTGGGCAGCATTTATAATAATATTTGTAGTGCATTTAGCTTCTTTACGAGCCAATCAATTATGTCGGTAACCGCTACTTCAGCGTATGAAATCTCACATAACGATGATACAGATTGGCGTAGTAATGATTCTGATTATTCAACAAGTAGCGATTCTGATTATTATTGGAATAGCGATAATAGTTCAACGACTCAGGCAACAGAAACATCAACAGATACTAGCAACGTAGATACAAGTTATTCAAGTTCTACAAGCACTTCAGAATCATTTATTTCACAAAGAACAGAGGAAGACGATTCGGCTTATCTAACGAGAATGGATAATATGATTAACTAGCATGCCCAAGTGTATATCAACTGTCTTTATAACGGATGGTAGGTATTAACACGGTGATGTAGAACCTAACATTTTATATTAACGACTAAGTGAGGCAATGGTTTTTCAATAATAAGAAACCTTGCCTTGCAATCGGCTAAGTTGTTTCATATAATTTTTGCAAAAAAAATGACAAACATGTTTGTCTAAAGTTCAACATCTGGTTGGTTTGCTGTATAAATAACTGATAGATCATGAGGGAAATCACATATGGGTAATGAAAATGCAAAGGCACTTGAGGTGTCTCAAATAGATGACGATTCTGCTACTGTTTATGTTTGGTCAGGTGGATTAAATGGCCTTGGTCATGTTTCAATTCAATTGAATAATGGGTCAGATAATTATTTGAGTATATGGCCGAAATCGACACCTGCAGGAGGATTTACCTCAGTTGTTCCACTACAAGCCACCTTTGCTAAAAAATTAGACGATGATTGTAGGCAGGAAGCAATTAGACCGTTTTCAGATTTTTCAAATCTTTTAGAACCTGACAAGATCGTGCCAGAACAACCCGATAAAGTATTTGTCGTACATGGCCTTGATAAGAAAAAGATGGAGGATGAGCTAGATAGGATTGAAAAAGAAGTCGAAGAAGGTAATTTGCGTTATCAACTTCTACCGGGTGTAAAACTACCAAGTTTCATCTATCCTTATATAACAGGTAAAACTCAGAGCGTAGAAGTCCATAACTGCGTCACGCTGACAGAACATTTATTAGTGACTGGGGGTAAGACCGATTTAGCTAAAAATCCTTGGGCGACACCTTCTCAATTTGCAGCTAATTTAAATAGCCAAGATAACGTCGAGAGAATCAATCTTGCTACAGGGGAAGTTGAAAAAAAAGAGAGCAAGGAAAGTTATTGGGGATTTTTTTCTTCCATCTTTAGTAATAGAAACACCAGCAATGGCATGGGAAATGTTTCATCCGATAATCATTCATATCGCGATGACTCGTCTAATTATACCTATGGTGATGATTCTTCCGATATAACGCCAATAAGCCAAGAAAAGGCTCCTGAAATGGCAGAAACATCAAGTTCATCTATCTCAGAATCTTCCTGTGCGTTTTTTGACCAACCGAAAGAGGAATCAACATCATTTTTGCAGCAAAGGGAAAGTGAATCTGATACAAACTATCTCCAAAGAATGGATGCATTGGCGAATTAGATGCCAACCTAGTCAATAACCCAGTGTGCCAATGGATATTGTTCACTGGGTTTTTCTATCTGTATATCAGACATCATTTCGATTTAAGCAAATTATTTTATGTTCAACTCCAATTTTGAATAATATTTCAATCAGTCTGATCCCATTGATTCTTTAAGATACCGTAGAATTCCTGTATGGGTATCCATTACAAAACATCTTATATTGCATTCATTTTGTTAAAGTAAATGACAGTAATAAGAGGAGCGTTTTGATGGGTGATCTTAAGTATTTAGGGCGATTAGCAGATGAAATTCGCGATGAATTAATCGTGATATTTAGATCGAACATTGAACAGGACGTCAAAATTAAGTTAGATTCCCTATTAGATAAAATGTTTAACCATATTCAAAGCATGGATGATACCCGTCAAGAGCTGTTTATTAATTTGCTCAATGGCGAAGTTATATTCGATTTAATTGGTCATTCCTACAAACGTGGTGGCCCTCATGACGCAAACATTGACTACTATGATGCGTATTTTTATTTTGTCCAGCAACTGTATTTGCGTGACCATCGTTTTGCCCAAGAGTCAACTAATAGGGTCTCTATATGCCAACTGTTTTTTAAAGAATACATCTTTAATTCCAGGGCTGATATAGCTGTTATGGAAAGGCTTTTAGCAATTGATGAAGTGGGTAAGGCGGTTTTCCATGCAAGGCCATGGAAAAATAATTTAAGCATGTTGGAACGTAATCCCTTTATCAACGAAGGGCAGCGACAGCGTGCGGAATTTAACGGTCAGTCGCTGGATGGATTTCCTGAACAATTTAAAGATTTTCTCGAAGAAAAGCGGGAGTACTTTCAAAACTCGCCGCCCGGACAAATAGAAGCATATAAACTTCGCCCAAACAATTTTACTATATGGTGAAAATTATGCTATAATTCACTATATGGTTAATTTGTGAGGTGGGTAATGAATATTGTAGAGACACCGAATCCTTCCAATGTCTTAGCCACGGCTATAAACAAGCTTAAAGATGACATTAAAATTAAAGCCCAGGACTTAGCCGCTATCATTGGTCAACACAGAAATACGATTGATCGATGCTTAAAAAAAGGTGAACTTGATCCTGCCAGTAAACCTGGCGAGTTGGCGCTGCTATTAATTCGGGTATATCGGGCTTTATATGCGCTCAATGGTGGAAATAAAGAGGCAATGACGCACTGGTTAAATACCTATAATTATCATATTCAAGGTGTGCCATTGGAAGAAATGAAAACGGTTATGGGGCTTTCTCGCGTTGTTAATTACTTAGATGCAGTGAGAGGAAAGATTTAGTGGTAAAGATATGGGAAGCGGTTAAAGGAGAACAGTTTATTACTCCGATGATGGCAACTATTCACCGAGTTGTTGAAGACCAGGAAAAAGCGGCGACATTATCGCTGGTTAAAAATATTGATGAACAAGGTGTGTTAGAAGATTTATTAGAACAAACAAAGCCTAAAAAACCAAAAGGCTATGATGACTTAGACTACTTGCTTATCACACCATTTCGATATCCGCCATTAAAATATGGGTCACGATTTGGCAGTAGCTTAGAACCCAGCTTATTTTATGGATCGCTCAATGTATCAACTGCGTTAGCGGAGACTGCTTACTATCGATTCGTTTTTATGGCAGGAATGCAAGAGCCGTACGCAGATACCATTCTAACGAGATTTTCAAGCTATAAAGTTGGAATAAAAACGGCTCACGGGATCTTTTTAAATAAACCGCCTTTTGAGCCATATCATCATATCATTACATCCCCCAAATACTATGCCGATACGCAAGAATTAGGCAATTCAATGCGACATGCAAAGTTGGAAGCATTTCAATTTGTATCTGCCCGTGATCCAAAAAAAGGATTAAATATAGCCTTGTTCTCGCCAAAAGCATTTCAGTCTAAAAAGCCAATTAGTATTGAACACTGGATCTGCAATATAACAAATCAAGATATCGGTTTCATATCGAATGATACGCAAGCAAGAATAAATTTTAGCCGAGATATTTTTTTAGTTGACGGCCAACTCCCTTCCCCTGCCTGTTAGCCTACACATCTGATTTGATAGCTGGAATCTATTTTTTGGCTTTGGCATTGGCTTTAAGAAATTATCGAAATATAAACATTTCCTGATACGTTATTTTTTCGGTATAAAAAGATCGGCAATTCCTAATTCTTTTTGATTAGCACGGTGACTGTCGTACTCGATGGTGTAGGCAAAGGCATCATGTCTATTTTGTTATGGTGGGTATGATTTGCCAATTGCAGGAAATATTCTTTTTACCTAGAATGGAATAATATGCTTTAAATGTTGTTACCATCCAATTCATACAAGGGATTGTATGCCAAAACGATTTCATATCAACTATATTGTTTATGTCATGTTAGCTGTCATACCAGCTATTTTATATTTATTATGGGTGCCAAGATTTCCTCAGTGGCAAAGTTACCATAAATTTTCAGATTCGCGTGTATTTTGGATGATCCCAAACTTTGCTGATGTCATCTCTAATGGGTTGTTTTTGAGCTTTGGAATTTATGGCTTAATTCTATTGGTTAAGAACAAAAATAGCCTAACAAACAAACCTGATACCTTTGTCTATTCGTTGCTCTTTATAGCGATTATCCTGACGGGTATCGGGTCAACTTATTATCATTTATCGCCTAATAATGCGACTTTGGTTTGGGATAGAATTCCAATGACAGTGATTTTTATGACCCTTTTATCTTTAACCATTATGCAACGCATTCACCCTAAGCTAGGGCTCTATTTACTGTTGCCTTTCATCGTATTAGGTGTTTTCTCAGTCGTATATTGGTATGCAACCGAACTGGCGGGGGTTGGTGATTTACGCCCTTATGCTTTAGTGCAATTTTATGCCATGTTCATCATTGTGGCGATTCTGGTGCTTTTTCGCAAACCTTATCCACCGACGACAGCTTATCTATACGTGGGTTTTTTTTATATATTAGCAAAATTAGCCGAATATTATGATCGTTTTATATTTGATCATTTCAAGCTCTTGAGTGGCCATACAATCAAGCATGTGGCGGCAGCAATTGGATGTTATGGGTTTGTCATGATGGTTAAAGCTCAAATTAAAAGGCGGGCGAATGAAAACAGTTTCGAATAAAAAAAAATTACCTTGGTACGGTAAGCCCTTTTACTGGCTTTATCAAATTGGTTTATTTTTAGTAAAGCTTGGCTTTATCTTGTGGGCGGCAGGGGCACTGTATTATATAAAACTTGATTTGCCTCTTTCCTATGTGAATGGTGTATTGTCGATTTCATTTACCTTATTTGGCATTTGGGTTTTCTGGCTTGAAAAAACGAAGCGATGGGTAAGGGGTTATTACTTACTCTATATCGGGTTATTGATTAGCTGGTGGAGCTTGATGACACCCTCTCACGACAGACCCTGGCTTAAAGAGGTCGCCGTGATGCCGAAGGCCTATATTAATGGGGATACGGTGCGAATTACGGGTGTACGCAACTTCGATTATCGCAGTCGTGATGATTTCACGGTTAAATACGAAGAGCGCACGGTACAATTATCTCACTTAGTCGGACTTGACCTATATATTTCATATTTTATGCCCGGGCCAGTTGGTCATACCTTTGTTAGTTTTATTTTTGATAATGCGCCTCCTTTGTCAGTGTCAATTGAAACACGTCCGGAAATAGGTGAAAGCTTTGCCCCGATTGCATCAATGTTTAGGCAGTTTGAATTAATTTATGTGGTAGGCGATGAGCGCGATATAGTTCGCGTTCGCACAAATTTTAGAAACGAACAGGTGTATTTATATCGAATAAGGATGTCAAAACAAAAACTGCGAGAGTTATTTTTGGTGTATTTAAGACGTATTAACGAATTGGCTGACAACCCAGAGTTTTATCACCTTTTAAGTAACAGCTGCACTATCAATATTATCCGTTATGCCAATAAAGCAGGGCGAGTGGGTCGTATCGATTTTAGGCATTACTTGAATGGGTTAATCGATAGCTATTTCTATTCTCAGGGACAATTAAAACCAACAGATATTCCGTTCGTCGAACTGCGTCAACAGTCAAATATAAATAAAAAAGCGCAGCAAGCAAACGACAGCACTGACTTTTCTCAAAAAATCCGCTCTGGGTTACCGGAATAGGGGGGGGGCGGACTAAGATTTTATTTAATAAATAGCAAAGAAACCCTCGCTAGTTATTTTTCGATGGAATATTGCAAAGGGTCCTAAAATGAGGATGTTTAAAGCATAAAGCTGACAGATCAGACCATTTTTTACCAAATAAAGTCGCTGTCATCTATGGGCACTGTGCCTAATAATTCAATAGTAAAGTCTTTGTTGGCAATACTGACATACGTATTGCCATTGGCATAAGAAATTTCGACATCATTTTTGTTAATATTTAAGTGGGAAATATCTATTTTATCATGTCCCTTTTCAAAACCTTCGATAATGTCAGCTGCTGACAGAGTTGAATCTTCAAGTTGGAGATATCGGAAGATATCATCTCCAGCACCACCAACTAGAAAATCCTTACCTTGATTTCCAGTTAATGTGTCATCCTGTTCATTGCCATAGAGGAAATCATCACCAGCCCCTCCAAATAGTTCGTCATTTCCTAGGTTTCCATACAAGTAGTCTAGTCCTTCACCACCAAAAAGTTCATCTGCACCATCATTTCCATGCAGATGATCATCGCCGTCACCACCTTGAAGGATATCATCGCCCCCTAAACCATGAATGGTATCGTTCCCCCTTTTTGCATCAATATGGTTGTTATTAAAATCACCATGGATTGTTTCCGCATTGTCTGTTCCAATTATATCTGGCTCAGGCTCAGGCTCTGGCTCAGGCTCTGGCTCTGGCTCTGGCTCTGGCTCTGGCTCTGGTTCTGGCTCTGGCTCTGGCTCTGGTTCTGGCTCAGGCTCAGGCTCAGGCTCTGGCTCTGGCTCTGGCTCTGGCTCTGGCTCTGGCTCAGGCTCTGGTTCTGGCTCTGGTTCTGGCTCAGGCTCAGGCTCAGGCTCTGGCTCTGGCTCTGGCTCTGGCTCTGGCTCAGGCTCTGGTTCTGGCTCTGGCTCTGGCTCTGGTTCTGGCTCTGGTTCTGGCTCTGGTTCTGGCTCTGGCTCTGGCTCTGGCTCTGGGTTGTTCGATAAAAAGAAATCTGCTTCAGTTAGGTCAACAAGACGCAACAATCGAATAAGCATGTCTTCCCCATTGACGGCAATTAAGGTATAGCCATTCTCAAATTGAAATGATAGATCTTGCCATGTGACGCCAACATTAGATAAATCGATCATATCCTCGTTCTGAACAAAATCTTCAATGGTATCGATATGGTTGAAGGTTGAATCCTGTATAGAGTCAAATCGAAAAATATCTTGTTGTGCGCCACCCGATAAAAAATCCTGCCCAAGCCCTCCTACTAAAATATCATTGCCAGCGTTACCAAATAAAAAGTCATCGCCTGTGTCACCAAACAATCGATCGTTGCCATCATTACCATGAAGTTGATCGTTACCTTGCTGGCCTTGTAAGAAATCGTTACCTTCATTGCCGTGCAAGAAATCATTTCCATCACCACCACTTAAGTCATCATGACCACTATTTCCATGGAGGGTATCATTACCTTCATTACCTAGTAATTGATCATCACCAAGTAAGCCGTGAAGGGTGTCATTTCCCCTTAAGCCAATTATCTTATCAGAAGCCAACGTGCCATATATCAAGTTATCACTGTCATCCCCATGGATTTCACTGTCTGGCTCTGGTTCTGGCTCTGGCTCTGGCTCTGGCTCTGGCTCTGGTTCTGGCTCTGGCTCTGGCTCTGGCTCTGGCTCTGGCTCTGGTTCTGGCTCTGGTTCTGGTTCTGGCTCTGGCTCTGGCTCTGGTTCAGGCTCTGGCTCTGGTTCAGGCTCTGGCTCTGGCTCTGGTTCAGGCTCTGGCTCTGGTTCACGCTCTGGTGCTACCACTGGCTCACCATCAATAAGAGACCAAGTTTTGTCACCATTTGTGGCAATAAATTCATTTGCATCTAACGTCAAAGTAGCCCCATTGGAGAACGTGACTGTTATGGCCTCATTCGTTGGGTTAAAAGCAGAATAAGTAAGGTCACCCTCTTTATTAAACACAGCATAAAAAGGCGTATCCGCAGTAATACTGGTTTCTACTTGTCCTAAAGATTTCATGTTATATAACCAATGAAAAGTATGCGCTTTGCTTTCACCTTCTTCAGGTTGGTAGTTTGGATTAGCCAAAAATTTATCAATTGCTGCATCGGGATCATAAAATGACTGAAATTGCCAAACCAAATCAACCCACTGATTTTCTTGCCCACCATTCAGAGCGATTAGCGATTCATAGTTTGCTTGTGCATCTGCAATGTGATGACCTAAATATAATGCATGGCCAGTTAAGGGCAAATAATTGATACCATGTATATGTTCAGGCTCAGCTGAAAACCAGGTACTATGAGCGCCACCATCTCCCCACACCATGCCAACTTCACCATATAAAAATCCCTCAGGAAACACCACATCATCGACATCAAACCAATATTGCTCAATTGCTTCTTTTTCTGTGGTATGGAGATAGATACCCAACTCCTGAATTTTCGGGTTAGCGGAGAACGCCCCCCACTCAATCAACGCCCCGTTAAAATTCATTGCCTCAGAAGATGACTCGTGATTATTTCCCGCTGCAAATGCACCATGGCCTGAAGCCCAGGAGTGACCCGCATAAGGGTCAAAGCTTCTTAAAAAGGGAAAATTACCCTCTCGATTGAGCCCAGCAACATCCTCAATCAACAAATCAACCATGCCACCCCAATCTTTAGCCCATTGCTGGTCAAACCGTGCGATGGTTGCTGCCGCGTTAACAAAGTAGCCATAATGGAAGTGATGATCATTGATTTGTGTTTCTGAATGGAAGCTAGCGGGTAATCCTTGGAAAACACCCCACTCCTCATTATAATAAAAATGCTTATCTGGCTTTTCTGGCGTACCCTCTCCCACTGTAAACCAGTCTTCTAACTCAGCTTTGATGGTGTTCACAAATTCCTCAAGGGCATCTGTATGGCCAACTTGACTGGCAATTTTCGCAAGCTCAGCTAATTTCGATATTTCTTTGCCAACCCAATAAGTATCTTGACCAGGAATTTTGATAGGTCGCTCGAGTAGTTCTTGATAGGCCAACTCAATCTCATCGTATAACTGCAACTTTTGTGAATTATCCATAAACAATGGCAGATTTGGTAAAACGCCGTGATACTGCATGGTGGTTGAAAAATCACTGCCAGATAACAACTTCATCTCACCACGGGGTGATTGATAGCTATAGCTGGTTAACTCACTATCGGTATTGAGCCACTGATGTCGATATAAACTTAACAGCGGATCGCTTGAAAACCCTGCTTCTTTAAGATCTGTGTGTACTTCAAAATTTGTCAGGACTTCTGACGTTTCCTGATCATAGCTAAAACTAACGGTGGTATCTGTGACAAATGCATAGGCATGCTCTTTGAAAAATAACAACGTATCAATTTCATTGTCTGGTAACACAGCGACAGAGAAATAATTGGCACCATTTAAATCAGATTGAATTTTGCCATCAACAAACTGCCATGTCGCAGAACTGGGAGCAAAAATCCCATAATGACTTCCATTGATGGTTATACCTATCACCCCATCCTCGTGATACCACATATGCCCGGCACCATTCCATAACGATGGACTGCCAGATAGAGCTTCTGCAAACTCAATCACTTCTGTAGCAGGGGCAAGAGTGGCAAGTTCACCATTCGAATGAAGATATAAATTACAATCAGGTATTGGTTCGGAGGTTGTCGTTAAATTATCAAATGGAAGGTGGACTAACGAGCTCACACCTGTTTCCAGTTGTAAGTCCCAATCTCCGAAAGGCTGCCAAACTTCCACTTTTATAGAGGCGTTGTTTAAATCTGCTAACTGACCAAATGTGCTAGCACCATCGCCTCGCTCCTCAGTATGAGTATATGCCTCAAACGTATCAGTGGCAGCATCAAGGGGTATAAAGTCATACGTTTGCGTATAATCATATTGACCACTGCCATCACTATCAATAGAAATTTTAACCTGAGCAACATCACCCACTACACGTGCCTGCTCCCCATAAGCATTGAGTAATATTGAAAACTGGATCTCGCCGCCATTATAATCACCATTAATCCCGTCAATTTCAAAGGTTTTTACGGTGTTATTAGGTTGACCAATGGCATTTAGAGGCGCTTGTTCTATAATTTCAATGCTTGCATTCGCATCTCCATCTCGGATGAAATACACAAACGGCATTCCATGACCAATCGTCGCATTGAACGAGTTTGCGGAGTCACTATCAGACCATTTTGAAGTCACCGTCCAGTCAGAAAAATCATCTACCAATGTATGTTCAGCAGAAAGTCCTTCAATTCCTACTTTTAAGTCAGGACGATAGGCATATTCATATTTCACTGACGGCTTATCTGCTGCATTATGAATAAATGCAGTATCGGTATAACCAATACCTAGACCATCCGCTTCTGCCTTTACTGCCAACGGATGGGCAAATAGGGGAGCTGAATGTTGATCACCAAACATGGGTTGTAGTAAAGAAGACCACCAATCATTTGTTGGAATGGCCCCAGTTATATTATCTGTCACCAAAGGTGAGATAGGTTGACCAGTCCAGTCTTCAACGCCAGAAAACCCAGATTCTAAATCAGTTGTGTAACTACCTTTGCCAACATATATAATACTCATAGGACATCCTTATGTATGCAAACAGCAGATGGATAACTTTCATTATACCGGATATAGCTGCTTAAAATGAGCATAAATAGCACAAATATAGTTAAGTTTGTGTAAAATGATTTATATTTGATCAATGAAGGGGCATGCCAGCCCGGATGAAGTGAAACGAAATCCGGGATGCGAGACGCTCAATATCCCGGATTTCGGCTGCGCCTGAATCCGGGCTGATTTAAAATAAAGAAACTCTGGTTTGGGTAAGAATGGGAAAGCATGCGTAACATACCGCATGGCGGAGCTTTTAGGAAAAAGATATTTTTGAAAATCACCAAACATTTTGTTAGGCTCTTGATTCCAAAACAACAAGGAGTCTGGTGAATGAAGAAGTTTTTGATGCCTGTGTTATTAATGTCTAGTTTTTGTGTGCACTCAGCGACAGCGCTTAGCAATTATCAGGAAGTGATCCATCATTTTGAAGCGGGAGAGGCACTTAAATTACAAGTCAAATTAGATCAATGCGAAGGGCCCACAACGCTGCTAACTGATATCTTATTTACTGTGGATGTGAACCCTGCTATGAAAGTGCGTTCGACTCTTAAATTTTCAACCACGCATTTTACTCGCAATAACCCCAAGCATCCTGGTCAGTCAATTTATGAGTATCTCGTTTATAATCTTGGCGATGATAACGTGCTACATATTACAGCGCAAACCATCTACCCTAATAACTATGAGAAGATAGATTCTGACATGAAATTTAGCTGTGAGATGGGCAAAGCAGCCGTATTTTATGCAAGTAAATAGCCTCATTAAACGTCAGACCCGACTACTAGCAGTCGGGTGAAAAAGGAAGCATACGGATGGATAATCCTATTATCATAGAATTATCCGGGGCATTATTTAGCCAAGACCTGGCCTCAGGGCGTGGAAGGCGCACGCGGTGTTTTTTGGCCATCAGCAGTTGCTTTTGTAGTATCAGTATTTAGTGGGAAAAATAACATATTCCCTTCACGAAATTTATGTGTCTTGACGGAGTGTTTTCCTTGATGTTCTTTCGGATTAACGTCAAGTGCTTCAAAGGCACTGATTGCATTATCAACTCTCATGCGGCGCCTATCGCTTTAAATCCAAGGCGTTTTCCTGTTTTATCCAAATAGCATTAGGTTTTCTGCTTTTGTTTTTTATCATCCAACCAGTGATGTATTTGTGCTGCTAACATGGGCAGTGTCACGGCGCCATGCTTTAGCACTTGATTGTGGAATTCGCGAATATCGAAGTCCGCACCCAACTGCTTTTGCGCCTCGGCCCGCAACGATTCGATTGCGCGTTTGCCAAGCATATAAGCATTGGCTTGCCCGGGCAGCATGATGTAACGGTCTACTTCCCCTTCGATGATGTCATCGTCAACTGCCGTATGTGCTTTCATATAATCGACTGCCTGCTGCCGTGTCCATCCAAATGCGTGAATCCCCGTATCAACAACTAATCGCGACGCACGCATCGCTTCATTTGATAACATGCCCAAGCGTGAAATATCATCCTCATACAAGCCCATTTCATCAGCCAAGCGTTCGGCATAAAGTCCCCATCCTTCACAATACCCTGAATTTCTTAGGAATTTGTTCAATTCGAGCTGAGTCTTATCTTCGGCTTGTAGCGCGATTTGGAAATGATGCCCTGGAATCAATTCGTGGTATAACGTTGCCTCATCATCAATGCGACTGTGTTTGACCGGCTGATAGGTATTCATATAATAGATTCCTGGTTTCAAGCCATCTTCGCTTGGCGGACTATATTCGCCAGGAGCGCCTGTTTTTGCACGGTGCAGTGGATAAGGATGCACTTCTCCACGACTCTTGGGCATCTTATCAAACCACTTTGGGGCTGCCGCCTTCACTTTTTCTAAGGCATGATTGGTATAAGCTAATATGCTTTGTTCATCTGCGAACTCACCGATGGTGTCCTTCTTGGCGCGCGAAAAAACGATAGACATGTCTTCTACGTTATATCGAGCAGCCCCTATTTTGGCAACTTCCTGTGCCAGCTTTTTCATATGCACCAAACCGATTTGGTGAATTTTTTGTGGCGACATCGCAAGGGTTGTTTCTTGTTTTATCCTGGCACGGTAACAAGCTTGGCCATTTGGCAATGCAGAAACACCAATCGATTCACGTGCATTAGGAAGATATTCTTGTTCTAGAAAGGTGATATGCTTTTGCAGTTCTGGATTGATCTTGTTCTTAATCAAATACAACATCTTGCTTTCGAACTGGGGATCGTTCGCACGTTTTGCCATCGTTGCAAACGGTGAATTGGTTGCATTTCCTTCTGTCATTAATTTCAATTGTGCTATCACGCGTTGCACGGCGGGTTTCGGTGCTGTATACCCTTGCTCCAATCCTTGTTTAAGATTTGCAAGTTGTTGGGCTGATAACTCATCAAACTGTGACCAGCGTTTGAGCGCTTGTTGTCGATGCTTTAGGGTATCAACCGGTTGTATTTCAGCAAGCTCTACCATCATGTTATGCCAACCAGCGATTGGGCTGACCTCCCAAAGTTCTCGCTTACAAACGCGAGTATCGATACTATTTTCTAAGGAGGCCTTTAACTGTTGATAGGTAATCCATTGTGGTGTTCCTTCAAGCGTCTTCGGATCGATGCGATTAAGGCGTGCGAGAAAATGGTTTTCCAGTTCTCGCCACTTCTGATAACCCGTCTCGGAATAATCAGCAAAGCGATCGAGTGAAACGTCCGTCTTACCTTCGAATAATCCAGTTTCAGGCCATGCATTCAGTAAAGCTGCTTGGTAATCGCTGGCAATGTTCATGAAGGTTTCGGTTGAATGGTTATGAACAATCCAATAACCGCCAGCGATAGCCAAAGCAGAAAATAACAGCCCACCAGCAAGTAAGCGCGTTCTTAACATCTTAACCTCTCCTTATGTTGCCTATGTCGAAGGATACTTTTTTAACTACTAGCAATACGATAAATAGCGCCCGCATGATCGTCGGATATCAACAAGGCCCCATCCGGCATCTCAAGGATATCTACGGGTCTTCCCCATACTTTACCCCTTTCATCTATCCAACCGTCGATTTCCACTTGATAATTTGTCGCTTTGCCATTCTGGATGGTTAAGCTAGTTACGCGATAGCCAATTTTTTTACTGCGATTCCAGGAACCATGCTCGCACACCAGTAGCTTGCCCTGAAATTGTTTTGCTAATTGCTTGCCTCGATAGAAATGGATACCCAAAGGGGCAACATGGGCCGGTAATAACCAAGCTGGTTTGGTCATAACGAGATTTTTGGGGATGGGATATTGCTGCGGCGTTGGGATATTATCTCCATACACATAAGGGAAGCCAAAATTCATACCTAGTTGCGGCGCATGGTTAATTTCATCGGGCGGCAGTTCATCACCCATCCAATCTTGGCCATTATCACTAAACCATAATTTGCCGGTTTTCGGTTCCCAATCGAAACCAACTGTATTGCGAATACCATCCGCATAAACTTGCCAGTGATCATCCTCTAACTGACGTCTTAATATGGTTCCAAACTGCTTATTATCAGAGAGGCACGAATTGCAGGGAACACCAACGCCAACATATAAATAATTATCAGATCCGAAATGAATCACTCGCAATCCATGCCATGTTTTGTCTGGTAAGTCATCCGTGACTAATTGTAAATGAGCGTCACCCTGATTTGACTTAGGCGTTAATCTAACAATTCGCTGGATTTCTGCAATATAGAGAGAACCTTGATGAAAAGCGACCCCATTGGGAAAATTGAGTTCTTTTGCAATCACATTGACTTCGATAGCATGGGTTAACTCTTGTGAGGGGATTAATGCAGATACTTTATCTCCGGTACTACCAACATAAACAACACCATTGTCTCCCAGCGCCATTTGTCTGGCATTCGGCACAAGTGCATAGACCGTCACATTCAACCCTTGCGGTAGATGTAGCTTGTCTATCGGTAGGTTTGTCGCATGGAGCGATGTCACTAGAAATAAGGTGACTAGGTAAACTAACTTATTTTTCATCATCAAACTTTTGATTGGGCCTGAGATAGTGTAGCCGCATTTTGCATGAGAGTCATACAAATTTTATCAGCTTGACACCCTGGGCTTTGTACCGGACAAAAACTCATATCTAAGACGTGCCCGTGCCCGGTTTTTAATGGGCAGAAATCACTTTTTCCGGTGCTCTGCTTCAAGATCAAAGTTTATCTTTTAATTCTTCAAAATCGGGCACGCTCACGGGCTCGTATTAGTTCTTTGTTTTTTGTCCGGTACAAAGCACCCTGGGGCCATATCTATCAAGCTATCCATAGCGCTACGTTAGACAGTTTGCTGTTAATTAACTAAGGGTTATCTTTTTTAAAATATCTTTATCCAATAATTCATGATATTTTTCGTCCACTATCATAACCACAGGACTTCTATATAACTTTCCACATTGTTCCCCTCGCCCCGGAAACGGGGAGAGGGTGCCCAAAGGGCGGGAGAGGGGTTTTTGAAATGAAATTATATCCTGATGTGTGGTACCAAGTTCGTAAGTCCTGACCAATAACCAGTTTTTATTCTAAAAATGAAATCCATGAATGTCGAACAATTTAAAACAGCGATATCTAAACTAATTGACAAACAATCGACCTTATTGCCTGAAGGGAAAAAAAATAAACGATTTAACTCTCCAAGAAAGCCGCTTGTATGGTCAAAATAATTGCATGTTAGGTAGGCTGTACTATGAAGCTTACAAAGCCTTAAAAAAAGATATGCCCCAAGATGCACTCGATTATTTTGATAGATCGCTTCGTCTTTGTTTTAATCATGCGCTAGACGAGTTCAAGCAAGCTTTAAGTATGGCATCAATGGCTAGAAAAAGATTTGTTCAATCCTCACAACCAATTGGTTATCGCGAAGGATTAGGCTACTTGCTTGGGGTAGGCCATCATCAGAGCTTTTCAAAAGCGATGTATATTCTTGAGGCGCTATCCAAGACAAATGATGCAAAATCACAGTATACCCTTGGATATGCCTATGAACTAAGCGCAAGTACTTTCCAAAGAAATACAAGGAATGGAAGGTAAGTGCTTGAAATCCATCACTTGCCCATAGCCGGTATCTTGTTGCGCCATTCAACAGCACTAGCGCAAGACTCCATACCCAAAAAACGGCTCTGTTGCCCGTGTTAATACAATCTCGCCATAGTAAGGCCATAGGAAACTTTATTTCTTTAAACGGCAACGTAAATAAAATGATACAAGAGGCCAAAAGCAATATGAAACTCTTATCCGCATTAGACTCGCCCTCGCGAGCTAATGTTGGCTATGCTTGCATTAAACGTTAAAGCGCATATTTAATTCAATAGAATTAATTAACAAGCCTTTAATATCATTAGAGCTTGTATAAAACAAAGTTTGTCCCACAGTTCCTGGATTTGTGATAATAGTAGTAGGGTTTGCTTTGAATTGAGAGGTTCCGTATAGACGGTATTGAAGGATGGCCATAGTACTATCACTTACTTGATACGCCATCCCAGCCTTAAATTGATACGCAAATGCAGTACCATATAAAGATGGGCTATTTTGAATAGCAGGAGCGGTTTCAATCAATGGAGTATTGGGATCATCAATGCTTAATATGTCATTTGTTTGTAAACTACCAGCTTTTAGCCAAGCTACCCCGACTCCGGCACTTATTAATGGTTGCCATTTTTGTATGGGGGTAAAATCATATGCCAAATTCGTTAAAAATGAATAAATATGGGCTCGGTTAGAAGCTTTACTAATACGATTATTAGCTTGCTGCGCATATATGGCTAATGTGTCGGCTCTTTGCTCCAACCAATCGTAGGTACCATAGCTATCACGACGAATATTTTGGTATAAAAACTCTAAATCTGCACGCCAATGAGGATTAATATAACCACCAATAGCTGCATTCAAATCAAATCCAGATTTAAATGTGTTATTGATGTTGATGTTAGGCAAGGTAAATAAGCTTGTTCCAACGGCTGTGGGTGTGTATAAAACCGAATTGGAATTGGACGTAAAGCTATCATGAGTATTTGAAAACGAACCGCCTATCCCTGCACTAACATAAAATGCAGTGGGGGAGCTGGCAACTGATCCGGCAGTACCTGCTTGACCAGTTGTTATTAAGCCTCCAAGACACCATAGGAGAAAGGTTTTAAAAATGTGTTTCATAAAGTATAAATCCTATTTAAATCAATATATTACATCATGAGCTATTTTAAAACCACCAGTTTCTATGGTTGCTTACCAATGGGTATCCATTAAGTTTTTTGATGTGGATTGTATATTTGTTGATGCAGCTTGAACGCTACCAGTAAGTAACAAAATTAAAGCAAGAAAACTAAATCGATATTTCATAATAATTTAACCATGCAAGTCCATTTGATAATTAAACCATAGTTAGCTCATTCTAAAAAAATCAACTTTATCTTTATAATCCGAAAGTTTACTGGTTTATCTAGAGCATTGAATAAATTAAAATTAGGGGGCTTATCACCAACTTTTCGCAGAGCGGTAACCGGTTATGATAAATAAGGTATAAAACGGTGGATGATTGCACGCGTCATGGGTTGGATTACCCGTATGTAGTTGCCGCCAATAGATAAATAAATTCTCAGTATCTAGGTACAGCCTCATCCCTAAAAATTAAGCATCCAGTGAACTACGATTAGGTTCACTAGGTGCAATTATCGACACCAATTTATGTTGAAAAAAACGAAAAATGGAGGAGGGGTCAGCGGTGAAATTGATTTTTGCAATTCAATATTATTTTTTTATAGGGAAGTGATCACAGGATTTATTGTGCGTGTGTGCCTTGTTAGATTTATCCTTTTTCATGAGGTTTAATGCGTGTGTAAAAGGCAGCCAAAATAATTTCCCAGTTGAACACATTTCTTTTTGCGCCGGGTCATTATGCAACCCCATCGGAAAATATTCTTTTTTATCGGGTATGTATAGGCTACCAAACAGATAGTCCCAACAGGAAAAAATAAAGCCGTAATTACAATTTAAATGCTTTTCTAAGCTGCTATGATGGATTTGATGCTGTGCTGGGCTGATAAATACGTAGCATAGCCAACGAGGGAAATGAAGCCAAATATGAGAATGCCTAAAATGAAAAATCGTCATATAGAAAAGAAAGAAAAATGCATTCATGCCAGCGATAGTAACTAGGCTTAACTGCTCAACAAATAAATAGCTATAGATTGCTGCAAATCCACTGATAAGAACCACTGATAGGCCAAAGGTCAGTAAAATATCGATGGGGTGCATTCGTTGTGTTGTGATCGGCGTTAGCACCTCGGCGCTATGATGTACCTTGTGAAATTGCCAAAGGATGGTGCTTTTATGTTGCATATAATGGGTAATAAAAATAATAAAATCAGCAACCAAAACAAACGATAGATTGAGTAGTATTTTTGATGCTAATGTCACGGACAAAGGCTTGGATAAAGGACCCAAGTTGTTATTTAAAATGCTCAAGCTCGCTCGATAAATGACCTCTCCTTGAAGTGCTAGAAAAGGGAGCATCGCCATGCTAAAAAGGGATATCCAAATAAAATAAACATAATCAACTTTTGCGGACGGATGCAAATATATCTGTGACGGAAATAAATAATTGAAAAAACGCTTTGGTTTAAGATGTGGCGGTAATTTTATATACATCCCGTATGAAATAATCGTATAGCCTAATACATAACCCCAAAATAAGCGCTCACCCGTTGAGAAGAACGGTAACTGATTGAAATTTTCAATTAAAAATAAATAAATCTTATGCCAGTCAATCATCGGTAAACTCTGGGAGGGACTATTGTAAATATAGCATATTCAGTCTTTCATAGGGTTATTAAAGCTAAGCCTTCGATTGAAAAATGTCATTAGTTAAATTTAAAAGGTCAATGTCCATTCGATAACGCTATTTCGATAACAACCATTATGGCGGCATCAACGATAGAGGGATGCTCCTTAGTGTTTATGATATTCCCATTTTATATCGGATAATAAAATATCTGATCGCATATTGGTATCCATTTACTTTAAATAAATCACCGTTGTTTAACTCGCATAACTTACTGAAAATTCAAGAAATTAAAGAAATGAAAGTTTAGCTTGGATAAATTATCATGATGATGAAAGCTATCAGACGAAAAAAAATCAAACTAATCCCTGCAGGATTATTCATTTCCATCTTAGCGTTTGCTTCCTATTTTTATGCTGAGGTAACACGTTCAGGTTTGTATGGGCCTATTACCGGCACAAAGGTATGGATGACGTCCCATCACAAAACATGTTAAAATGTTCATTTATTTGTCTAAGAGTTGCGATTGGATAAATTTGATGTGGTGATCATAGGCGCTGGAGCAGCCGGCCTGATGTGTGCCATTGAGGCTGGAAAGCGAGGTCGCCGGGTGTTGGTGCTGGATCAATCCAATAAAGTGGGTAAGAAAATTTTGATGTCTGGCGGTGGTCGCTGCAATTTTACCAACTATGATATTGACCCGGATAAGTACATCTCTCGCAATCCCCACTTTTGCAAATCGGCATTGAATCGCTATACCCAATGGGATTTCATTCACTTGGTTGAACGTCATCATATTGCCTATTATGAAAAGACGCTGGGCCAACTGTTTTGTCAAAATAAAGCGTCTGATATCGTCAATATGCTTTTGAATGAATGTGAGCGAGCAAACGTCACCATTCAATTGCAACAAACGATCAAAAAAATTACCCAAACTTCGGATGGCTTCACCCTATCCACATCAAATCAGATGATACAAGCCACAAGCTGTGTCATTGCCACGGGTGGGTTATCCATACCCACGATGGGCTCAAGTCCATTCGGCTATCAAGTGGCTGAGCAATTTGGGATTCCTGTCCATCCGACTCGCGCGGGATTAGTCCCTTTCACCTTACAACCCCATGACAAGGAAATTTTTGCGGATCTGGCAGGTATTTCACTCGATTGTATTGTCAGCTGCCGTGGCCAGTCTTTTCGGGAACAAATGTTATTTACGCATAGAGGCTTGAGTGGCCCTGCCATGTTGCAAATATCTTCCTATTGGCAACCCGGCGATAATTTAACTATCACGTTATTGCCGGATATAGACTGGTCGATGGAAATGGATAAACTTTGTACCTATCACCGGGAAGTAGCCGTCAAGAATGCGTTTTGCGACTATTTTCCGAAACGCGTTGTTCTGACATTATTGCCAGTTCATCTACTCGAAAAAGCCATTAAGCAACTCACCCCAACGGACTGGCAAACTATCATAGCCCATCTCTCACAATGGATAATCAAACCGAATGGCACAGAAGGGTATCGAACGGCAGAAGTTACCTTAGGTGGGGTTGATTGCGATGCGCTATCCTCGAAAACATTTGCCGCACATACCATTCCCAATCTTTATTTTATTGGTGAGGTGGTGGATGTGACCGGATGGCTTGGCGGCTATAATTTCCAGTGGGCATGGTCTTCCGGATGGGCTGCGGGTCAATATGTCTGATGGATTGTACGGGTATATCCATAGAAAGAAAACAGCCTGACTAGCAGGATCGCCTGCAATCTATGTGCTATATTTAAACTATACAAAGAACTAAAAATCAATGGCTTAAATGGCCATGTCTTAAGAAGAGAACCAGAGCGGTCGTTGTGCCTTGTTAACGATTTTTAATAGATTAGAATCGATTTGCAGCGCATGGACAACATTATTTTGCTATCGGAAGCCTTCAAAAAGACATGAATTGGGGTAAGGGATATCATGGGTAAATCTCATAAAGATGCACTAGAATTCGCTCAACAATGGATTGATATCATTCATAAACCCGATGTTAATGAAGACGAAGCAAAATCAATTATTACAGAATCTATCTATAACTTCACAGAGCATTTTAATCGAGGTTGGCTCGAATGTCGAAAATCAATCTTAGAAGCAGGGGATTGGGCGGCCATTGAATGGACTGGTTCGGGTGCACTCTTAAAGGATATTCTAGGACGAGAATTTATCGATTGCTTAGGCGCTTATGGCATGATGGATCTCGGTTGGATGCATCCGGAAGTCATCGACCATGTGACCGCTCAGTTAAAAAGAGCAACCATGCCCAGTCAGGAATTAATCGATCCCTTACGAGGTGCGTTAGCTCGGTTATTAGCCATGATAATGCCAGGCGATATTAAATACAGTTTTTTTGCAGCCAGTGGTACGGAAGCCGTTGAAGGAGCTATCAAACTCGCGAAAATGCACACCCAGAAAAACGGATTTATCGTCGCAGTAAATGGATTCCATGGAAAGACGATGGGTTCACTTAGCATGATGGGAAAACCTGCTTTTCGTGAACCGGTTGGAACGTTATACGGGGGCCCGGTATATCATGTGCCATTTGGTGATGCAAAGGCATTAGAAAATCAATTGGAAATTGCAAAAAAAGTTGGGATTGATATTGCTGCTGTTTTGATGGAACCCATTCAAGGGGAGGCGGGTGTTATTGTCCCTCCCGATGATTATTGGCCCAAAATACGAGAGCTTACTAAACAGCACAATGTATTATTAATTGCCGATGAGGTGCAAACAGGGTTTGGGCGAACAGGACAACTTTGGGGTGTCGATAATTGGGATGTAACGCCTGATATTATGGTATTAGGTAAATCGATGGGGGGCGGCATCATGCCTGTTAGTGCATTTTCCTCAACTGAAGAAATCTGGCAATGTATGATGTACCCTAATCCATTTATCCATACCACCACCACAGGCGGTGGAGCGCTTGCTTGTTGTGCAGCAATTGCAGCGATTAACATCACTTTACGCGATAAGCTGTGGGAGCAAGCCGCTGCAAAAGGCGAATATTTTATCCCCAAATTGGAAGATCTCGCACAGCAGTACCCACAAATCTATCAAACGATCACGGGTAAGGGGTTATTAATCGGTCAACACTTTGTGAGTAAAGAGATTGGATTTAAGGTTGCTGCTGGGCTATTTAAGCGAGGTGTATTGGTCGCAGGTACGCTTTCAAACTCACAAACAATACGCATTGAACCACCGCTTATCATCACGCTCGAGCAACTCGATGCCGTGCTTGACCGATTAGAGGATACTCTCAAGGAAATTGAAAAGACCATTTGAGTTATCCATGTTTAATCATGATATGCCGAATAGCTGTATAATCTTCTAATCCATACATGGACATATCTTTCCCATAACCCGATTTTTTCAAACCACCATGCGGCATTTCACTGCATAACATGAAATGGGAATTAATCCATGTGCAACCGTATTGTAATTCAGCACTCACTTGCATGGCTTTGCTCGCGTCTTTCGTCCACACCGATGAAGCCAATCCATAGTCGCTGTCATTAGCGAGTTGAATGGCTTGTTCGACATCGCGAAAACGCGACACTGAAACGACTGGGCCAAAAACCTCTTTTTGAACTATTTCATCGCTTTGTTGGGCGCCAGCGATGACGGTTGGTTGGTAGAAATACCCGCCGTTTTCAATGGTTGCACCACCGGTGGTGATTTCCAAGTGCTTTTCAAGCCGGCATCGTTCAATAAAGCCCGCCACCCGCTGCTGTTGCACTTCACTCACCAACGGGCCCATTTCAACGCCCGATTCATTTTGGGTGCCTAGTTTGATTTTTGACACCGTGGATGTTAAATCCGCCACAAACCGTTCATACACTTTGTCCTGCACGTAAATCCGGCAAGCTGCGGTACAATCTTGTCCCGCATTGTAATAGCCAAACGTTCGAATGCCTTCAATAGCGCTTTGAATGTCCGCATCGTCAAAGATGATGACGGGGGCTTTGCCGCCTAATTCAAGATGAGTCCGCTTCAATGTTTTCGATGCCACTTCTAACATTTTTTGACCAGTCGCAATAGAGCCCGTCAAAGAAATCATTCGTACTTCGGGGGCGCTGACCAGGCTTTCTCCGACCAGCCCTCCGCGACCAAAAACGATATTAACCACCCCAGCTGGAACGAGATCCGCAATGAGTTCAAAAAAGCGCAATGAGGTGAGTGGTGTGATTTCAGAAGGTTTAAGAACCATGCAATTTCCGGCTGCTAAGGCCGGTGCCATTTTCCAGGCAGCCATCATTAAGGGATAATTCCAGGGGGTGATGGATGCAATCACACCGATTGGATCACGGCGAATCATCGAGGTGTGGCCAGGTAAATAGTCCGTCACAGCTGAGCCGGTTAAGCAACGCGCTGCGCCAGCAAAAAATCGAAATACATCCGCAATTGCAGGGATTTCATCATTGAGTGCCGCTAGGTAGGGTTTTCCGCAGTTTTCAGATTCCAGTCGAGCTAATTGTTCACCGTGTTGTTCAATCAAATCGGCAATTTTAAGTAAAATCGTAGCGCGATCTTTGGGAGTTTGCTTGCGCCATGACGCGAACGCTTTGTCTGCACTTTGTACAGCACTGCGCACTTGTTCAAGACTTGCTTCAGCTATTTTCACCAGTACGTCACCGGTTGCGGGATTATAGACGGATAGTAATTCGCCTTGACCTTCTTCTAACTTTCCATTGATAAGCATTTTTGTTTGCATCGCTTTTCTCCCAGAGCTTATTGCAATCGTGTCTTAAAACGAACGGTGTGACTATTTCATTGTAGACTAGAATATATCCTGTTTCGTATTGCAAGTTAATAAAATTAAATAATTTTATGGACAAACCAAGATTTGTGGGGTAGATTTCTCCGTTTCATTTTCGTAAGTCCTGTTAATTAATGATTTCTTGTCTTGAGCGCAACTCGTTCACAAGAATGACTGTTATTGGAGAGGTTTTTTGAAAAAGGGATTTTTGTGCTTGCTGCTGATCGTTAGTAGTCAAATTTTTGCGATACAACATTCACATCAAATACCCTCGTTTTTTGCAGAATTATTAATGTGGCAGGTCCGAGAAGTCAGTGATGATAATTGGGGTCAACTGCTTGGGCCCGTAGGGACATATCAACAAAATCAATTTTTAAGCATTCCATTTGCCTTTAGCCCAGGTCTTCGAGTTGGTTTTGGACTGCACAACGAGGAGCGACCTTGCAATATCCTCGTGTATTATACCGGCTACCAAACCCGAGGAAAAAATCACGTTGCTACCAATAATGGTGAAGTGCACTCAGCGTATCTTGGTAACTTTTTTGCTCAAAATTTAAATGGGGCAGGCCTGTCCGGACCATACTATAAACAAGCGGGAATCAATTGGCAGGTTCAATTACATTCGCTTGATCTTGAACTGGGGCGCTCAATTATCATTGATAACCTTGTCAATTTGAGACCCTATGTCGGACTCAAAGGAAGTGCCATTAGGCAATCCTTGAAGACCAATTGGCAAAGGCCTTTTAATAATACCACTAAAATGCCAATCACTACCTTTTCCTATGCCAATGAAAATATAACGAATAATTTTAAAGGGATTGGTCCCTCGGTTGGTTTGAAATCAACTTGGTATCTTGTTCAAGCGCCAAAACAAGCCTTAAATTTGAGGGGTGATTTCTCCGGTGCCTTTTTATGGGGTAGGTGGACAATCACCGATGTTTATCAAAACAACACCCCCGTTTCGATTACCATCCAAAACGATAAGATGTCAACCGGAGCACCCATGGCGCGCGGCTATTTAGGGTTAGAATGGGCCAATGCCTTTAACCATGCCAATCTAACTATCCGCATTGGTTATGAAGGGCAGGTCTGGTTTAATCAGTTGCGCTATTACTCATTTGATATGGGACGGACTAATGATTCTCTGTTTTTCCACGGTGGTGTATTCGATGTTAGTTTGCATGTTTAAGTTGCGATTTAGAATGAAAGTAGGACAGTTTATTGGTTTTGTTTTACTAACAATCATGAGCGCTATGGGCTCAGCGTCCGGGCAAGTTACCTTGTTTGAAGACTTACTCTATTGGCATACCTCACAACAATCGTCATCACCGTGGGCTTATCAGCAAACAAATAACCGCCCACCAGGTGCCGTTTATACAGAGCCCAATGCCTATTTTCGTTGGAGTCCTGGGGGAAGAATCGGCATACTTTATACCCCCCAATCGTTTTTTGATACCAAACTTTATTGGACTTATTTTTCTACCAAAGCGCTTGAGTCGATTACCGCCCCTCCAGGCCAATTTTTTGTTCCCGAATTTTTTAATGGGTTTACAACAGCGAACTTGTATAATTCGGCCCAATTGGATTGGCGGCTTATCATGAACATGTTTGACGCGGAAGTGGGGCATGCGTTTCAGCCCATCGATACACTCACAGTCCGACCTTTCATTGGGGTGAAGGGTGGCACGATCAATCAATCAATCCACTCAGACTGGCAAGCAACTCTTTTAAATATACAGCTCTATTCTGCCAAAGAAAACTTAAAAAATAACTTTTGGGGCATAGGCCCAAGTGTTGGCATCGATACTATCTTTTCACTGTTTAAGAATGTAACCCTGCAAAGTGATTTTTCAACAGCGTTATTATGGGGACATTGGGATGTTCAAGATGTGTATAAGGGACCTGGGCCATTGTTGAGCTTTATTCCACAGACCACCATTCGAACGAATACCAAAAACGCCATGCTTGGTTCGTTCATGGCACGTTACTTTTTGGGCCTTGCCTATACTTATCAAGCAAAAGCGACGGTGATTATTAAAGCAGGGTATGAAATGCAGTTTTGGAGTAATCAGTTAAGGTTGCCGATGTTTCAAGCGCTTCCTGTTCATGGTGATTTGACTTTACAAGGTGGTACATGCGGTATTTTAATCAAATTATAATGGTCGTTGGTTTATTGTTTTCATCCTTGAGCCACGCCATCGAGTATTATGCGGATGTGCTCTATTGGCAAGCGTCTGAAACAGTGGATTGGTCGTTGACCAATAATTTAAGCCTGCCAAACCAACGCATTTCCTACAACACCATTGCTTTTCACTTTGCGCCAGGGTTTCGAATTGGGGCTGGCATGCAAAACGAGGCGTGGATTGGCCGATTATTGTATACCTACTATCATGTGAATGAACATGACTCAACACAAGGCAATGTTATCTCAGCATTCCTTCCAGGAAAATTTGCTGAGTCAATTTATCAAACAGGGCAGGTTAACTTTGTTATTGATTTTCATATGGTGGATTTTGATCTGTACAAACAAATTAACCTGGGGGAGCAAGTTATTTTTCGCCCACTCATTGGTCTCAAAGCAGGTGCCATTAAACAACAGGTTAATACCCGCTTTCAGGGAACCCTGATTGTTTTAGAAAAAGTATCCAATGATTTTTCCGGTGCTGGTCCGAAAGTTGGCATCGATGGACAATGGATTTTTTATACAACCGATAATATACAATACAGTCTAGCTGGTGAAGTATCATCTGCATTTATGTGGGGGAAATGGTCAATCCGGGATAGTATGACCCAAAATAACTCCCCCCTAATTAGTTCTGTTCAACTTGGCAAACGAAACATGGGGGCATTGCAATTACAAGGATTAGTTGGGCTTAAACTCCAATATAAAAACGCCACGGTCAAAATCGGCTATGAGGTTTCAGATTGGTTTAATCAATATCAGGTCTTTGATGATGGAACGGGAACTCATACCAATGACTTAGTCCTACAAGGGTTAACCGTTGCGATGACAATTCGTAGTTAAATACCAGAATACAAACATAGGCATACCCATTCGAGGTTGGTAGCCAAGTCCCTCTGGGATAAAAGTCAGCGCTACAACAAATGACTACATTTGCTTTTGCTCTGTATGGATTCTTTTATAATGTTGCCAATTTTTATAGCCGATAGAACGTGATAATAAGTAATCCACGGCGTCTTTGACGTCATCGTTGCTACAATTGACACAGCCTCCTTGTGTCGGCATTCGATTAAATCCATCAATGGATCGCTGATATAAGTTTTCAAGCCCTTGTGACTTAAGACGAAATAACCATCTTGCTTTATTACCTAATAGCGTTGCTCCCATTTTGCCATTTTGATGGCAAAATGCACATATTTGTTGATAGATTGCAGCCCCCTTTGCATAATGATCATTTGATTCTATCCCGCTTAAATTGGCTTCCAGAAGCGGCTTTGATTTAACAGTTTTTAAATAAATTGCGATGTCTTTTAGTACGCCTTTAGGCAAGGAGCTTAAACTATTTCTATACACTTCTGCCATGGGACCTACATAATTGCCCGCCCCAAATAATAACTTACCATCCTTTAAAGAATGATAGAGTTGATTGGCTGAGGCATGTTGAAGTCCTATCTTCGATAAATTGGGCGCATAATAGCCTGCTATGAATTGACCACCAAGGTAATAATCCTGTTTAGGCATGCTCAAAAGGTTTGCCGGGGTATGACAGGCACCACAATGGCCTAATGCGTCAACATAAACCTTTCCGGGTAAAGTGCTTTTTGGAAATGTTAGCGGCAAAGCAAAATAGTTCCATATCTTCATACTCCACCTCGCTCCCCATAAATTATAGGGGAATTCGGGTTTGCTATTCTCACGGTACACCTTTGGTATGACGCTTAAATAGGCATAAATTGCCTGTAGATCATCCTCATTTAGTTGCGCAAAATAAGGATAAGGGAATGCCGGAAAATAATGCGTATTTTTTGGGGATATTCCTTTGGTCATCGCTTGTTTAAAGTCATCTAAGCGCCATTTTCCTATCCCAGTAACTGGATCAAACGTTATGTTGGTTGAAGGAAGACGACCATAGGGGGTTTCTATCCATTTACCGCCTGCAAAAGCTTCTCCGGAATCAGGGGTATGACAGGATAAACAATTCCCTATTTTGACTAAAGTCTCCCCTCGAGAAATCATCGGATTGTCTTTATGCATCTCAATGTTGGGATAGGATAGTTGGATATTGCTGAGGGAATCCGTTGGTATTTGATATCTGCCGGGTAAATAGACGAAGATATAAGCCAAAAAGATGAACAATGCCATGCTGATAGAGATAAGAAATAGACAAATTTTTTTTAGCATCTCCTTATACCCCAATGATTCTTACTTATTTATCAAAATAAAGTCGACCTGATTCGCAAAGATTCTACTGACAATCTTGTGAGCCTTCAACATGGGTGGATTAAATCAAGACAAAGATTGGCGGGTGTGAAATAATTGGCCTCATTACGTCAGATTTGATTAATCCACCTATTTATCCAGATCGAATAACTTTGAGCAAAGTTGAAAGCATAATACCGATCCAATCACGGCAATCATGATGGGCATGAGAAAACTCAACTTCATCGGCATGAGCTCGAACATCAAGATAATCGCTGTAATTGGCATTTTTTGCGCGGCAGCCAAAAAGGCCGTTGCACCGACGATGGCGAAGTTTTTGAATTGAATACCAGGCCAGAGCAAATCCCAACATCCTCCAAGCACCACACCAAGTAACGCGCCATTCGCTAACGAAGGGGTCAGTAATCCGCCATAACTCCCTGAGCGCAAACTGGTATAGGTGATTAACACTCTTAGCAATAAAAGCGTAAAACTTAAACCTAACCCAATGGCATCATTAAACTCTAATTGCACGGGGCTTTTGCCATTGCCTAACAAAGCCGGAAAATAAATGGCGAACGCCCCGATCATGATATAATTAAGCATGCTATAAATGGGCAATTTCCTGCCGGTAGGTGCTGCATTGCTCGCTTGATTGGCAAGTCTAATAAACCAATAAGCGGTTATACCAAAGATTGGGCCTGTTAATCCTGCCCATAGCAATAACAATTGGCTGAAATGTTCATGGGCGACATGGTATTGCAGCACATTGCCTAAGCCAATCCAGGAGATGAGAACTGCAATGGCGGAGCTGGCAAAGGCTGGCAGAAGCACAGTCCAGTTCATGGTGAAAACTAAGACTTCCATAACATACAGGGCACCAGCCAAAGGGACATTATAGATAGCACCAAAAGCAGCCCCTGCGCCGCAAGCGACCATGATTTTTGTGTCTTGCGTACTTAACCCTGCTTTCGCAGAAATCCATTGCGCACAAACCACACCAAATTCACGCGGTGCTCTTTCACGCCCTAGTGGAGAGCCCATACCAATTGTGATAATTTGTAACAGCCCGTTAAAAATAGTGGTCCATCGTGGCATACGAGTATTTGTTTTCACCGCGTTAGCGATACTCACTAGCCCTTTCCCATAACGATGCACAGCCCACCAGCCAAATCCCGCAATAAAACCAGCTAATGTAAGCACCATAATGCGCCGCATGGGCGAGGCTTGATAGACAAGTTGCAAAAAAGATTCATGACTAACCACGTCAAAAGGACTTAATCCATAGGAAAGATGCTGCACGGCTTTCAGTAAAAGTGCCATTATCATGCCAATACACCCCGAACCAATGCCAATCAAGACCGTGACAAAACAAAGGGTGATTTGTCGTTTTGATGGGCAGCCAAGGGGTCGCTTATTAATAGTCACAATGGTTTGTTGTTAATGAACGTTAGCAACTAGATTAGCAAAGTTTTAGGCTTGGTTGCAAAAATATTAATGTTAACAGTAGGTTATTGTCTCGTTAGACTGCCTGTGGCCAGAGTTAATCCTGTATTATTTGAGGCCGAGCATTTCGTCTGGAACAGAGCTACCATAGGCAAAATGGCTATTGACCACACTGCATAATGATTTTTCTTCAAAGGTTGCATGATTTAAATCTTCTTTTGCACAACGTTCATGAATTGCGTTTAACAAATTCTTTCGGGTAGCTGCTTTGTCTGTTGCTTCATTTGCTTTTTTTAACAGCTCGTTTTCCTTTCTTAGTCTCTCATTTTCTTTCATTACGGTATTAACCTGATTTCGCTGTTTGACGATTTGTTGCTTTTGTAATACATATAGGCGCTTTTGCCAACACAGTTGATCACAATCGTCTGCCCAAATCGGCATTGAAAATAGCATCATTGCAATAGCTGTGATAAATGGATATCGGTTCATTTGCTTACCTAATGATTGATGTTAATTAAGGCTTTCAGCCCGTCGTTTTAGTTACTATACTCGATTTTAAATGAATTAAGGACAACAAATAAAGTGTTCTATAATCTAACTGTTTTGGTTATAGTATCAACTACATAATTCTTAATGATAAGTGATAATGCCATGACAACATTACCTAGCTGCCCAAAATGCGATTGTGACTATACCTACCAGGATGGAAATTTATTCATCTGTCCTGAATGTTCTTACGAATGGGATATAGAAACAGCTCAAGGCACAGCTGAACAAGAAAATATTGTGCAAGATGCCTATGGGAATGTATTAAATGATGGCGACAGCGTTACTGTTATCAAGGATTTAAAGGTCAAAGGCACTTCTTTGGTGGTTAAGGTTGGAACGAAAGTAAAAAATATCCGCTTGGTTGAAGGGGACCATGACATTGATTGTAAAATTGATGGGATTGGTGCCATGAAATTAAAATCGGAGTTTGTCAAGAAATCCTAGGACTTGCTCCCATTTCATTCGCTAGCATTATGTTGCATCTGAAAATTTGAATCAAGATAGTGTTGTCTATAACAATTCATTATAGCAGGATCACACTTGAGAACATAAATTTACCAGTTCAAATAGAAAAATAACAAGTATTCAGGTAAAATGATGCCTAAGTTAACTTAATAATGACTGCGATGCCTCGTTTTTTCAAAAGAATCTCCGGAGAAACTGATCTTGTCCAATGTGATAATCAAAAAGATGCACAGTTTATAGAAATGTATTGGAACATAGAGGCCTGGGCCTAAGTAATCCACACAATTTTTGAACAAATAAATTCGGGATAATTTTGTGCATTAAATGAGCTAAAAAAGAGTTTGTGTTACATGATGA
>NZ_CAXMZT010000008.1:0-194879 GCF_964199965.1 Legionella sp. W05-934-2 | reverse complement strand
GCACAAAATTATCCCGAATTTATTTGTTCAAAAATTGTGTGGATTACTTAGCCCCAACCCTCTCCCGCGAGCAAGATTTTACCCCTGGTTTAAATTCTAGCGCGGGCGAGGGGGTTCTCTTTGGTTTTGCCAATTTTTCTTACTGAACAAAAATATATCAGGATCACTCAGCGCTTCGCTCCATGCGGGCTACGATAAAAAAGTAGCCCGTATGAAGGCCGAAGGCCGGAATACGGGAATCGTCGTTGAATCTAATTATTTTTTGTTCGGTGCACAGATGTTTAACTGATGGTTATAATGATCTTAATATAGTCTTAATGTTTATGTTCTATAATATGAACAATATTTAAGCTTAGGAGAGTACAATGGCAAAACCCAAGGCAACAACTAAACCAACTGATACAGTCGAGAAAGACAATAAAAAGGCAGCGCAGGTTCTAACGGAGCTCAATGGGCAATTAGTCGGCTTATTAAACAACGCCGAAAAATCCTTCCATAATGGCAACCCTGATATTGCTCTAATATATGCCAAAGAGACAAAAGATGCTTACCTGAAAGTTATGGATGATTTTGCCAAGCTTTGTAAATTCCCCAACGAAGAAGTGAGCGGTCTGAAAACGACGGTAAGGGAACACTATGATAAGGCGAATGAGTTAGAAGGCAAGTATCAGGCTGCTATTAAAGCTAAAACAAAAGCGCCCGAAGAAATTGAAAGAATTACGAAACAACAAGAAAAGGACAAACAAAATCGGGATGCGAGGATTCAGCGTCAAAAAGAAAATCGTGAAAGAAGTGAAAAAAACAAACAACAAAAGCAAGAATTACTATCCCAATCGGTTAAAAAAATTGAAGATGCCGTTTCTAAACTTGAGCAGGATATTGGGGGTAAGCTTAATTCCCTAAGAAATGAAACGGCAGCCTCTGCTGGTTTTGCGCTTATTTCTGAGTTAAAGCAAGCGACAGAGCAATATAAAAACGATTTAGATTATTCTAAAAATAAAGCGTATGTGCCTCTTGAGGAAGCAAATGCAAAATTCAAGAAAGCCTATACCGAAGCCGTCGAAAAAGCACGCCCCGCCTTAGAAAGCGATTTTACCATATGGCAGTCAATCATGAATTTTATCAAGACAGTTTCTAATGTCATCGTAAAAACGGCTTCTTTAATTCTCCCCACAGCCACGAGAGAACAAGTATTAAAACATAGCCTGTTTGAAAAATCAGAGGCTGCTTCGTGGAAGACGGTCAAAGATTCAGAATCCGCTTTCGAACCAAAATCCCCCAAAGGATAATGTTTAGAAAACGGATTGAGTGAATCGCTTAATGCCGGGTTTAATGCCCGGCATTTTTTTTGAAGAAATAATCGATATTTTATTTAAAATACATCGAACTTAGCGCTAACACCGACGTACCGCGACTTGTTCGCGGTATCCAGAGATGCCAGTCTGGACACCTCATCAAAATAAAGGCCAAAACCCCTGGATGCCGCGAACAAGTCGCGGCACGTCTGTGTTCATAGTCTATAATGTAGGTGTTAGAAAATAAATTGGAGACGATGATGCCTAGTTCAAACGAATCGCTCATGGCTGCAGACAAGCATATTAGAGGATTAAGACAACTTTTGAAGGATGCAGGCGACCCAAAAACAATCGAAGATCATAATAATGCACTGGACACTTTAGATCGGCTGAGTAAAGCAATAGAAGACCAAAATCACCCACTTGGCGTCATTAATAAATTGGATGAAACAGATAAACATGATTATGACGTCCAAATTCACAATATTCAACAGTTAGCACAAGGATTAACGAAAGATATCCAAGGTAATCTAAAACAAATTGAAGAAGTGAGAAAAACCATTCAAACATTGAGTGACTCACTCAAGCCTGCACGCGAAGCGGGAAGCCAGCAGCAGCATCAAGCTGCTATAGAAGCGATCGAGAAATTCAATATTGAGTGGACTGAGGAATTTAATCCGCTTGGAAAGGTCAGTAGTCTTGAATTGCCAAAAGAAACCATGGAAGAGCTGATGAAAGAAGCCAATAAAGTGTCCAATGAAGCAGAAAAGCTGATGAAATCAAGCCAGAAAGTTTTAGAAGCAAGGGATAAGGCCCACAAAGGAATAGAACAAAGTGCAAAATTGATGGAGCAACGACGTGAACAAAGAGTTAGCAATACGCTAGAAAAAGTTGATAGTGCCCTTAATTTGCTTGGCCAAAAAATAGGTGGGGACAACAAGCATCAAAATAAGGAAGCACTAGCTGCTGCCAACACGTTGCTTAGTGAATTACGAACTGCTCGAAATACCTTTGAATCGAATTTAAACGGAGCTATGCCCGCTGCTAAAGCGAATGAGATTTTTACTCAGAACTACAAGAATGCAATCGAAAAGGCACGTCCTTTCTTAGAAAACGATTTATCAAAATGGCAATCAATCATGAATTTTGTCAAGGATGTTGCTAAAGCATTGGTGTCGGTGGTATCAAAATCAGCTTCAGAGCATAAAATGTTCAAAAAAGCTGAATCAACGTCTATGCCTGCCGTTGAAGAAACTAAATCTGAATTAAATAGAGGCCCTCGTTGATATTTAGGCTCGTCAGCCCTCTTCAATACCCGGGTTTTCCAAACTCAACATGCCGGAATTAAAATCATAGGCGAAAATTTCGGCATAGCGACCCCAATCGATCATGGTGTGTAACACGCGGTCGGCTTCTTTTTCACTGAGATAATCTTCGAGCTTGGTTAAAAACCGCTCTTCGGAAACGCGGTGGCTGGGTTTTTCATCTAACACCCGGCGAATGTAACGGGCAAGGGGTACCTTTTCTAACAGCCGTCGGGCAAATAATCGTTTTCGTGACTGTAAGTCGGCATTTGAAAACTCGGCTCCTAATTCACTTAATTGAATATCCCCTTCAGCTACTTTGGCAAACCCTAAAATTTCTAACGTTTCAATGATGGGGAAGAGATCATCGATATTCATGGACACGTCTTCGGCGAGCTCGGGTAAATCGATGCGCCCTTCATAAAAGGTCATAGTTTCAATTAACCCGCTTAATTCAGAAGGATCCACATCGGGTAGACGATAACCTAGGCTGATTTGGTGTTCGCGAATAGCGCGTTTGGCTTTTTCTTTCGGGCCGGTTGTCATTAAGGTGTAGATTTTATCCACCACATTGCGAAATGCCACCGATTCAACATCACGCGGCTGTGGTAAATCAACTTTAAGTTCAGCACGAATATAGCCAGGATCGGAGCCAAATATAATAATTCGATCAGCCAATGAGGCCGCTTCTTCAATGTTATGGGTGACAAGTAAGATGCCATTGGTGTTGGTTTGTTTGTTTTGCCACAGCTCAAGTAAGTCGGATTTTAAGTTTTCAGCGGTAAGAACGTCCAATGCTGAAAAAGGTTCATCCATCAATAACACATCCGGGTTAATCACCAATGCTCTGGCAAATCCCACCCGTTGACGCATTCCGCCTGAGAGTTCTTTTGGATAAGCCGATTCAAATCCATCTAAACCAATGATATCGATTGCCTCAATGGCCCTTTTCCGCCTTTCCTCACGAAGAACCCCTTGCGCTTCTAACCCAAGTTCCACATTTTGTAATACGGTGAGCCATGGCATGAGGGCGAATGATTGAAAAACCATGGCAATGCCAGGAACGGGTTTCTTAACGGATTTATTTCGGTAGGTCACTTTTCCAGAGGTGGGGGGAATAAGACCCGCAATGATTCGTAACAAGGTCGATTTTCCCGACCCCGATTTGCCAAGCAGGGCAACAATTTCACCTTCGTGTAAGGTGAAGTTCACATCTTCTAGGACTAATAATTCCTGATGGGCCGATTTTTTAAATGATTTGCGGCAGTTTTCTAATTGAATTATCGCTTGTGACATGGCTACCCTCAACTAATATTAAACCGCTTTTCAGCTAACCGATACAAAGGCCGCCAAAGGATGTGGTTGAATGCTAAAACATAGGCACACATCATGGCGGTGCCTAAGGCTATTTTAGGAAAATCACCCGCTAGAGTGCTTTCTTGAATATAAGCACCAAGCCCGGTTGCTTTTAAGGTGGTTGAGCCCCAGCTAACCCACTCCGCAACAATACTGGCGTTCCAAGCACCTCCTGCGGCGGTAATTGCCCCGGTGATGAAAAAAGGAAAAATACCAGGGATGGCAAATTTCTTCCACCACTGCCAACCCGAGACATTAAAGTTACTCATTGCCAAAGCGAGTTCTCTAGGAATGCTGGCAGCGCCAGCAATAACATTAAATAAAATGTACCATTGAGTGCCTAAGATCATAAGCGGCGTCACCCAAATTTCGACATTGAGTTTGTAATGAGAAATGGCAATGACAAACAAAGGGTAGAATAAATTGGCAGGAAAGGCGGCGGCTAATTGAATTAACGGTTGCACCCGTTGGGCAACTCTCGGACGCATACCCACCCAAACACCAACGGGTATCCAGATAATCGAGCTAATGATGATTAAGATGATCACGCGAGTTCCAGTCATGGCCCCTAGGAAAAAAACATGCATCACTTCACTGACTTTTAATTCACTTAAAATATAATTAAGCAACGCATAAGTCCCGGTAATGATGGCTAGCAACAAAATAGCATTAAAAATCCATCGATTTTTGCCGGGTTGATATTCTAAAGGCTTAGGGCCAGATTTTGATGATAATCGACCTAATCGATTCTGGTTGATAAACCGATCTCGAATGGTGCTTGTCACATTACCAATGCGATGGATAAATCGTGACCGGCGCACCATATTGACCAACCAAGATTCATATTCCTCTTCGTCGGCGGATTGGTCAAATTTAAATTTCTCAGACCAGGCAATTAAGGGTCGAAATAAAATTTGGTCATAAAGAAAAATGACAATTATCATGGTGACAATCGCATTGCCAATGGCATGAAGATTGTGTTGTTCAATAGCCACGGCAATATAAGAACCCACGCCTGGTAAGCGAATTTCTTGATGAGCGACGGATATCGCTTCAGATAATACGACAAAGAACCAACTTGCTGACATCGACATCATCATATTCCAGATGAGACTTGTCATTGAGAAGGGCACTTCGAGCTTCCAAAAGCGTTGCCAGGCAGAAAGTTGGTACATGGCGGCCGCTTCTTTCAGATCATGGGGAACAGTTTTCAATGATTGATAAAAGCCAAAGGTAATATTCCAAACTTGGGCTGTAAACGTTGCAAAAATACAAGCACATTCTGGGCCTAACATGCTGCCTGGAAACAAACGGATAAATCCCGCCACGGTAATGGATAGAAAGCTCAATACGGGTACGGATTGCAAGATATCAATGCTAGGAATGATCACTTGTTCAGCGCGGCGACTTTTGGCAGCCATCGTACCAATGAGCAGTGTGAAAATGAGGGATATGCCTAGGGCAATGAACATGCGTAAAACAGTACGGACGGCATAAAAAGGTAAATTAGCAGCTGCCAATGAAATTGGTGGCTGTCCCCCGAGGTGATAAGGGCTTGCCATTTGTTTGCCAGCCCATCCTAGAAAAAATAAAATGGCAAAGACTAACAACAGGATGAGGACGTCCCATAAATTAATAAATCGGCCAACATTTTCTTTGTTGGCAAAATAGAAGCGATTGCGTAACAATTGCCTGCCCCTGTTGTCGAAATGGCTTTAAAGGAACGGCCTAAAAATAGATAATGGCCTGAGAAATAGCTTGGGTACAATGTAACATAACGCTGATAAAATTGAAATCACGGGTATAGGTTAAAGATAATAGCTACTTTTAGTTAACAGCTTAGAGACGTATTTCATCAGGTGTTGGATAGGTGCGGGTAAGGATGTGGCACCGGCTTGGTATGCCATATCGGCATGTTGTTCTTCGTCAATTTTCATTTGCGCTAAAATGGCCTGCGATTTGTGATCCTGATGCGGCAACTTATCCAAATGGCTTTGTAAATGGGCGGTCACTTGCTTTTCTGTTTCTTCTAGAAAGCCAAGACTATATTTATCGCCGGCTATTCCCGCTAGCGCACCAAGGGCAAAGGAGCCGATATACCAAAATGGGTTTAGTATGCTAGGTGAATATCCGAGCTCGGTAAGGCGGTCTTCACACCAACTTAAGTGGTCTATTTCTTCCGCTGCGGCCGCTTGCATTTGTTCTCGTGTATTTTCGAGTTTGGCCGTTAGCGCTTGTCCTTGGTATAAGGCTTGAGCACAAACCTCGCCAGCATGATTGACTCGCATTAAACCCGCAACATGCTTTTTTTCATCTTGATTCAGTTCCGATTCAGCAATTTTCTCCGCAGGGTTGGGACGGGTGGTGTGCCTCTTTTCTGGGGGAAGAAGGGTTCGTAGGGAGGTATCGATGGCATCAATGATTAATTCAGCTAAGGGTCGGCGCATGATAACAAATTACCTTTATGGGTAAAAATGACACTTATTGTGCATATTTAACTGGACATAACCTGGTTCATATCATATCATGTTTCATGATAAAATTAACACCTGTTTAGACCTGGGCCCTAAAGCATATGTTTTCCGTTCTGCTAGAAACGTTAGTTCCTTTGATTAGCTTATTTATCTTTGTTTTAGGCAATGGTTTTTTTTCAACCTTACTTGCCTATAACATGACCTTAAATGGTGAGCCTGCTTTGTATATCGGTGCCATGACAGGTGTGATGTATGCTGGTTTGGTAATAGGCTCCTTTCACATTGAGCGATTCATTACTCGCGTGGGCCATATTCGTGCCTATTCTACATTTTCCGCTAGCATTGCTGTGATTACCCTATTGCATGGCATGTACTATAGTTTTTCGTTTTGGTTGGCTTTACGCTTTGTCTATGGTTTTGCAACGGCCGGCATTTATGTGGTGATTGAGAGCTGGCTGCTGTGCAAAAGCACGCCTGTTAATCGTGGGCAGGTTTTGTCATTCTATATGGTTTGTTTTTATTTAGCACAAGCTTTCGGACAGTTTTTCCTCAATTTGGGTAATACGCAAGATCTCTTTATCTATGCGATTGTTTCGATGTTGACATCCTTGTCTATCATTCCATTGGCGATGTCTTATGTGCGCACGCCACAAATCGAAGCGCCCTCCACCCTGAGTTTTCGCGAACTGATTAAACAAGCGAGTTCTGGGTTAATTGGTTGCTTTAGTTCGGGTCTGATTTTATCTGCGATTTACGCGTTGATGCCAACCTATCTGAATGAGTTATCGTTTGCCAAACATGACGTTGCGAAATATATGTTTGCCATCATCATTGGCGGGATGTTATTGCAATATCCAGTTGGGAAAATATCGGATTTAGTTGAAAGACGTTTAGTATTAATTGGCATTGCCATTGCAACCATATTCATCTGTGTTGCTATCAACTTGCATATTCAAATAAGCTGGCTTCTCTTTACTTGCATGATGCTCTTTGGTGGGCTGACATTTACCATCTACCCAATTAGTATCAGCCATGCTTGTGATTCGTTAGCCCAGGAAGACATTGTCGCTGGAACCCAGAGTTTATTATTATCCTATAGTATTGGCGCAATGCTTGGACCGTTTATTGCCCCTCTTTTCATGCAAACAATGGGACCCAATGGATTATTTATTTATATGTCGGTTGTGTGTTTATTGATGATCCCAGTTTTTGTCTACCGAAAAGTCACGATTGCCAGGCCCAAGCCTGAAGAAACCTTCCAATCCACCATGCAAACAACGCCAGTTATGGCAGAAATTGACCCACGGGGGGATGTGAATAGCGAGGCTTATCCGGAAGAGGATAATAATCGGCCTCAAGTGTGGGAAGTTTAATTAGCGAGAAGTTTCTTGGATTGAAGGAGCCTGTTAATGGGTTATGCGAAAATCCAAAGCTAGTGATGGCATACTGACTAAGTATGCGGCTGTGAAATAACGTATCAACAGACCCTCATTGAAAATAGAATTTAGCAGTTAGCTTGCTTGAGCATTTGGTTCATTGTCGCCTTCATCACCAGAACCGGATGACATATCGTCGTCATCGGAATCCGTGCTATCATCGTCGCTACTGCTGTCACTATTACCATTCGCATTGTTATTAGCATCGCTATCACCGGCATCGTTGCCTTGATTAGAATTGGTGCCTTCGTTGGATGGTTGTGCATTGGTGTTTGCATCAGCAGGTGGGTTGCCATTTGCTGCAGGTGTGTTGGAATTCGTCATTGTAGCAGCACCCGAATTACTGTCTTGGCCAGCGTTAGCGCTATCTTGGCTCATAGCGATTTGTTGGGCATTGGCATTAATGGCATTTTCTGCTTCTTGGGTGGCGCTTTTTTGGTTCATTTTTGCATAGGCTAGGAAAGAAACTCCTACCATCACTGCAATAACGGCGATTATTTTTTTCATCCCTTTCTCCCTAAATTGAATGGGTTGTTGCATTGACTGAATTGTCAATTCACATACTAATATAGACTGAACCAGGTTGTGTTCGCAACCTTTTAGCAGCTGATTTTATTAAACTAAATTGGTTAAATTGGCTAAATACTCTGTTTCATCGGGCAGTGATTGATGTTTTTGTGCCATCCATAAACTTTCAGCAAGAACATCGATCATCATGTGCTCAGCGTCAATGGGTTTCATTCGTTCGCACAATTTAGCAAAAATTGCTTGAATGCCATCGGGACGATTAGTGACCACTTGTTCGCGTAACGAAAGATGAAGCGCCATGTGTAAAAAGGGGTTGCTATCCCCTAACTCAGGTAGGTAATTGGCTTCGAGCGCTTTTTCATTGTCAAAAATTGATTGGTATTCGGGGTGGTCTTGAATAACCAGAACCAGTTGTTCTTCAACAGGCTCTAAGGGCTGCTTATTGAGAAACTTAGCCCACGCGGAATAAAACATGCGGCGAAATTGTAAAACATCTTGCCCAAAAAGCATCGGCATTTCTCCAAAAAATGGGCATCATAGCGTAATAGGGTGTGAAATAAAAGATAGAACTAGGGTAAATCCTGGGTATATGCCTGAAATTCTAAGATTTGCGTAAAGCATTAAGATTTGTTCGTGAACGTCTGCGTTAGCGTCTGCGTTACCGAAAGTGCTAGATTCCAGTTATAAATTTCAATTAATTCTAATTAGTCAACACTCAATGTCGTGGTTGTATAGAAGAGTTCTATTCGCTAACGCGCACGCTAACGCAAACGTTTATGTAAAAGATAATTGTTATTTTGATTTGCTTTGATAGATTTAAGCGGGATGTATCTTTAATATTCTCAATTTGAGCAAAAATAAGTGAAAAGTAATTGACATCATCGAGCACTATGATTACCATGGCTGTTGCGAGGTTGGACTTGCTATGTGTCATTCCACTGGGTCAATTGGCGACACACTGATTGGCCCTTTCTTTATTCCGGCACATTAAAAGGAGTTTTTCATGTCGTTATCATCCTATTTTCCATCATTTTCTTTTTTTTGGTCAACGAGTCAAGCACCCGTGGGTTTATCAGCACGCCCGATGGCAACATTCAAAGTGAATGAGGAGCCATTTTTAACCTATCACAAACAAAGTTTAGCGCAATTTCAGCACCATCTTGATGTGTTAAAAGCACACGATCGTAAATTAGGCAGTGTTGCCTTGGCGACTTTTTTTGCTTGGAGTTTTTCGAATACGTCCTACCTGACAACCATTGGCTTTGCGCTGGCTGGTTGGTGTGCCCGGCTGGATTATCAGCGCCAGGAATTATTGACTAACTATCGGAATGCATTAAGCCAACTTAAAAACGATCTGGCATTATTAAATGATTCAGGTGTTCCCTGGCGGGATCTCTTTAATGATGAACAAGTTCGAGCAATGTTTAAAGCATTAGCCCCCTTCGTTAAGAAAGAAGATCTTAAATACTGGAAGGATAGCGATTTAAAAGTCAAAGGACTGCTCGGTGGGGAGTCAGACAGGACCGACCTGCCGCGAGACTTTATGAAGCTTTTGGATGATATTGACGCGAAACATTTTGAAGGGGCGTTGGATTATAAATTATATACGGCTCAAGGCTATAGTAGTATCTATGCTTTTATCAGTGATCATGCCCAAGAGTTATTCAGGGGCGGTTTCAGCATGGTAAAGGATATGATCTTAGGAAATAACACGCCTCAACCAAAATAAGGTTATCGCCGAAGGATACTCCCTTCGGCAACTCAAATATTCAGTGCCCAAAAATTCGTTGCTTTCTCGACCTTAAACCCATGCTTTAGGTATAGTTTAAGGGCATTTTCATTATTGGACTCGACTTCTAACATCGCTTGCTTAAAGGCGCGATGTTGACTTTCAATGAGACAAGCATGAACAATTTCACTCCCATACCCATGGCGTTGATATTCTGGGAATACAGCAATGTCTGAAAAGATAGCCTGGTCTTGTTGCCATTGGATATGGGCTTTTGCAATTAATTTACCCTCTTTTTCGCCTATCAGCACATGGTAGTAGGGGCTTTGAATTAATTCTTGAAAACGAAGTGCCATGGTATCGATATCATAATTATGAAAGCAAGCATGATCGAGGTTGCATAATGATTCGATATCATCAAAGGCCGCCGTGCGGAAATGAAGACGAGCAGTTGATTTTTTAATTGATTTATCTATTGGTCGGGTGAGACGATATTCGCATGAATGAAAGTGCAACTGAGGATAATTTTCTACTGAAAAAGATTGGCTCGCACTAAAGTAAATCGATTCCATGTTTTGGGATTTTAAGAGGGAAATCAACGGTTGCAATAAAATTTTGGCAATCCCTCGCTTACGATACTCCGGCGAAACAAATAAGCTGCATTCGCAGGCCGTTTTATAAAAAAAATAGGTACTGACAAAGGCAATAAGCCGATGCTGGTAGTAGATCAAACCGTTCATCGCTGGTAAGCGGGTTTGGACTAATGAATTTGGGTATATTATTGGACCACCGCCATCATACTTTTCACAAATGTTTAATAACATTTTAACATCATTGAATTGAATTAAATTGAGTTCAGTTAGCCATAATGTTTCGATATTTTTTAACATACTACTCCCAAATTAATAACGCTATTTCATACGTTGGCCCAAATTTTGCCTGTCGATCTGTTATACAATGTAACTATGTTGTTTTAACTACAGAAATTTCTATACACAAAGTTATCCACAAGCACGGGTATTACAAAAAGACTTGATTTCTAAAAAAAGCTTAATTTTCAAATAGTTAAAAAAAGTCAATATGCTAAAAATAAATTTATGTAAAAGTTATCCACATTTTATTGTGTCCCATGAAAACACCTCGCATATTTTCTAGGTATGTTAGTGAAGCGTCAACTCTCCCACCAAATTCTTTTCAATGGCACGTTTGATTGCTTGCTTATCCAATGAAAGGCTTAGTAGATATAATAGCTTACAATGTGCAGCTTCGGGTGTCATATCATGGCCAGAAACTAAACCGGCTTGTTTTAGTCCATGACCAGTCGCATATTGATCCATCGCGACATAGCCCGCAGGGCATTGGGTGCAATTAATGATAATAATGCCCTTATCACACGCCTTTTTTAGACTCTGTAAAAATTGTTTATTGTTATTTTGCGCATTGCCTGCACCATACGTTTCTAATATGAGGCCTTCAATGGGTTGTTGCAATAAATATTCGAGTACTTGGGTGCTAAAGCCAGGGAATATCCGAAAATTAGCGATAAAATGGGGCTTAATGGTGGTCAAGTGAAATGCATTTTTTCTTTCGGGCAAAATCATGGATTGTTTAATAAGCACATCAATGCCGATATTAGCAAGGTGCGGATAATTGGGTGAGTCAAAGGCATCAAAACGTTGGGCGCTCATTTTCTGAGCACGGTTCCCTCGGAGCAGCCGCTGATTAAAATAGATGCATACTTCCGGTATTGGGTGATGGGCACATAGATAGAGCGAGGTCAATATATTATCTCGCGCATCATTGCGAACTTCTGATAATGGTATTTGCGATCCGGTAATAATGACCGGTTTTGATAGATTTTCAAGCATAAATGACAAAGCTGAAGCGGTGTAGGCCATGGTATCGGTGCCATGTAGGACGACAAAGCCGTCATATTTATCATAGTTGTTCGCAATATCTTCGCCAATTTTATTCCATTCATTGACGGTCATATTCGAGGAGTCAAGCAATGGACTGTATTCATAAATATCAAAACGAGGCATGGATTCATGGCGCAAAGAGGACATATTCGATAATGCTTGAGCCACATAGCCAGGTTGAGGTTGATACCCCGTTTCGGTTTGTATACTACTAATGGTGCCGCCGGTGTTAATAATTAGGATGGATTTGTCCATAACCTTTGGGTTATCAAGGTGAGTATGCATTAGTATAACATGCGTTCGCCTGCCAAACACAATGTCCAATCCGTTAAAAATATTTTTTTGCCTCGACCTTGGGGTTTTCCTAAGCACTTCCGGCACCCTCTCCCTGTTTCCGGGGAGAGGGGAAATTGAGGGATGTTATTTTGAAGTCCTGTATACATCGAATAATCACTGGCACCCATCCGACTATGTTGATGGCTGAGCATGGATGCAAAAAGCATACATTGACCCAATTGTAGACATTCTGGTATTATGCGCAGCTGAATTTAATTGAATGCAGGTAACCATGTTATTTATTTTTATTGGTGGTGGTTCAGGGATAGGCAAATCGGAGATAACGGAACAATTAGGTATCTTATTGGAAGGAAGCGGCTTTGTGGTGAAAGCGCTGTCGATGGATAATTATTACAAGGAACGACCCGATAAGCTATCCGTCGAAGAATATTCCAAAATAACAAATTTTGATGCCCCCGATTCATTGCAACTTGGGAAATTACGCGATGATCTGAAAGATTTGGCTGGTGGTAAGACTATTTCGCAACCTCAATATAGCTTCAAAACCCAGCAGTCAATTGGAACAGTATTAGTCGATCCGACGGGAACGGATATCTTCATCATTGAAGGAATATATGCTCTGAAAATTGCACAAATGGTCAAAGAGATCAATAAATTTAACATTTACGTCGCCCCTTCCATGTATTTCGATATGGTACAACAGAGAATTAATCGGGACACAAAAGGGGACAGAGGGAACCGAACACCAGAATTCATTCGGCAATTAGAGTCTACGAAAGTTGGCCCAGGATTTTTCTCCTATGTGGCAAACACATCTAATTGCGCCGATTTGTGGTTGACCAATACGAAGGCCTTATCTCCTGAAAAAGGAAAAGAAGAATGTAGCCTTCTTGCTCAAAGTGCATTCAAAGAAATCCAACAGCGCTTACCATGCAAACAGGTAAAAGAGGAGGAAAGGTCGTTTTCTCATAAAGCTTAGCTAGGCCGTCAATGCGTTATTTCAATGATCCTATCTGCCATCTTAATGGACTCTTGACGATGAGCGATACTAATTTGAGTCATGTTTAATTGTTTTAAAGCGTGATTGATCTTTATTTCAGTTTCGACATCGAGATGGCTGGTCGCTTCATCGAGAAAAAGAATTTTAGGGTCTTTATATAAGGCCCGCGCAATCAATATTCTTTGTTTTTGCCCCCCAGAAAGGGTGCTTCCCATATCACCAATGAGCGTTTCATAACCCATTGGCATTTTGATAATATTGTCATGAATTTGAGCTATCTTTGCTACCTGATATACTTTTTCAATGTCGATTTTAGCTGCTAGGAAGGTAATATTATCTAATATGGACCCACTAATGAGCGTGTCATCTTGCATCACGCTTGCGCATAAACTACGGTATTTTGAAATGCCAACGTGTTTAAGCGGGATATCATCTAAATATATGTCACCCTGACAAGGGGGCATTAGACCCAACATGATTTTTAACAACGTTGTTTTTCCTACCCCAGAGGGACCAGTGAGAACAACCTTTTCACCGGGCTTTATATGAAGGGAAATATCGTTTAATAGCCGGGTTTCGTTTTGATGGTAACGATAGCTTACATGCTGCAGTTTTAAATCACCCAAGATGGGCTTATCCATGAAACGAGAAGCAGCGTCCTCTTCAATGGGTTGCATTAAAATATCAGCAACTCGCTCCAGTTGCACCGAAAGCAATTGAAAATCGGCAATTTTTTGAATTAAGGAAGAGGATTTATTAACCAGATTTTGGCGATAAGCCAGATAGGCCATCAACATACCAACGGAAAACTGATGATGGATGACCATGATTGCGCCCACGGTCATGACTAGCAAGTGTTCCATATTAAAAATAAACAGGTTGGCAGTGTTGTATAAAATATTAACCCGCGAGATTTTAATATCTGCATTCATCGCTTCTATCCAATAATTTTTCCAACTTTGAAACAGGGTGTGTTCTTTGGCATAAAGCTTTATAGCCATTATGTTTTGAATGATTTCTAAAAATTTTGAATGCACATTGGCATGCTCAACGATCGAGCGCTCCGTTTGTGTTTTGTGGTGTTTGAAAGCGATTATTCGAAGAGCGATATACAGCGCCAATGCAACCATAACAATCAGCGTTAGTTTGAAGCTGTAAATCATCATGATCATTAAGGAAAAAATGATCACTAAGCCGTCGAGACACGTATTGATAGATTCGGTTGTTAATTTGCTTTGGATCTCATTGATAGCATGAAATCTCGATAAAATATCGCCTTTGTGTCGACGCTCAAAATAGGTGAAGGGAATTTTCAATAAATGGTGCATGACACCGGAAGAAAAATACTCATTCATTCGATTGGTTAAATACACCACAAAATGGCTGCGACTAAACTCGGTTAGCAGATGGGAAAGGGTTAAAATAATAAACCCTGCCACCACGGCAACTAAGTTATTAATGCCATTCATTTGAGCAACATTGTCGGTCATATATTGGATAAACAAAGGATTGGTTAAGGTGAAAACTTCGATGGCTAGCGATAGCATGAGTAATACCAATAGACTATTTTTTAGCCCATGAATTCCTTTATACAAGTCAATCAACTTTAGCTTTTTTTGAGCATGTATAGTAGAAAACTCATCAGCTTTGTCGATTTCAAGTGCGATGCCTGTAAAGGCTGTTGAAAATTCTTGCCAAGATACTTTTCGCTCACCCACGGCAGGGTCATGAATGATGATATGGTGTTGGTGAACTGATTTCAGCACAACAAAATGGTTCATGTTCCAGTGCAAAATCGCGGGGCATTGGACTAGTTTAAGTTCATCGACATTCACCTGAATAGCCCTTGTCGAAAAGCCTAATTTTACTAACAGCTGGGCGATGTCGAGCATGGTTGTGCCGTTCATCGAAGGAGACTGTATGGCCCTTAAGGATAATAAATCAATTTGATGTCCATGATAATTGCTAATCATCGCGACGCAAGCATGGCCGCATTCAGCAAACTGCACTTGCTTAATGACCGGCAGTTTCTGTTTGTTCATGGTAAAAAGGCTTCTTGCTAACGTTGTCATGTTACGGCTTCCTAATAATGTGCGACACATCCAATCAACAACCCCTCATACTTCAAATCAAAATAGTCCCTTCGATTCAAAAACCCCTCATCCGCCCTTCGGGCACCTTCTCCCCATGTCTGGGGAGAAGGGAAAATGAAAGAGGTAGTTATAGGTGATGGAGGGGGGCTGCTATCCACTGCCAAATTTTTCTTTTTTCCCCGCTTAAGGTGGCGTTGAGCGTCATTCCATGACTCAAACTGGCTTTCTCCCCAGAGACATTGACATAGGGGATGTTAAGTTCGGCCATGATTTTATAATAAGGTTCCCCAATCTTAATGGGCTTGTCTTCTTGAGTATCTGTTAGAATGGTTTGATTGATTTCTTTGATAGTTGCTTGATAGAAGCCAAATCGCTGGTAAGGATAAGCATCATAGGCTAATAGGATTGTTTGGCCCGGTTTAACAAAACCAATTTCCCTTGCGGGAATATATAATCTGGCAATCAAATCTACCGATCTGGGGATTATTTGCACCAATGGTTTCGATGGTTGAATGCTTTGTCCTGGGTGATAAAAAATATTGGTGATGATGCCATCAATGGGAGCGGTGATGAGTTGATGTTGATTTTCATTGAAGTTAAGCAACTCAAATTCGGCTTGCTTGAGTTGATTGTTGACTTCAAGCAACGCGGTTTCTGATTCAATGATTGTCGATGTGGCGACAAAATGTTGTTTGACTAACTTTTCCAACGCTTGAAGATGCATCTTCTTTAGCAGGCATTCCCGTTTTAAGTTATCAATGCGTTGTTCTAGATTTTTAATCTGTTGATTGGTTTGTTCGGTCATCGGATTGGTGAGTACAAATAGAAGTTCGTCTTTATGAACGACATCGCCTTCTTTAACAGCAACACGCATCACTAATCCGGGGTGCTTTGACTCAACCGTTATGATGCCAAATTTTGAATCTAAATAGCCGCGGACGATCGTTTTTTCAGACATTTGTGCAAAGCATACAAAAATACATAGCATGATGAGAATGAACAATGTTCCCCATGCAGCAATACGATAACTCATCGGGACATTAATTCGTGCTGTTCCTAAATGACGGTTCACCTGGTGGTGAACCGCTTCAGGTCTAAATAGAGGACTTGCCTTATCCATGAATCACAGCTCGGTGTTTATGAAATAGCAGATAAAGAACGCTGAGTGCGTAGCCAATTTTTCCAGCTAAGATAATCACGCTCACCGTAAGATTTTTTACTGATTTCTTTTAAAATATGATAAGCAAAGTCATGATTATTCGGTTGTTGTAATTTTAATAGTTGCAGTAAGGTGTCCCCTGCTTGATGGATAATGACTGAATGGGTGGCTGGATTGTGCTTAGCAATACCCAGCAAAACATAAGCGGCTTTATTTCTGTCGGAAACATAGGGGTAATTTAGCGCGTCTAATATTCGTTGAATATCAAGCTGTTTCAGTTCATGTTTAAAAGCAATAGCACCTAATACGCGCATGACATTATTTCTAACCATTTCACTCGAATCGTCAGTATAGTTGATAAGAAACGATGCCAGCTCGATATAATTATCATCATGCGCCAGAATAAAAACGGCATCGGCACGTTTCTGATCATGGGTGCTATGTTTGATTATCTCAATTAAGTCGGCTTTGTGTTTGGCCACAGCCTGTTTGATTTTGGGCAGCGTCTCCTTTAATTCTTTATCATTAAATCCCCAAATACAGTGCGTTACCGGACAAGTCAGTTTACCAAAATCCATTTGGTTTTTGCGGATTAGATCATATTGCCTATCTTGGTAGGCATACCAAATAGCAAAGAGTTCATTGACTTCCTTTTTATGGGGATAGTCAGCATGAGCCCTTGTTTTTATCTGTTTGGGAATACGGTATTTATCGGTTTCATTCACTAAATCCAACGTGACATAAATTTTTTTATCCGTAGGATAGTGAACGCTGGATAATTTGGCATGGGAAAAGTGGCCAAATTGTTTCGCTTTATCGAGAATTTTAAGTTCGATGATTTCTTTATAGCGCAACTCGCTCTCACTGGGGTTTGTTGGCGAAGTAAATAGTTTTGACATATAGGCCAAATGCTCAGACATTAAATCTGAGCATGCAGCGCTAATTAATTGCTTGGTTTTCTCATCCACCCCATAAATATCATAATTTTCTGGGATAGCCCATAATTTACCCATTATTAATAGGAAACTGGCTAATAAAATTCCGAATCGTTTCATGGTTAAGCTACTCTTTTTATTTGATTTAAATAAACATGGTTTTTGATGTTATTTGCGACAATTTCTTCGGCTTTTTTATCAAAATTCAGGGTCGAAAGAGTCTGTTTTGTTGGCTGCCATTTAAAGTCAAAGCGTTGGTTTATGATAAACTCAGCGAACATGTCCATATAGCATAATTCAGGCAGAAGTTCTTCTACCCATAAAAATTGCCCTTGCTCATTTAGCTCCAAAAAGACGATATCGTGTTCAGGCGTCACGATGAAATCAAAACACCCGAATACGACGCCTGCTTTTTTCATAAAGCGTATTATTTTATGGATAATCGCTGGGGGGAGCTCAAATGGTTGGATTGATAATTCATGCCCCGGGATTTTCCGCCAATCGGTGATGCCAAGTGCATGGCTTTGTGAGTCAATTTTCACCGCGCTGATGTGAGAGCCAAAGCAAGTGACCCGCAACTCAAATTTTTTTTCGACATATCGTTGGTAGATGCCGGGTGACATTTGCAACATCGCATCCGAAGGCAAGTCTGGCAGTGAGATTTTATCAGTATAGAGCAACCGAATCCCTTCCGGCTCATGCCAATAATGTGGGGCAAAGGGTTTATAAATCGTGGTTGCATAAATGGTTTGAGTGATAAATTGCTTGATGTGTTCCGGGGAATTGGAGACCAGCGTCTCGGGTAATTTAAATCCGCATTGTTGGGCTATTTTTAACTGAGTTATCTTTGAGCGGGTTTTATACGTCGACGCAATGGGATTGACCCACCAAGCATCCGGGTTAATCATATAAGGAATTGAAAGATGGTAGATGGCATTTTCCCGTTCGATAAATGCTTTATCCTCTGGATGTATCGTTGAAGGAATGGCAGGCTTTCTTGGCCTTCTCCACCATACCGATTGAATCGTCTTATCATCCCATATAATATCTTCTGTTTGTCCAATGCTGGTACGCCAAGTACTTTGTTCATTGTTAAAGTAAATCGAATTTTTTTGCCTACTGGGCATATCTGCTGTAAATAATAAGTGGCTGTCATGGCCTTTTTTTTCCAATGCCAAGCTGATTAAGACAGCATGGATGTCATCGGGTTCAGTGATTATTAAAATACTCATGGTTATCATCCTTTGATAGGACTATCCCTCCGTGGAGGAAGGGATAGTCATGTTGCTAAACGAGTTAATCCCAATTCTGATCAAATTCAATATCGGGTGAAGAAATGACCCCTGTTATTCTTTGCGTAGGGGTAACGGTCATTTTATTCAATCCTCCCGAAATCTGACTCAGTGCTTCGTTGGTTATTTCTTTAGCATTAAGATAACCTAATACTCTTGGTTGTTCTTGCATTGTTTTTCCTTATGGTTAATTTAAATTAATTTTTTGGCAACTCATCGTATCGTTGAGTTGCTTAAATTAATCCCAATTTATATCTCCACCAACATCCCAATTTCCTTTCATATCAAAGGTTTGTTTGGTAGTGAAATACGTTGTTCCCGTTTGGGAGCCACCGCTGACTTTATCGAGCGAATCGAGATTAATTTCACGCGCTTTTTTATAACCTAAAATTCGATCGCTGCAAGGTTTGGACTTCATAATTACTCCTATTATTAATGACATAGTTTAGTGGAATGTATTCCGACAGCGCTCTGTTCATCACCTGTTGTGGTTGCTATGATGACAATCGATGCACGAACAGATAATTCATTGAGACACTGAAGAAATATTGTTCTCACGTTGGGCTCAAGACACGCTAAGCTTGCATTGACCACCAACGTTGAGACATTCATATCCCATGATGCGAGTGCACGCATACATGAAATAAGAATTCTGTCGCTTATTGAAAGTGCTTTGCGAGGTATTTGGTAAAACCGCCATTCGACTTGCTGGCATAGTTGTAGCCAGTGTTGATGTAATTCCTTGGAAAAAAGGTATTTCGTTTTAATCGCCAACAATGGCTGCCAATGCAACGATTCAGCAAGTGTTGGGCCTAAAATCTGCTGACTAAATCCGCTAAGATGGTTGAATATCACGGCTTCTTTTTCAATCACTCGTCTGTTCGACTGACCGATTGAAAACGGCGATAGGCATGATAGTGAAGGGGTATTTTCACTTAATGAACCGTTCTTCTGGGATGGACTAGATAACATTTTTAGTTCTTCCTTTGAAATATTGGATAAATCCTGTATACTTAATTTCACTTAAAGTATCCTTCGGGGATAATGTATCCTTTTAGGATAATCAATGTCAAGGGGTTTTTAATGAATATTTCAGAAATAGTCGGTGAGCGAATTCGCGCAGCGCGCGAAAGACAACAAATGACGTCAACGGATCTAGCAAAACGAATCGGGATGTCTCGACAATTAATCACAAATTGGGAAAAAGGCCGTCGATTACCAACACTCGAAAGCATTATTGCCCTCGCTGATTCACTCAATATACCCGCCACATTTTTATTGGGTGTTAGCGATAGTTTAGAAGTATCCAATGAAAGGAGGTTTTCCTTAAAAGATTTAGATGCATTTCACACCAATATTGATATTGAAAATATCTGTGTCCCCTATCAATTTGTCGATGAAAAAAGTGACTATATCGTCGTTAGAATGAAAGATGATTCGATGGCAGATATTTTCCGAAAAAATGATCTTGCCATCATTCAATTGGATCAGTCTATTTATGATGGTAATTATGTGTTGTTTAAAATCAACAAAACAAATCAAACGCTATTTCGTCGGTATGTCATGGATAATACCAGTCCAGCCAATCCGCAAATCAAATTGGTGGCTTTAAACCCTAGCTATCCAGAAATCTGTTTTGATGCCAAAGCGATTACCCTAATTGGAATTTGCAAGGATAATGTGAGGATGGTTGGTTAATAACGCGGCGAAGACAAATATATCGTATTGATTTTAAATGGTTTTCAGATTAGTAATAATAGCGATTGAATCGAGGGATGTTTTCTAATCATCCCGAAATAACAATGTGACATCAATCGCGTCAAATTGATAATTTTTATTGCAAAAATCGCATTGAATCTCAACTTTGCCACGCTCATTGATTAATTGGTCAATTTCTTCTTTGCCAAGCATTTTTAAGACAGCTTTCATTTTATCTTCACTGCATTGACAGGCAAATTCAGGTCTACGAGGTTCAAACAGGCGGAGTGTTGTTTCGTGATAAAGTCGATGGAGAATGGTGGTATTATTGAGTTGAAGCAATTCTTCGTCTGTTAAGGTTCGAGCCATTGCCAACGCGTAATCCCAGCTCGCTTGATCGATTTGATTTTTATTATCAGGCATGGCTTGGATGAGCATGCCGCAGGCAACATCATCGCGCACGGCAAGCCATACGTGCGTTGGAATTTGCTCAGATTGCTGAAAGTAATAGACGAGGTTTTCGCTCATGGCTGTTGAATGGATAGGTACCAAAGATTGGTAGGCCTGAGTCTTATTATCTTGTTGGAAAGTAAAAGCCATCTTTCCATTCAGAAACGCTTCAGCATAATATTTATTTTTGATGTTCGGTGCAAATCGAGCATGCGCGCGTACTTGCAGCTGGTCATTGGCCTGCACAATAATTAAGGGCAAACGCTCATCCCCTTGAAATTGTAAGGTTAAACGACCTTTAAATTTGATGCTGCTAGCAACTAATAGACAGGCGACTATGGCTTCGCCGAGCAGATGCTTGACCATGGGTGGGTATGGGCGTTGATTGATGATTGTTTGATAACAATCTTGGATATGAATTAACTCACCTCGAATGGGGGCGTCTTCAAATATGAATCGTTGTTGGATATCGGACACAGCGCGCACATGACTTAAAAAAAAACAAATTGTAACATAGGCCGGTGATCATTGAAAATGGTAGAGTTAAGATTTCGGTAACGCAGACGGAAACGCAAACGTTCACGAGAAGTCGATTGTTTTTTCATGATTAGTCTTTCATATTACGATAGCAATATACATTCCCTTACCAGAAGATATGGGTTACAATATGGTTTGTTTTTGTTCATTTTTGTGGCGGGGTATGCACCTTTTAATAGCTCCATGGATTGTTTTCGCGGCAGGGATCCTTGCCAGCGCTTGCCTGCATGCCTCGGAATTGGTCATTTCGAAAAATCCCTCATCGGCGGAGCAACGGTTAGTTGAGGCAATTGATAACCCGGAATACATGCTGACACACTGGATTGAATTGCCATTGGCGTCCGATGATGTTGGCAAAAATATTCAGCGCTTAAGTTTGGATGATGCGATATTAATTGCCCTTCGATATAATCCGAATATTCAAAACAAAGCTTTGGACCGTATCATACAACGATACCGACTGCGCTTAGCAGAAAACCAATTTGAATTGCAATATGCCTTGAGTGCCTCCGCCAATGCCAATAATGATCGTTATGAAGGCGTTGGTAGTCAAAAAACCTATTCAGCATTAGCCAGTCCTGAAATTGACTGGCAAAGTAAATTAGGCGGCAAAGTTTCTTTAAAAATGGATAACACCGGCAATACGTATGATAATTATCATCCCACGCTCAATTTTTCTTTTACTCAACCTTTATTGCGTGGATTTGGCAAGATCAATGAAGCGAGTTTGTTAGATGCAAGAGACCAAGAATATTTAAATAAGCTTAACCTTAACCAATCGGTGGCTGATCAAATTACAGCGGTGATTAGCAACTATCGAAGTTTGATTTTGAGTGGAAATAACCTGATAACCCAGAAACGACAACTTGAAGAAGCAAAAAAGCAATATGAAATTAATGAAAAGAAAATCCGTGCTGGTCAATTAGAAAGAACGGCCAATATTCAACAGTCCTATCAAGTGGAGTCCTTGAGGCTAGCTGTTGAGCAGGCCATTAACCAATTCGAAAATGCCAGTCAAACATTACTGCAAAATCTCGGATTAAACCCACTGGTTAGGATAAGTGTTCCCGATGATGTTTCGATTCACCCTATTGAAACTCCTGAGTTGCAAGGCACGATTGATTACGCTTTGGCACACAATGTTGCTTATCAAGCTCAAAAACTGGTAGTCAAAGCGGATGAACGTGCCTATGAGGTGGCGAAGAATCAACAGCTTTGGAAACTCGATTTATCCGCTAATGTACAAACAGGGACTGTCACCAATGTTGACCAAATTGGTAGGGGAATCAAAGGAATATATGATGGTCGTAACGTGTCAGAGTCTGCGCGAATTAATCTAACGATTCCCCTGGGCGATGTTAGTTTAAAAAGTAAGTTAATCAATGCGAAGGTTAAATTAGAACAAGATAGAACGCAATTATTAGCGAGTAAGAGAGCATTAATCAGCCAAGTTACAACCTTAATTAATAATATTAAAAGCCAGGCAAAGCGCTATCAACTGGCCGAAAAGCAAGTGAAATTGGCACGCCAAGCTTATCAATTACAGATAAAAAGGCAATCCGCCGGGATTGCAACGTCGTTAGATGTCAATAACACGCAGAATCAGCTGATTAATGCGCAAAACAGTTTAATCAATGCCAAAATAAACTATTTAAACCAGTTATCCGAATTGGACAAAGTACTGGGGACAACGTTGCAAACTTGGCATATCAATTTGAGGTATGGGCAATGAAAAGCGCATTGAACGTTCTTTTAGTAGTGGTTCTGATGGGTATGAGCGCTTGCTCAAAAAGTCCATCGAAGCCAAACCAACAAAAAGACAGCACTTATACGGTTAAGAAAAGCAGTATGCATAAGACCTTGCATTTTAATGGGATTATAGAACCTATCGCCCAGACGAGCCTGATAAGCCCTGTTGATGCCGTGGTTGAAACCGTTGTCCACCCATTTGGTGAAACAGTTAAGAAAGGCGAGAAAGTTTGGGTTTTACATTCGGCAGAATTACAAAAACAATACAACGATGTTTTGACGGAGTATTTGAAGGCGAAAGATAATTTCTTAATTGCCAAGGCAAAGTTCAGTGGCACAGACGATTTATGGCAGTCGGGCTTGGTGTCAAAAAATGCGTATTTGAGTGAAAAATCAAATCTAGATACCCAGCAGGTTAACTTGGAACAGTCTCGCAACCGCTTAACCGCTTTATTGAAAAAAATGGACAGTGAGCAAACGGAATCACTCAGTAAACTAAACCTAGCTGAATTTGATAAAGTCCGACGCGCCTTGGCGGTGAACCATCAACGTATCACCCTCAAAGCACCGGCCGATGGTTTGGTGCTTTATCCACCCAAAAGCAGTGATAAAGATCAGGTTTTAAGCGTGGGTGCTGCGGTTAAATCGGGTCAAGTCGTTGCTTTGATCGGTGATTTGTCAGGTATCCGGGTGTCGATTGATGTGCCTGAAGTGGATATTGACCAAATCCATCGGGGAATGAAAGCCACCGTAACAGGTGTGGCACTCGGTAAAGAAATGCTTGAAGGAAAGGTTGTCGCAGTGAATGGACAGGCGGTCAATAGTAATAGTGGGTTGCCGAGCTTTGCTGCAACCATTGAAGTGAAACAGTTAACGCCTGAGCAAATGCTTCGTATTCGCGTTGGGATGAGTGCGATGATTGATATTTCGATTGATCAAAGTGAAGCGCTAGCCGTACCAATACAAGCGATTCACCAAAAGCAAGGCCAGGCGATGGTAACGGTGATTGAAAAGGGTAAACACGTGGAGCGTCCCATTCAAACTGGCAGTGCTCAACAAGATAAAGTGGTCGTGGTGTCAGGATTAAAAGATGGTGAACAGGTGGTTTTAAATGGAAATGGTTGAACCGGTCATTCACTTGCACCAATTGATAAAACAATATCATCTGGGATCGCAGACCATCGATGTATTAAAAGGCATTGATTTGTTGATTCAACCCGGTGAGATGGTTGCGATTATTGGTGCATCCGGTTCTGGTAAATCAACATTAATGAATATTATCGGTCTACTCGATAGACCAACCTCCGGTGTTTATCAATTACAAGGCACTGACGTGTCTCATCTTACCGATGATGCTTGTGCAAGCCTTCGCAATCAGCAGATTGGTTTTGTCTTCCAGCAATTTAATTTGTTGCCCCGGCTAACGGCGGAAGAAAATGTTGCATTGCCATTGGTCTATGCGCAGGTCCCTCTTGCTGAACAACGAGCTCGTGTGAAAGATGCCTTGACCAATGTGGATATGTACCAATATGCCCATCATCGCCCTAGTCAGTTATCCGGTGGTCAGCAGCAACGAGTGGCCATAGCGCGCGCCTTAGTCAATAAGCCTTCTATTATTTTAGCGGATGAACCTACGGGCGCTTTGGATTCGAAAACAAGCGCTGAGGTGATGCAATTATTTCATCAGCTCAATGGTCAGGGATGCACCGTCGTCATCATTACCCATGATCCCAGTGTCGCACAGCAGTGCCAGCGTATCATCCGCATTAGCGATGGCTGTATTAGCCCAGGAGGTCATGGATGAAGATGCGGCAGCACCTCCAGCAAGCCTTATTGAATATTATGGCTGCCAAACTACGCGCATTTTTAGCGTTATTAGGTGTGCTGGTGGGAACGGCTGCGGTGGTTGCATTGATTAGTTGTGGCCAGTTAGCCACTGAAAAAGCCTTAGCGCAGTTTAAAAAATTAGGAACAGATTTATTGGCCATTGGCGTGTATTCCACCACCCATGGAAAAGGGACTCATTCGACGGATATATCCTTAGATAATTGGCGAAAGTTGCCGGGATCCGTGCCCGCAATCAAACGCATCGCGCCGTATATCACCACCTACCAACAAATGAGTTACCATGGCAAAACTGTCCAAGGGGCTATTATCGGGGCAGATGAATCGTTGGCAGAGACCATTCATATTAGGCTTAATGAGGGTCGGTTTATTTCCTTTGTTCATCAGTATGAACACTTTGCGGTGGTGGGCCAGGGGTTGGCTAAGGAATTAAAGCAAATTGATGGAAAAGAGCCCATCGGGCAAACCATACAGGTGGGACAGGTTATTTATACGATTATCGGGGTGGCGAAGAAATGGCAACAAAGTGGCTTTTTCAACGAAGATGTGAATCGAGCCATTATTGTGCCAATTGCCGGCATGAGTTTGTTGAATAAAAACGCGCAAGTGAATAATGCAGTGGTCACGTTACTTCCCAATCAATCGATTGAAGAAATCACCAATCAAGTACGCCAATATATTCATTTGATTGAGCCCAACAAAAATATCTTCTTACGAAGTGCCCAGCAAATCATTGATAGCATGGAAAGCCAGGGGCGGACATTTACATTACTGCTTGCGGTTATCGGTAGCATATCTTTATTAGTCGGTGGCATTGGGGTCATGAATGTGATGCTGGTATCGGTGACCGAGCGCAAAAAGGAAATTGGTATTCGCAAAGCCATCGGTGCCAAGCAGCGAGATATTCAGCGACTTTTTTTGGTTGAATCGATGACACTGTCTTTTCTAGGAGGGGCATTAGGGGTGATGTTGGGCATTGTTGTCACCTGGATCATCGCCTATTTCAGCCGTTGGCCATTTTTCATAAGCTTAATCCCTGTGCTAGCAGGATTTATCATCTCAGTAGCAACGGGTGTCTTTTTTGGCTATTATCCGGCAAAACGTGCCGCCCAATTAGATCCAGTAGTGTCATTACGCAGTGAATAATGGCATTAGCCAAGGCAAAAGCTTATTTTTGTTTAAAGCCCTCGCTTTCGTGGTCCGGGTCTGGCCCTGTATCTTTGGCCGTTGAACTAGGGCCTGCTGCGTTACTTTGGAAAAAACGCATAAAATTACCCACTGGGTTCCCAAGTTTTTCCTGTTTTAAGTTTTTAATGTCGTCTTTTGTTTTTTGAAACGATGCGTTATCGTTGACGGTGCCTATTTTTTCAACTGGCAGCAGATCTTTGACTCCCGTTAACTTCTCAACAAAACTGTTTAACAAACTTTTAAACTGATTAAAAAAGCCAGGCGCTGCTTCTAATGGTGTTTCGTATTTCTGAATAATATTAAATGTATTCATTAAAACGGTCTCAAAATCCGTGGGTATGCTAACATCCGAAGATCGTTGTAGGAATTTTAAATCGCTAAGCATAGCCACCGCTGCTTCCTTTGACTTCTCTGGCATTTTTGATGCCTGTTGTTTAACAAGCGTCTCAATATCATTAATCAAATTTTGAAGATGCTGGTGGATAAGTTCGTTATCAGCAACTAGATGGTTCCATTGCCACTTTTTGAATTCAAGAATAACCGAAGCAAAAAGTAATTTATCGTTTACCTCACCTTCCGCAGTAGAAGGGTGATTTTCCTCTTTAGGCATTCTGTTCCCCTGTTGTTCCAATCGATTAATATAAATATATCATGATTACAATATAATCAATATAGGCCGGGTGCCCTTCTTTGTAAAGTAAGCGCAAATTTGTCCTGATGGCAATGTGGCTCGATTTTCGCTAATCTGTTCTATAATTAAATCAGAATAATTTTAATCAACTTAAGACAATGAAAATAGGATCGTTTCAATACCTTCAAAACCAAGGATGGAATATTCAACCATTTCCTGACCTTGATTCCGAAAACACCTTAATTTTAATTTTTGCGAGCCCGATATTTAGAGCGGATACAAAACCAATACAAGAATTAGCAAAGGTTTATAAAAAATCAAAAATATTGGGGTGCTCAACGGCCGGGGAAATATTTGGTCCGAATATTTTTGATAATAGTATTTCTGTTGTTGTCGTTCAATTTGAATTCACCAAGCTTCATTTAGCAAAGGCTGAGGTCAATAGCTCCCAAGACTCTTTTACCGCGGGTTCGCAACTGGCAAATGTATTAAATAACAATCAGCAGCCTAAAAATATATTTGTTTTATCGGATGGGCTAAATGTTAATGGATCGGAATTAATTAAAGGGCTAAACAAGCATTTGCCTAAAGCCATAACGATTACGGGTGGTTTGGCAGGCGATGGTTCCGATTTTAAAAATACTTGGATTATCTATCAAGGTGAAATAATGGACCATAGTATTGGCGCCGTGGGTTTTTATGGAGACCAAATTCATGTTGGCTATGGGTCACGGGGTGGTTGGGATATTTTTGGTCCCGAAAGGGTGGTGACTCGTTCAAAGGGTAATGTTCTCTACGAACTTGATAATCAACCTGCATTAAAGCTATATAAAACCTACCTGGGTGATAGAGCCAGCGAATTACCCGCATCAGGATTACTGTATCCTCTTGCTATTAGAAACCCTCAAGATCCCGAGTCGCCTCCAATAGTTCGGACGATATTGGGGGTGGAAGAAAAATCCCAGTCATTAACTTTTGCTGGTGATTTACCCTTGGGATACTATGCGCAATTAATGCGTGCTAATTTTGATAGGCTCATTGACAGTGCTCAAGAAGCAGGTGAATGTGCCAATAATCTGATTTTTAAAAACAATGCCATTGAAAAACAACCTATTTTGGCAATTGGAATTAGTTGTGTCGGGAGAAGGTTGGTTTTAGGGGAGCTTACGGAGGAAGAGACTGAAATAACACTTCAGTCGATCCCAAAAGGATCAACGCAAATTGGTTTTTACTCTTATGGTGAATTATCCCCTATCTCAACGGGTAGCTGTGAGTTGCACAATCAAACCATGACGATGACAACACTGTTAGAGCTTCCCCATGAAACATCGAGGAAATCATAACCAATGACGGAAATCCATCGGTTGCTTCAGCGACAGCTGAAAAAATATGATATCACTATCGATAACTTGCCTAATCAACTTGAAAATTGGGTTGAATTTATTGCACATATCAACAAAAAATATCATGAAAATGACCAAGATAGATATCTACTTGAGCGCTCGATTGACATTTCTTCACAAGAAATGAGAGAAAATAATGCCAAATTAGAATTTGCCCAAGATTTAGCAAAAATGGGCTATTGGCATTATAACGCAGACACAGGCGTTGTAACGTGGTCGAAAGGATTATTTAAAATTTTGGGATTAGAACCGGGTGGCCACACACCAGACTACCCTGAGTTTTTAGAAATGGTTCACTCAGATGACAAAAATAAATTAATAAATTTAGTCGATAAGGCCTTAAAAGATAAAGTTAATTATGACTATGAATTACGAGTGCTAAGCAAAAATAATCATTACCGATGGTTTCGAACAATCAGTCGAGTCAGCGCTGATAAAAATGAAATATCCGGGATATTAATGGATATTAATAAAAAGAAAAAAATAGAAGCAGAAGTTCAAGAACTAAATTACAAACTTGTCTCAACAGCTCGACATGCTGGCATGTCTGAGGTGGCAACGTCTATCTTGCATAACGTAGGTAATATATTAAATAGCTTGAACGTATCTTCGACCATTTTAAAGAACAATATGTCCGGGATGTGTCACCAAAAACTATTGGCGATTAAAACGATCCTTGAGGATAACAAAGACAACTTAAGCGATTATCTTTCCAATGATCCCAAAGGAAAGCTAACCCTTCCTTATTTGGAGGCACTCGCCGCTAATATAAAAGAAGAATATGAAAAAAATATAAAAGAAGCGGATAGTTTAGAAAAAAATGTCAATTTCATTAAAGAAATAATCTCAAGGCAACAGTCGCTTAGTGGTGGATCAAATCTCATTGAAAAAATTTCAGTCGCCGAGATAATTGATGATGCCGTGAAATCCGTTATTTTGGAGCAATATCAAATCAATGTTCAAATTAGTATTGATACCAACATTAGTACGTTTGAAACAGATAAATCCAAATTATTTCAAATTCTAACTAATTTACTGTCTAATGCGAAAGACTCCGTTTTGTTAAACAATGTTTCGCAAACTAAGGTCATTATCGTTTCAGCCAACAACATAGATGGAAGCGATATTTCTATCAAAGTAGCCGATAACGGCGTTGGTATCCGAAAAGATGACTTAAATCGAATTTTTTCCTTTGGATTTACAACTAAGAAACAGGGGCATGGTTTTGGTCTTCATTGCTCCGCCATTTATGCTCGAGATCTGGGCGGTCATTTGTTTGCTGAAAGTAATGGCCCTGGAAAAGGTTCTCAATTTGTATTGGATATTCCGTTGAATCAGCACAAAACTAGTTCGAGGGAGCCATGATAACAACTGCCTTTCGCATCCTAATTATCGATGATAATCCTGCAATCCATCAGGATTTTATGAAAATATTAAGTGTTAGCAAAAGTTCCCTATCTTTAAACCAGTTAGACCGAGCGCTATTTGAAGGTGAAGCGGATCCCAGCGAATCGTCTCTGCCTGAGTTTGAAATTGATTGTTCAACTCAAGGTATCGAGGGAGTAGAAAAAGTTAAACAAGCAATGGAAGACAGCAAACCCTATTCGCTGGCATTTGTTGATATAAGAATGCCGCCGGGAATCGATGGGATAGAAACGATTAAACGGATTTGGGCTCTCGATCCTCAAATACAAATTGTCATTTGTAGTGCCTACTCCGATTATTCTTGGGAAAGCACGGTCCATGAATTAGGCGTTAGCGATAATTTATTAGTGTTAAAAAAACCATTTGATTTGGTTTCCGTAAGACAGTTAGCCAGTGCTTTAACGCAAAAATGGGTACTCACAAAAGAAACACTAAAACAAACCCAATTTTTAAATCAACTCGTAGAGGAACGAACCGAATCCTTACAAAAATCGCTCTCATTATTAAGAGCAACTATTGAGTCTTCTTCTGATGGCATATTAGTGATTGGTTTAACGGGTGAAATTGTTGATTATAACAATAAAATCGTGCAGTTATGGGATATACCAGAGTCTTCTTTGAGCGAGATAAGTGGCAATGATTTGGTTGAACATATCTCAACAAAACTATTAGACCCAGAGCAACATAACCGACATGTTAAAAAACTTTCCCTGCATTTTGATACCCCCAGTGTTGAGACATATCATTTAAAAAACGGGAAAATACTCGAGTGTTGTTCAAGGCCCCATTATATTAACCATCAAGTCATGGGGCGTGTATGGAGCTTTAGAGAGATCACCGAGCAAGCAAGATTAAAAGAAAAGTTAGAGTATCAAGCAACCCATGATGCCTTAACCAATTTGCCAAATAGGTTGTTGTTGATTGACAGGATCGAACAAGCAATCCGAATTTATTCTCGGCACAAAAAGAAATTTGCCGTGTTATTTTTTGATTTAGATCGGTTTAAAAGGATTAATGATAGCTTAAGCCATGAAGCAGGCGATCAGTTACTTTGTCGTGTTGCTGAACGTTTGCGCACGGTTGTGCGAAGAGAAGACACACTTGCAAGGCTAAGTGGTGATGAGTTTGTCATGGTGTTTCAATCATTTACCTCGGAAAAAGATATCATTCATTTGGCTCAAAAAATTCTTAACACATTTATCGAACCATTTTATATTGCTGATACAACCATCAATGTTCACGCCAGTATTGGAATTAGTATCTACCCATCCGATGGTAAGACAGTCAATTCCTTATTGAGTAAAGCGGATATGGCAATGTATCATGCTAAATTTCTGGGTGGCAATCAATTCTCATTCAATACGGAAAAATTGAACAAACTAAACACACTGAAATTTCAACAAGAAATTGAACTTCAAAATGCCATTGCTAATCAAGAATTTTTTCTGCTTTATCAACCGCAATTTGAGATGAAGTCGAATAAAATCCGATGCTTAGAAGCGTTGATTCGATGGAATCACCCAGAAAAAGGCATGGTGCTACCGTTGGATTTTATCCCAACGGCAGAAAGTTCAGGACTGATTGTCCCCATTGGGGAATGGGTTATAAGAGAAGTTTGTCAGCAGATAAGCAATTGGCATAAACAGGGATTTCCATTCATTCGCGTGGCATGCAATGTCGCTAGCAAGCAGTTAAGACAACGTAATTTTTCATCATTGGTATCAAGTATCATAGAAGAATACCAAGTAAAACCCCATTGTCTTGAAATGGAAATAACTGAAAATGTTATTTTTGACAAGGAAATACAACGAACGATCAATAACTTAAATGCTTTAGGCGTTCATATCGTTTTAGATGATTTTGGTACGGGAAATTCAAGTTTGAACTTGCTAAAGCAAGTTGCGATAAATACCCTTAAAATCGATAAATGTTTTATTCACAATATATCGAAGTCACTCGGTGATGAAGCCATCATTGAAGCAATCATAGCCATTGCTAAAAGCATGAATTTGAATATTATTGCAGAAGGTGTTGAAACACAAAAACAATTAGAATTTCTCAAAAAAAGGCAATGTAATGACATTCAAGGGTTTTTAATGAGCCAACCGGTATCTTCCCATGAGATAGAATCGTTTCTAAGAAAAGAGACTAAACAATAAGAGCATTTACTTTAAATTCGCTGCCATGAGTTTTTCGACCACATCCGGATTAGCCAACGTGGAGACATCGCCTAAGCTTTCTTTATTAGTAATATCTTCAGTCACCAATTTTCGCAATATTCGACGCATGATTTTACCGGATCGTGTTTTCGGTAAATCGGGTACCCAATGAATTTTTGCTGGTTTGGCAATGGCACCGATTTCAGCGACTACTAATGCTCTTAGCGCACTGAACAAGTCATCGGAGGCGGTGACGCCTTTTTGTAAAGCCACAAAGGCGCAAACGGCTTCACCTTTGATATCGTCGGGTATGGCAACAACGGCCGCTTCAGCGACATCGGGATGGAGAACCAAGGCGCTTTCAATTTCGGCACTTCCGAGACGATGTCCTGCCACATTGAGCACATCATCCATCCGCCCGGTTAAATGAATATCACCGCCTTCGTCTCGATAAGCGCCATCGCCGGTAATATAATACCCATCTTTAAAATAGGTTTGACGATAGCGTGGATGATCCTTGGCGATGGTTCTTGCCATGGAGGGCCAAGGCGTTTTGATAGCCAGCGCCCCTTCTTTGGTTCCGACTATTTCTTTGAAATGCTTATCCAAAATGACCGGTTCAATGCCCGGCAAAGGAATGCTGGCGGCTCCTGGATTTTGATGGTGATAAGGCGGCTGATCACTGACCATAATTGCCCCCGTTTCGGTTTGCCACCAGGTATCCACTATCGGGCATCGGCTTTGACCAACGTGTTGATGATACCATTGCCACACTTCGGGATTGATGGGTTCGCCCACACTGCCCATTAAGCGTAATGAATGTCGGCTTGACTGACTAAGCCATTCGTTGCCTTCCCGCATTAATGCGCGAATGGCGGTGGGTGCCGTGTAAAATACACTCACTTGGTGTTTGTCAACGACTTGCCAAAATCGAGAAGGGTCCGGCCAGTTAGGAACGCCCGCAAACATCAACGTGGTCACGCCATTGCATAAAGGGCCATAGACAACATAGGAATGACCGGTTATCCAACCCACGTCTGCTGTACACCAAAATATGTCATTTGCTTGGCAGGCAAACACTTGCCGATGCGAGAACGCCGCTTGGAGCAAATAACCGCCAGTCGTATGCACTAACCCCTTGGGTTGTCCGGTGCTTCCGGAGGTATATAAAATAAATAACGGGTCTTCTGCACCCATTGGCTCAGGCGCACAGATATCATCGACTTCTTCTTTGAGGGTGTGCCACCAATGATCGAAATCTGACTGCCAAGAAACCTCATTGCCTAAGCATTTAACCACCAACTTGCGAATGGGGAGTCCTTCACACGCTTTATCGGCATCTTGTTTTAAAAGATAGTGTTTGCCACCGCGTTGATAGCCATCGGCCGTGATCACCAATTGGCAATCGGCGGCAACCAGGCGTTGTCTAAGCGCATGGGCTGAAAAACCGGCAAAGACAACGGTATGCACTGCCCCAATTCGGGCACAGGCCAACATTGCTATCGCTGCTTCAGGGATCATGGGCATATAAATGGCAACTTTATCGCCTTTGGCTATTCCTAATTTTTTTAAGCTATTTGCCATTAAACAGACTTGTTGGTGCAATTGTTTAAAGGTTAGCGTTGCATGGTCATCGACAGAATCACCTTCCCAAATAATGGCAACTTTATCACCCAGTTCCGGCAGATGACGGTCAAGACAGTTTTCTGAAACATTTAATTCCCCACCATCAAACCAGCGCACCTTTCCCGCGTGAAAATCCCCCGACAAGACATTGTCCCAGGGTTTTGACCAGGTTAACAATGCGCGTGCCTGTTGATGCCAAAATGTTTCCATTTCTTGGGTTAAGGCCTTTGCATTCATGTTTTAGTCCTTCATGGCGGCAATGAGTTGGATAATGGCAGAAAAATCCAAGTGATCCTTACCCTCGTTTTGCATTTGCTGGTAGAGTGTTTGTGCTAATTTTCCCATTGGCAAGGTTTGATGGTATTCGTTGGCACATGTTTGACTTAAATTTAAATCTTTGAGCATCATCGCTGCAGAAAAGCCAGGTTGATAGTCTACATTGGCCGGCACATTTTCTAAAACCCCTCCGACAGGGACATAATGTTCCATAGTCCAGCATTGGCCTGAAGCATTGCTGACAATTTCATGGAGCTTTTGCTTGGGTAAACCTAATTTTTCTGCCAGCACAAACGATTCACTAACGGCTAGCATAGAAATTCCCAAGATCATGTTATTGCAAATTTTGGCCGCTTGGCCATTGCCTTCAGACCCGGCATGAATCACCTTTTTAGCCATGCAATTTAGAAGCGGTGTGAGTGCGTTTAGGACGTTGATATCGCCGCCAACCATGAAGGTAAGTTGTCCTGCTCGAGCACCGGCAACACCCCCGGATACGGGAGCATCGAGGCTGTGCAATCCTGCGATTTTTGCTTGTTGATGAATATGCCGGGCGGTGCCAACATCGATGGTGGAGCAGTCGATGTGGTAGCTTTCTTTTTGGGCGTGGGCAAAAAGACCCTTTTCCCCGAGACAAACGGATTTGACCTGATCGCCAGTCTGCAACATGGTAATGATGACGTCACTTTGTTTGGCAAGTGTGGCCAGATCGCTAGCGCCTTTTCCCCCCGCTTGCACCAACGTTTCCATGGCAGGTTGAGCTAAATCATAGCCAATCACAGTATTGCCCGCTTTCAGACAATTAATTGCCATGGGAAGGCCCATATGACCTAAGCCAACAAACCCGACTGTCATCATGACCTATCTCCTCTATGAGTATACCAATTAGCTGTGGGTTGGCATCACAAACGCATTGCCTTCATGGCTTTGTTCTGGCCAGCGGCAGGTGATGGTTTTTCGTTTTGTATAAAAATGCATGCTTTCCCCCCCATGCATGTTGGTGTCACCAAAAGCGGACTGTTTCCACCCGCCAAAAGGGTGGGAGGCAACAGGAACAGGGATTGGAATATTAACACCGACCATTCCTACATTAACCAGGTGGCTATATTGCCTTGCTGTGTAGCCATCCCGAGTAAAAATGGCGGTCCCATTACCGTATTGATTTTCATTGACTAATTGCAACGCCTCATCAAAATTGTCAACAGTTAATACCACTAAAACTGGGCCAAATATTTCTTCTTGGTAGATGGTCATGGATGGTGCGACGTCGTCGAATAAGCAGGGTCCAACGTAATAGCCTTCTGGATGTTGGAGATGGCGATAGTGCCGGCCATCAACAACTAAATTGGCCCCTTCCTCAACGCCTTGATTGATTTTATCGAGGACTTTTTGTCGGTGTTGTGCGGAAATGAGTGGTCCCATATCGACCTCTGCCGCATCACCCCTGTCAACCCGGATGCTTTTGACGAGAGGAATTAAGTGTTCAAACAATTGTTCTTTCGATTTTTCACCGACACAAACGACCACTGATAATGCCATACAGCGTTCACCTGCTGATCCAAAAGCAGCACCATTGATAGCAATGGCCGCTTGTCTCATATCAGCATCTGGCATTAAAACGGCATGATTTTTAGCACCACCGAAGGTATGGGCTCTTTTTCCAAGGGATGTTGCTTTGCTATAAATCGATTTGGCAACGGCCGTCGAAGCAACCGCGGTGCAGGCAACGATATCTGGGTGATTGATTAAGTAATCAACCGTCGATTTATCCCCTTGTATGCACTGGGCAACACCTTCAGGTAAACCTGCTTGATGCAATAATTCGATGCATTTTAATGCCGCTGAAGGATCTTGTTCGGAAGGTTTTAGGATAAAACAATTGCCAAAGGCAATGGCCGGAATGACCATCCAAGCAGGCACCATGACGGGAAAATTAAACGGGGAAACACCCATGCAGATACCAATGGGTTGACGGATGGTTTGACAATCAATTTGTTTCGCCACATCGCAACTCATGTCCCCTTTTAGGTTGTTAACCAAACCACAATGAAGTTCCACGACTTCAATTGCTCTGGCGACAGAGCCTCGAGCATCATCGAGGGTTTTTCCATGTTCTTGGGTGACTAAATGCGCGAGTTCGTTTTGATGGTCCAGAAGAAGCTGACGAAAACGAAATAAAATAGCGGCGCGTTTAACGGGGGGTGTATTTGACCATATCGGGAATGCGGCTTTTGCCGCAGCAATGGCTTTATCGCAAGTAGAATGGTTTGCAAGGCGGACTTGACCGATTGCTTCGCCGGTTGCCGAGTTATGGATGGTTAGACTGTTCTCTTCCTCATTTTCGTAAGCTCTGCCATTGATCCAATGGGGGACGGAATATACCATTAAACGCTCCTTTTCCTTGATGACTGCCTATTCTTCACGCTCCGTTAGCACAACTTGGTAGCTTTTTTTATTGTTTTGCTGCAGGCCTATCATTTCAATCACCTTATAGCGATGGGCGTCAATTTTACCTTGACTAATGGCGCTATTGATGGCCTCATCTAAATTAGAATTCGATTGACCGAGTATGTCTTGTTTGTTGTTATTTTTCATGTTTTATGTGACATAATGATTAATCGAGAAAGTTTATCATAGGAAAACAGCTTGGCGGAACCTTTTTCCAATAATTGTGAAAATATGGTAATTTCAGGTAGAGAAGCTTTGACTTTTTCTGGCAGACTGATTAAATTACTCACCAGGATTACAGTTTTAACTCACACAAGGTATGTGATATGGGAAGACCAACAATTTTAAGGATACCTAAAGGATTAGAATTATCTCCGGCATTGCAGAAAAGCCTGGTTGATTGCATAGGGACATATGGAACGCCAGAAATGTATGTCGATGGCAATGACATAAAAGCGGCGACTTTTGAACGGATGACAGCGCTAAAAAATGCTTTTACCTTTATGTTAAGCGCGAAGGGATCTACCCAGTCGGAATTAGTGAAACGCGCTGAAAAGGCTCGGGATTTATTAATCAAAGAAGTCGATAGCAAAGATGATAAAACCGCCGAAAAAATTATCGGGCAGTACGCCCAGTCGTTGGTTGATATCTTAGCTCGCCAGTTTAAATTAGAGCTTGATGAAGCAGAAAAACAGTTAAACCGGGCAGAACAATATAATCTTCTTCATGAAACAAGACCCTTCGTTGCGACCTTTAGCCCGATTCAAGGAAAAGAAGGGTATTTCTTGTTGCAATATGATAAACCCATCCAAGCCTTCACCGAACATACCATTGAAGAATTAAAAGCCATTAAGCAATATTCCGCAAAATCATCTGGCCAGACTAAACCGATATTTCCCGTCTGGTTTGGGAAGCTATCGCCTGCCGTGAAGATATTTCTTTTTAGGGCCAAAGCGAATAAGTTATCCGATACGGACATCCGCAAACATCTCAATATTCTAAACAGGCTTTGGGATGAAAATGCCAGACATTTGGATCACTTAACCCATAATTGTATTAAAGACTTCGTTATTACCAAAAACAAAAATTTATTGCCTCATTGGTTAGCAGAATTGCCCGAAATCTCACAACAACTGTTGTCGGATTTGTTAAATGACAAGTCTTCCCCCTATCACTTTAAATCTGAGATTGAAAAGATCGAAAATTCGGGTGAAACGATCCCGGATACATTCGGTTTACCCGCCTGGTATTTTTTTCTTCCTGACTATGAAAAAGAGTATTTGATCCAATCGCTCAATTTAATCGAAGACTTACGTTCCGTATCATTGTCATCGCGATTGCGTTCATTACCCGGTTTAGCCAATGGCGGTATTCATTCGGCTGTGATCCTGGATAAAGATGGCAAAATTGTTGATGAATGCCAAAATCGTTATCGGGGTGCTCATCTTGTTTCAAGGGACAATCACGCTTGGCCCATGAGTTTGCAAGGGGAAAACCTTTATCAGAATTTATCCTTATTGCCCAAAGAGCCGAAATTGTATGTGACAACGCTTATTAGTCCCCATGATTCTTCTTGGGCGCGAGCCATCACGAAAAAACATCCCGATAGTTGGCTTAATTACCTGTTACAAATATTATTTCAATATATGGCGACAGTGGATTTTGTCAATTTACCCGTCAATTATTATGGGGGCGCGCTATTACCTTGGCAAAGTGATATACCTCAAAAAATAGATAATTATTTGCTAAAACTGCAAAATACTGGCAGTCATGGCACCGGTGATAAAGAAAAATTGTCGCGTTTTGAATCGCTGTTATATGAAGCAAAAAATTTACTGAATCACAATGTGGAATCAGCCTCCTGGAATGCTGTTAATCTTCGCTTAGCGGCAATATTCCATCTCATCGGACAGAGCTTAGGTGTCACGTTTGGCTCCTGCGTGAGTGGTAAAGATCGTTACTCTGTTTTGTTAAGCTATGTTGATGCAATGAAAGTATATAAATTCATCAACGGGCATTGGCCTGCCTTCGAAAATGGAAAAAATAGCCAATTTAATCAGTTGCTTATGTCAATTCTTCGAACGAATCACCACGCCATGCTCGCCAATTTAAATGCGCATGGTTCAAGGGGACTCAAGAACTTAAAGGATTATTTGAATGGGATCGCAGAGCATGGCGATAAAGAATGGTTAGCGCAACAAAATCAAATGGCATCCACCAATGAGTTAAAGGATATGCGTAATGAATACCTTTATACGGAGGGCATGGGTGAATATTTATTTCGATGCATTGATATTGGTGCGGAGCTTTGTAGCAAAATCAATGAAAAGGTACACGCTATCTCACAAGAAGAAAAATACTGGAAAGGTCTTGGGGATCCTGAGGGCATCCGTCAGCTGCAAAAAATCTTTGCCACGTCGGCCCCATCAGCCAGTCCGTCTTCCTCCTCGTCAGAGCATTCATCGAGCGGGTACTCTGTTATAGGATTATTCAAAATGTTAGGCAGCTCTTCACAAAAGACCATCACTGGTAGCACCGATCCTTATAAATCGCGTTCCCCTGAGCTGGTTTTAGCGGAAGTATTTGGCTCCATTCATGGAAGTCTTGAGCGCCAAAGTTATTATCGCTACCCTGAAACAAAGCGATTTTATAGCATTCTAGAATCGCTGACCACCCTGACGGACAAGGTGAGCGGAGAAAGCGCTCAATCAATGGCGGAGCAAGTTTATCAAAAATTAGATAAATTGTATGATGAGATCAAAAAACAAGTAAAACCAGTTACAGTTGAAACGGAAGTAGGTTCGGATAGTCAGGGTGAGAAACACACGCCATTCGTCATTTAGCTAGGGACGTTCCCTAGCTTATTCCAAGAGTTAGATGTGGGGTGTTTCCAACGTTCCAAAGATGAGCGAATGGGTGGGATATCCACCCACGAGACTTGAAAACTAATCAGGCTTCTTCTTTGCCAACAACCGCATTGATGCGATTTTCTAATGTGTGAATAAGTGCATTCACCTCATCTTTTTGGCTAATGCTTGCTGGTTCACGTCGTTCTATCAATTGATAGGCAACTTCTAATGCTGATAACAGCAATAATTTGTTATCATCCAGTAAGGGGTATTGCTGCTTATATTTCACCATCAACGTGTCAAGCTTTCTTGCAGCCAAATTGAGTTTGTCAACTTTATCATTTGGGCATTTAATGTCGTAGAGTTTACTGAGTAAACGGATTTGGCATTGCTGTGATTTAGCCATGGTTGCTAACCTGTTAAAACAAAAGAATAGACTGCGACAATAGTAGCAATTTTGTCAACAACTAGCAAATCAGGTATAATCCATTTTTTTACTTCCCAGGTATGACTATGTTGGCGTATTCTCAAGAAGCAAAACTCCCGTCCTATGACCAAATACAGCTTAGCTTAGCGCCATTGAATTTACCGTTATCGGCGAGTGAGTTGCATGGCTTAATCTGTGGGTATATTTGTGCGGGTAGTAAAAGCCAAGCCGAAGCGTATTTGCGAACATTGATGTCTAGCTTTAAACAACAAGACGCGCATGAGGCCTCCTCTCTTTTGTTTACTTGCTTTTCAGTGAGTCAGCATTTGATTGAAGCGTTCGATTTTTCATTCCAGTTGCTCATACCCGATGATGATACGAGCTTAGCGGTGCGTGCCCAGGCATTTAGTGATTGGTGCGAAGGATTTACTCAAGGATTAACCTTATCGAATGTTGGGTTTGACCATTTTCATGATTTAGAAGCAAAAAATGCCCTTGGCCATATTGAAGAATTCGCTCAACTGGATCATGATTCTTTAGCCATGGATGAAGATGATGAGTCTGCGCTCATGGAAATTCGAGAGTATACGCGGCTGGCAGTGTTACGTTTGTATGGTGATTTGCATTGCCTAGCCAAGCAGCAAGATGACGTTGTCCACTAATCTATTGAATAGGTGGACGCGTTGATCGCGTCCCAAGTCAAACAAATTAATTAACAATAACTTGACAGTGTGTCAACAAGCGCCTACCGTACTTGATCGACACATCGTTGGAAGGAGCCCTATGATCACTGTAGAAGAATATCGCCAAAGACGGGAAAGATTCGCACAGGGAATGTCACCCAACAGCATAGCTATCATTCCTGGCGCATCAGAAGTCCTACGCAGTGGCGATAGCCATTATCGATTTCGACAACAATCGGATTTTTATTATTTAACGGGTTTTGAAGAACCAGATGCGTTGCTGATAATCATGGCAACGGAAAAACCCGTCAGCATTTTATTCAACCGAAGCCGAGATTTGGCCAGCGAGCAGTGGACAGGTCGACGTCTAGGCCAAGAAGAAGCCCCAAAAAAATTATTGGTCGATTTTGCCTATCCGATAGAGACGTTTGAAGAACGGATCCCTGAACTATTAGCGGATAAGACAATGATTTATTACCACTTAGGACAATATCCACGCTGGGATAATGCCGTCATCAGTGGTTGGGAACAGGTGAAAAAACTGTATCGAAAAGGCGTCACTGCTCCGCAAGGCATGTTAGAAATTTCGCCTATCGTCAGCGAGATGCGATTGTTTAAATCAAAAGCAGAAATAGCGCTGATGAAACAGGCAGCGGCTATTTCGGTTGCTGCCCACAAACAGGCGATGCGCCATTGTCCTAAAGCAGAAAATGAATGTGAACTAGAAGCCGTTTTAATCTATGAGTTCACCCGCCAAGGGTGTCGATATCCTGCCTATGAGCCAATTGTTGGCAGTGGTGAAAATGCAACGGTTTTGCACTATGGCAGTAATAATCAATCCATTGACAAAAAAGGGTTGGTTTTGATTGATGCGGGGGGAGAATATCAGAATTATGCCGCTGATATCACCCGAACATTTCCTGCAAGCGGTAAGTTCTCACCCGAGCAAAAGGCTATCTATGAATGGGTTTTGAAAGCTCAAAAAGCGGGCGTGGCGTTGATACGTCCAGGGGTTTTATGGCATGAAATTCAACAAACGATGGTGCAAATTTTAACGGAAGGGTTGGTTTCATTAGGCTTACTGACCGGATCGGTGGAGTCTTTGATAACAACGCAAGCTTACCGAAAATATTATATGCACAATTCGGGTCATTGGCTTGGCATTGATGTGCATGATTGTGGGGCTTATAAACGCGATAATCAATGGCGGCCATTACAATCGGGTATGGTCCTTACCGTTGAACCAGGGTTATACGTGCATCCTGAATTGGACGATGTCGATGATAGGTGGCGGGGCATTGGCGTTCGGATTGAAGATGACATTTTAGTGACTGAGACAGGTCATCTTAACCTGACAGCTGAGCTTCCAGTGGAAGTCGAAGAGATTGAGGCATTAATGCGTGGCTGATTGGCAAACGGATATACTCATTGTCGGCGGTGGATTAACGGGAGCAACGTTAATTCATGCGCTCAAAACAAGCGGCTATCGCTGCTTATTATTAGAAGCAAATTCCTTTGCTGATAATTTAGCATTGGATTTAAATAGCCGTTCTATCGCCTTAGCCCCCGCTAGCATTAATATCTTGGACCAGTTAGGCCTATGGGATTCTGTTAAACCATTGGCCACCCCGATTTGGGCGATTCATGTTTCCCAACAAAAGCATTTTGGCCGTGCAACGATTCAAGGGGATGAACCATTGGGTTATTTGGTTGAAATGCCTCATCTTAGCCACTTATTACAGCAATGGTTGCCTGAGAAAAACGTGCTCACCCAAACCCAATTTCAATCGTATGATGCTGAAAAACAGAAAGTTATTTGTCTTCATAAGGGCAAGCAAAAAATCATCGAAACAAAATTCATCGTTGCTGCAGATGGGATGCAGTCAGCGGTTCGAAAGGCGGGACAGTTTCAACAAACACAACGCGACTATGGCCAATCAGCTGTTATCACCAATATCCAATTGAATCGCGATCATCAATGTCAAGCATTTGAACGGTTTACTCAAGAAGGGCCCTTAGCCATGTTGCCATTAAGCGCACAACGATGTGCAATGGTCTGGGCAATGGCCCCTCTCAAAGCAGTTAAACTAGCTGCCCTTAACGAAAAAGAATTTTTATCGCAATTGCAACAGGCCTTTGGATATCGATTAGGGCGGCTACAAGCTGCAGGAAAGCGAGTGGTCATTCCATTGCAGCAAGTGATTACTGAGAACCCTGTTAAATGGCCAATTGCATTAGTGGGTAATGCCGCACAAACACTCCATCCTGTTGCTGGGCAGGGCTTTAATCTTGCGTTGCGTGACGTGGCGACGTTAGCTCAACTCGTGTGTCAGCAAGGTTTGTCAATTGGCATGTTAGACATATATCGTCAAAAGCGAGAATCCGATAGAACGGCAATTGTTCGCTTTACTAATGGATTAATTGATCTATTTCGCTATTCAATACCGGGGGTTAACTTGGCAAGAGGATTAGGGTTATTAGCATTTGATAATAGCCAGCTATTAAAACAACAATTATCGCACTATGCGCGAGGGTTTGCTGGGTTTACACCGGATTTAGCCTGTGGTATCCCCATCAAGCAAGGAGTCAGTCATGTCTGATGCACTTTGTGTCATCGGTGCGGGCGTGGTAGGGTTGTCTGCCGCGTTATCGCTTGCAAAAGAAGGTTATGCGATTAATCTGATTGATGGAAAACCTATTAAAAAGAAACCCATGTCCGATCCGGCGAGAGTCTATGCTTTGAATGCAACGTCGCATTCGTTACTGACTGATTTGAATGCTTGGCCCAAACAAAAAGCAGCACCCTATTTAACGATGGATGTATGGGATGGGAGCAGCAAAGCAGATATTCAGTTTGATTGCCGTGATTTAGGGCAGCCAGCATTAGGTCATATTGTTGCAGAAGCAGATTTAAAACAAGCACTAGTCAAGCAGCTAGCAACCTATCCAACTATCTTCCTACACGAGAATGTCAAGGTTGAATCAATCGAAGACCAGGCAGATAAAGCCATTGTCCATTTAAGCCATAACGACTCGATTAATGCATCGTTAGTGATGATTGCCGATGGCCCAACCTCGCCCATGCGCAGTCATTTGAAAGTACCGATGCATGAATGGTCCTACCATCAGCAAGCGTTTATTGCGACAGTTCATTGCGAAAAGCCACACCAACAGTGCGCAAGACAAATATTTTTACAAGACAGTATTTTGGCTTTTTTGCCGCTCGCTGATGCGAATCAATGCGCCATCGTATGGTCTTGTCATCCGCATCGAGCAAAGCGTTTAAGTGGATTAGATGAAGCCGCCTGGGGGGTTGAATTAACCCAAGCTTTTCAATCGCGATTAGGCAAGGTGTCACTATTAAGCCATCCAATTCAGTTCCCATTAACCATGCGTCACGTCAAGCAATACCACGGCAAACACTGGTTGTTAATGGGTGATGCGGCCCATACTGTGCACCCTATGGCGGGATTAGGCCTGAATTTGGGTTTGGCGGATGTGCGTTGTTGGCATGAATTAATCCAAGATAATCCACATCGATTGACTTCTCCTCGTTTGCTTGGCGAATATCAACGACGTCGAAAATCGGCGATATGGCCGGTCATTTGTTTGCTGCAAACGTTAAAGCATCTCTTTAATACCAATCAGCCAGGGATGCAAATCATACGTTCTCAAGGCCTAAGTTGGGTGAATCAAAGTCCCTGGTTGAAACGACAAATAATTAGTAAGGCAATGCGCGCTTAAACAAACAGGACTTCTAAATAACTTCGATTCAACAACCCCTCATCCCGCCCGTTGGGCACCTTCTACCCATGTCTGGGATGAAGGGAGCAGGAAGCAAGTTATTTAGAAGTCCTGTAAAAGAAGAAACGAGCACCAACATTGCTATCTACCCATGATGCCATTATAATGACCACTTATTTATCATTAATATCGTATTATGAGCAATATTAACGCCGTTGTTTTATTGTCTGGTGGGCTCGATTCAGCAACCTGTGTTGCGATTGCTAAACAGCAAGGGTTTGATGTGCATGCATTAAGCTTTTCTTATGGCCAACGCCATGCCGTTGAATTACAAGCCGCCAAACGAGTTGCTCACCATCTTGGGGTAAAGCAACATCATATCGTCGACATGGATTTGGCAAAATTTGGTGGTTCCGCATTAACCGACAATACCATTAACGTGCCTGACTACCAGGAAACGAACCACATCCCAGTCACCTATGTGCCAGCAAGAAACCTGATCTTTTTAAGTATGGCAACGGCATTGGCTGAGACGCTAAATGCCAGAGATATCTTTATTGGCATTAGCTCTGTGGATTATTCGGGCTATCCCGATTGTCGCCCCGACTTTATAAAATCCTTTCAGCAGACGGCAACTCTTGGAACAAAAATGGGAACGGAAGGCCAGTCTGTGACCATTCACAGCCCCCTACAACATCTTTCCAAAGCGGAAACAGTGAAATTGGGGATAAATCTTGGTGTTGATTATGGTTTGACTGTTTCTTGCTATCAAGCAAACAAGCAAGGTGCTGCTTGCGGGCGATGTGATAGCTGTCATTATCGAAAGCAAGGGTTTAAGCAGGCGGGCATAAAAGACCCGACGATATATACCCAGATTGCCTCAATAGACTAATTTTGAATGATCACGGGTATAGTTCATTTTCAGCCCCGCCCGCATTTTCGTGGGGCATGCCAAAATGAGAGTGCTGGGTCAGCGGGATATATTCGACACCAAAATTGAGGCCTGTTTTTTTGGTGTTCATTTCAATGTCATGCTCTAACTGTTTAAAAAAGGGAGTCAATAGCGTACTGGGTATCAAGCTTTCATTTTCTCTTTCTAGCGAGGATAGCATTTGATTGACATCGTTGGGGGAAGTGGAAAAGCCAAATGTCGGTGGTGGCTTGCTTCTTGAACCACCATGTGATGTTTCACCAAAAGCACAAGAAAGCATCAACCCCATAATTAAAAGTAATATTAAATGGAAATGGGTATACCCTCGGTGAATAACTTGCTGATTGTTCCTTTTTGTCAAACTCATAACACCAACCCTGGCTTAAATGAGCCTTGGATCCAAAGCTCCATTTGTTTGTCCTGTAGAAAGCAATAAAGTATAAAATAATAGAAGCAATAGCAAGTCACGCACAATTTCAGGTTCAAAAAGCGAAACACAACGAAGCCCTTATTAGTCCTAAAATTATACAACACTAACACATCCCTTTGTTTGGCATTTACTTTTTAATAGATAATGTCAAATCCTTTCGATTTATCAAGGGTTTTTCGCGAAATAACATTTGCAAAACCCTTGTCATTTGTGGAAAAATTAGATCAATATATTCTGATTATAAGAAGCCTGACAATGGTTGTAGATAAAGCAGGTTATCGTTTGAATGTTGGGATTATTTTGGTCAATGATGCAAATCGTGTTTTTTGGGGAAGGCGGCAAGGCCATGATGCATGGCAATTTCCTCAAGGTGGGTTGGCTAAAGGTGAAACAGCACTGCAAGCGATGTACCGAGAATTAAAAGAAGAAGTTGGTCTAGAAAAAGACGACGTCGAAGTGCTCGGCAGCACGAAGCGCTGGTTGAAATACCGGTTGCCCAAGCAATATTTGCGTCATGGTTCCTCGCCATTAGTGATTGGCCAAAAGCAAAAATGGTTTTTGCTGCGCCTCATAGCGAGTGAACAAAAATTGCGGCTCGATTTAAGTGATTCGCCCGAATTTGATAGTTGGCGATGGGTTGATTTTGAAGAGCCACCAGAACATGTGATTTTTTTTAAGCGCCAGGTATATGCCCAAGCAATGAAAGAATTGCATCGGTTTGTAAACAAGCGAAAACCCCACAAAGGCATCCCCAAAAAGCGAGGTAGTAAAAACAATTAATGCTTAAGGTCTTAAAAAAAATAGTCCAAGATGTCACTACTGCAGCTGACCTTGCTCAAGCCCTTATTACGTTGGTGCAGCGTGTCAAAAAAGCCATTGATGCAGATGCTGTCGCCGTGTTTTTGCTCGATCAAAAAAACTCTGACTACGTGTTGTTAGCGTCGGAAGGTTTGGTTAAAGATGAAAAGTCGATTGTTCGCATCCCACTGGATGAAGGGCTTATCGGATTAGTCGGTCGCCGAGAAGAGCCCATCAATATTGATAACGCCCATGTGCATTCCGAGTTTCATTACTCCCCTATGGTTAATGAAGACAGACTGCATGGATTTTTGGGTGTTCCCATCATTCAGCATCGCCGACTTTATGGTGTCATTTGTGTTCAACAAGAGTCCATTAATTATTTTGATGGCACGGAAGAGGCTTTCTTAATCACCCTGGCTGCCCAATTGGGAGGCATTATTGCCCATGCAGAAGCAACAGGCGAGCTGTCAGAGATGACAGAAATCAACAAAACTAAAAAGAAAAAAAGCGCATTTAAAACGAATCGATTGCAGGGAGATGCCGCGGTCACCGGCGTGGCTATTGGTGAAGCATTTGTTATTTATCCTCCCGCGGATTTGGATGCTATTCCTTACCGGGAGGCTGAAGACATTGATGATGAATGTGCGCAGTTATTAGAAGCATTAAAGCATGCTCGCGAGGACATGGAAAAACTTGGTCAGCAAATGCATGATAAAGTTGCCGAAGATGAGCGCGCCTTATTTGATGTTTACTTGCGAATTCTTCATGAAGATAGCCTGGGGCAAGAAGTTATCGAGGTGATACAACAGGATAATCTAAGTGCTCAAGCAGCCTTATCTCAGGTAGTCAAAAAGCACATTCAACAGTTTGAAAGCATGGAAGATGCCTATCTTCGAGAACGAGCCAGCGATTTTCGCGATCTGGGTCGCCGAGTATTAGCCCATCTACAATCTAGCCAAAAAGAAGAGTGTGAATATCCGGAAAAAACCATTTTGGTCGGGGATGAAATTCCCGCTTCCGTTCTAGCTGAAGTCCCCGAAGGTGTCCTGGCTGGCATTGTTTCTTCAAAAGGGTCTTATAACTCCCATGTGGCCATTTTAGCTAGGGCCTTGGGTGTTCCTAGTGTCATGGGCGTTAGAGGGCTACAGTTAGATGGGTTAACGGGACAGACAGTGATCGTTGATGGTTATGCGGGGCAGGTCTTTTTATCGCCTTCGCGGACCCTGTATAACGAATTTAGCAAGCTTGCAAAAGAAGAGCATGAATTAAATCAAAGCTTGGGTGCATTACGCGATGAACCGGCTGAAACAACTGATGGTTACCGAATTTCTTTGATGGTGAACACGGGGCTTGCGATGGATGCGGGTTTATCCATGAGTGTGGGGGCGGAGGGCGTTGGCTTATATCGATCAGAAGTTCCTTTTATGAATAAAGATCGATTCCCCTCGGAAGATGAGCAAACCATTATTTATCGCCAGATTTTGAAAGCTTTTTCACCAAGACCTGTCACCATGCGCACCTTGGATATTGGTGGTGATAAAACATTGCCTTACTTTCCCATCGAAGAAGACAATCCCTTTTTGGGTTGGCGTGGTATCCGTGTAACCCTTGACCATCCTGAGTTTTTCCTCGTTCAGATTCGCGCCATGTTAAGGGCGAGTGAAGAGTTAAATAACCTACGTATCCTCTTGCCCATGATATCCTCCTTAAGCGAAGTGGATGAGGCTAAATATTTGCTTGATCAAGCCTTCTCGGAGCTCGTGGAAGAAGGATATAATCTTCAGCGACCGAAAATCGGGGCAATGATAGAAGTTCCCGCCGCAGCGGTGTTGGCCAAAGAGCTTGGTCGTCGCTGTGATTATATTTCGGTGGGGAGTAATGACTTATTACAATATTTGTTAGCTGTTGATCGTAATAACGCCAGAGTCGCATCCTTGCTTAGTCCATTTCACCCCGCAGCTATTCAAACATTATTACGTATTGTTGAGCAAAGCCACGCAGCCGGCGTTGAAGTGAGTATATGTGGGGAAATGGCATCCGATCCCTGTGCTGTGATATTATTGCTAGCCATGGGATTTGATAGTCTGAGTATGAACTCAGCAAGTTTACCAAGAGTAAAATGGGTTGTGCGAAATTTTGCCATTCACCAGACTAGAAAAATATTAGATGATGTGCTGAACATGGAACACCACAAAGATATTCATCAATACCTACAAAATGCTTTAGTTGAAGCAGGATTGGGTGGACTGATCCGGGCGGGGAAATCATAGTGATTATTTTCAATGACATGGTGACACACGGCACCATTTATGCGATTGCAGGTGCATTTGCTGGCCTCGTTTCGGGGTTATTTGGCATTGGTGGTGGCGTTGTTGTGGTGCCTGCGTTAGCTTATATATTCAGTCACCATGATTTTGTGCCAGCAGGCATGGCAATGCATATGGCTGCGGCAACATCTTTGGCAATTATGATTTTTACCTCTCAGTCGACAGTACGGGCTTATACACGCCAAGAGCAGGTGCTATGGCCAAGATTCAACTCCATGATCCTTGGCATTGTCATTGGAACCGTTTTAGGTGTAACGTTTGCCAGTTATGTTCCCACCGATGTGTTACGAATTATCCTCGGCCTATTTTTATTGGTGGTAGCCTTTGAAATGGCGATTAACTTTAAAGTAAAACGATCGCGTAAGCGCCCGTCTTGGTGGTTTAATTCTTCTGTTAGCAGTTTAATCGGATTTAAGTCAGGTTTATTGGGGGTTGGCGGAGGCGTCGTGGTGATTCCTTATTTAAACTGGTGCGGTGTCAATGCTCGAAAAATTGCAGCGATTTCAGCACTGTGTACCATGACTGTTTCTATAGTGGGGGCTAGTGCCTTTATTGTTACCAGCTATCATTTACCCGACTTGCCTTCTTATGCAACGGGGTATGTCTATTGGCCGGCTGTATTATTGGTTGCCTTCCCCAGCATGTATTTTGCGCCGATTGGTGCCAAAATTAGTTATAATTTGCCGATGCATAAATTAAAGGTGGCGTTTACACTCATTTTAATTCTGACAGCCATCGATTTAATCATTGACTAGGAGCACCCGTGCTAACTCATCCCTCATTTAACCCCGTCGCATTTTCAATTGGCCCCCTTCAAATTCATTGGTATGGTTTGATGTATTTGCTGGCGTTTCTTTTGGGTTGGGGATTACTTATCTTGCGTGCTAATAAACCTGAAAAAAAGTGGTCAAACGAAGATATTGGCGATTTGGTGTTTTATGTTGCGCTGGGCGTTGTGGTCGGTGGGAGGCTTGGGTATGTCTTGTTTTACCAGCCGGAGCAATTTTTACATAATCCCTTGGACGTTTTTAAAATCTGGCAAGGTGGCATGTCGTTTCATGGGGGGCTGATCGGCGTATTAATTGCTATCTATCTTTTTGGCAAAAAATTCCATCGCTCGTTTTTGGAAGTGTTGGATTTCGTTGCGCCAGTCGTTCCGCTAGGCATCGCCTGTGGTCGGATGGGTAATTTCATCAATGGTGAATTATGGGGGTGTCCTACCGATATGCCTTGGGGGATGGTTTTTCCAAAAATCGATCAATTGCCGCGTCACCCTTCCCAATTATATGAATTCCTTTTAGAAGGGGTGTTGTTATTCATCCTCCTGTGGTGGTATTCCTCTAAGCCAAGGCGTCCCGGAAATGTCGCTGCCGTATTCGCCATGTTATATGCCACATTCCGCTTTTTTGTTGAATTTTTCCGTGAACCGGATGCGTTTCTTGGCTATATTGCCTTTGGTTGGTTAACGATGGGGCAGCTATTATCGATACCGCTATTTTTGGCTGGGGCTATCTATTTCTTTTGGAGAAAATCATCATGAAGACCTATCATCAATTAATCCACCGCATACTCGATGAAGGGACTGAAAAATCGGATCGCACAGGAACAGGTACATTATCGGTTTTTGGGCACCAGATGCGATTTAATTTACAAAACGGGTTTCCCTTAGTGACCACAAAAAAATGTCATCTGCGTAGTATTATTCATGAATTATTGTGGTTTTTAAACGGTGATACTAATATTGGCTATCTCAATGAAAATGGGGTATCCATTTGGGATGAATGGGCAGATGAGCGTGGCGATTTAGGACCTGTCTATGGTAAACAATGGCGGAGTTGGCCAAAGCCTGACGGCAGCAGCATCGATCAGCTTTCGCAACTCATGCATGCACTGCGTACAAACCCGGACTCTCGTCGTCTAATTGTTAGCGCCTGGAATGTGGGACAATTAGATGAGATGGCGTTAATGCCTTGCCATGCACTTTTCCAATTTTATGTTGCAGATGGTCAGTTATCTTGTCAATTGTATCAGCGATCCGCGGATGTCTTCTTAGGGGTTCCCTTTAATATCGCTTCTTATTCGTTGCTTACCCACATGATCGCTCAGCAAACGGATTTAGAGGTGGGTGAATTTATTTGGACTGGTGGCGACTGCCATTTATATTTAAACCACCTCGAGCAAGCAAGAACGCAAATTACACGAGAGCCATATCCTTTGCCCACGTTAAAAATGATGCGAAAACCGGCGGATTTGTTTTCCTATTGCTTTGACGATTTTGTCATTGAAAATTATCAATGCCACCCTGCCATCAAGGCACCCATAGCCGTTTAAATCTGACATTTCCCCGTAAATTCTATATTGGTGTAGAAGAGTCAGCTTAAATTAGGGGTGTTCTTTAGGTTAGGGCTTTTAAACTCTTAGATAGCGGCTGGCGTTGGCGCAGATCTTTAATAAAGTTGCCGCCAATGGCAATAACATTAAACACAAGAATACCTAGAAGTGCCTTATGCAACCAATCAACAATAATGGAGAACATATAAGGTTGTAAGGCAATTACCGTTAAGCATCCGGGGATCATAATCCACATGGCTTTTTGCAAAGGGACTTTGCGATTATGCAAAAAGACCCAGGAAGATAATGGCTGCTGGATGGCGCCTGCGATGGCCATAATTGGAAAAACAACCATGACGGACATGTTCAACATAAATAACGCTGCCTGGACACTGATAAATAAGCCAACGCCACTGACCGTTAGTGCGCCACACACAAACATTGCTGCAAAACCAAGCAATAATTGGTTGCCCCTTAAAAGCCCAGTCTCTCCTTCATCCGGAGACCAATGGTTATGATGACAGATTAAGGTAGCAATGATTAAAAGGTACCCAATCACCATGAGCAAGCGAATTGTCTGAGTGGAGAGTTTGGTAATATATAACGAGCCAATAATGGCACCCAAACAGGTTGCAGTGACAAGCGTCACTAAAGTTAAGATATCGACATGAATATACTGTACATAAAATAAAGACAGGATGAAACCTGGAATAACTTGCACACCGTTTACGATGGCGGGCAATTGTTGATCGGGAAATGTTCGAAATACTTTTGCCAAAGCAACATTAATAACAAAGCTTCCCACGCCAAACGTATCCGCAGCGAATGCAATGATGCCACTCACAATTAATTTCAGCTTTTCAAGGATGCTGAGTTTTTGTTTTGGGGTATGTAACCATTGCCAAAACATTTTGACAGCATAAATTCCTGTAAATAGGCTGGCAAGAGTATAAAATAGGGTATTTGCCACAGGTTAGTATCAATTTATAAAAGGTTTATTTTAGCGAATTGAGGTTTTTAAGTAAAGTGCAATTTGCACACAAAGAACATTATTTGTAAAATTTGTTTATCAAAATCATACGCCTAAGCGGGTTAACTATCATGATTGATTCTGCTATTTTAATCAATATTTAGTTAAAATTTTGACAGCCTGTTAATAAATCATAAATTAAGTTGCCTTTCTTTAATATTTCTTAAACAATGAGAGTATTAACCATTTTAAGGATTAAAAATGGACACAAATGAACACAGGGACATCGGTGATGCGATTACTGTAAAACTCAGAGATAACCCTTACCTCGCCCTAAACGAAAACAAGACAAGCCTTACCATGATGTCTCTAATTAACGGCATCCCGCAACCGCTTGATACGTTAAAGCTCACTTTAGGTGAAATTGTGGCGATGCCGGACTATTTCACCGATCCCGATTGGAACGTGAGGCTTCAGCTGGAATCCTGTCAAAAATACAGTTCCGTCGAAGATTTAGGTAAAGAGTTAATACGAAGAGAAGTGTCCGATGGCGAAGAAAAGGCACTGCTTGACGCTTTACATGATTTAGCCAACCCAAAGCGGAAACGTTCATCAGTCGATACCGTTTTTAAAATTGCCAGTGCCAGTTATTTTCCGGTTAAATCAGTCAATGATTTAATCCAGCAAGTCATGTATTACTTTCGAGTGAAGCATTACGATAAGAAGCTCGATAAAAATCAAACCCATTTTACCCCTTGGTCTGTCCGCGTTTATACCATCGGTCATACCATGGCATTGGATTATGCGCAAACCGCTTATCAGCTTAAAAAGCTAGCACAAGAACCTTCATTTCGTTCAGATAATCCTTTTTATTTAAAAACTGTCAATCACCTTGTTGACCATAACCAGCTTACGCCCGAATTGCTGCAAGCGTTTGCCCATCGTTACCATGCGATGAGCTTTGAAATTGAAATGTACACCGCTCATTACCTCTCGGATCATTTTGCTGCAGGACATATGTCGTTAGTTGGTGATTTGCGGGTGGAATTCCCTGAAAAATTTGGTTTTTTAGGGGGGATTGCTGTAAATACCATGCACAATGAATTAAATCGAATAAGTGTTTATACCAAAAAACCGTATGATCCAACTCCCAATGAAAAAGATGCGCCGGTGGATGCGTTTGGCGATGGCACATTTGACCAATGCAAAAACGCTTATAACAAACAAGCCTGTATCGAAAGTTTGCAGGCATCGGTGGCGGATTTGGAGGCTGTGCTTGACGGTCAACAAAGGCCTGATCCGGAAAGTTATGGTGCTTTAAGTTATCTCCCGGATGTTGATTATAATTATCGCCAGCCCGAACCCATGTTTCTCTACCACAATAAAAAAATATGGGTGCGGGGTGATTTAAAAAAAATTCGCATGATAGGACCTGATGATTTTGATCAATTACAACAACATCCTAAATCATGGGGTTACAAAGAGGTCAGTGGCAAACTTCAGCTACTTTATATTTTATTTAAGCTTCGGGTGTTACCGTTTTACAACACCAAAGAAATCCCCTTATCAGCAAAGGATGAGTTAACCATTAAAGAGCAAGAATCAGGTCGTATAAAAGAGAGGCAGCCCATCCCCGCACCGCCATGTGGATTGCACGTTGTGCCTGAATTAAAGGAAACGGCCTTTTTTGAAAAAGGCGGCTCACCGTATTTAAACTATGCTGAGAAAGTAAAGGGAGAGGAGGCAAGCGAAATCCCAAAGAACATGGTTTTAAATTAACCTTGTCATGCCATTGTATTGAGAAGAACTGCGACACGGTCCGTGATAATTACGTCGCCCTCCGCGAATGCGGAGGTTCCAGGAAACCAAGGATTAAGACATAGAAGAAAATTACGATAGACCTTATTATTTTTTGTCTCAACAAACGGAATTAAGATCAAAGATAGTAGAAACTGAGCATGCTTTATGTTATATAAATTTTAAATGGGAAAGCTTTGAGCAGCACATTTTTTAAAATAAGGCGTCGTTATGAACGCAGTGAAGCAGAGCAGATGTATGTCCAGAGACAGAACTGGATTGCTTCACAAAGCTCACAAAGATTGAGCAGTAAAAAATGTCTATTGCACGGATGTGGCTACCAATGTGTTTAGCCCATAGGATTAAATGATGATTATCGGGAGTCTTGTCAGGGACGTGTTCTCCTAAGGCTTCGACTAATTGTGTGTCATTTCATGGCAGATCTGTCTTTTCTATAGCGTAATGGTTAAAACCTTGCAACAGCTATTGAATTTAAGGCTATTTTCTGCTTAATATGATATTCCTGCTGGATTTAGATTGTATAAGGACGTGCCATGCCAGAATCACTACCTCCTCGAGGGATTAACTTTAACAACTTGACCTTAGCAGGTTCAGTAGGGCTGGGACCTAATTCCCATGGGGTTAGTCAAGCAACCTTAAAAGACAGTGGTCTGAAAGGATTTTTTAAGCCCGTATCTGACAAGACTTACTACCCTGCTTCCCTTGCCAAATGGTCCGTTGCAAACAGTCTGATGTATCGCCTTTATATGGGTAATGATGCGGCAGAAGAACGGTTGGTATTTTACGAAAATGGCGATATCGCAGGCACTTTCTCCGTAGCAGCCCCTAATGCAAAACCGCTGCTTTTTGCAGGCGAATCGGAATCAGATTCGTTATTAAACCACTATCGAAATCCCTCTGCTGAAACCATGATTCAGCTTAACATGACGCAACTTTTGGTCACATCTTGGGCTCAAAAAGAAGACGATTTACATCCAGCGCAAATTCTATTTTGCTATGACGGCATTGATGAGCTTCATCACTATATTAATCCGCGATATGTCCGCATCGATTTTGATATGTCCAATTATCCCAAGACAGGGGAAATAAAAGGGTACCGCTGGGTGGATGGGAACTGGCGTGAAGTTGCTGATAAAAATATGCGCTTTACAAAATCCGACGTCACCTATTTCCCCAACTTAACCGATGGCCCCTACTATTGGCCGACGAAAACTGGGGTGCTTGGATATAAAGAAAGTAAAAATGTGTCATCATTTCAAACATTACCCGATACTAAAATTCTCCATAAAACTGGAGAGCCGACAAGTTTTAAACTACAAAAATTTGAGGCGATTTTAAGACAATTATTGTTATTTCAACCCAATGCGACACGACTTCGATTAAAACAGTATTTTTCAGAAAATACAGATGGAAAGTTCATTGAGGAAGTGCTGGATCATGCCCAGACTAACTTCGATGAGTTTTATTTGGCAACGGTTTTTTATCGTGGTGATGAGAAAACAAATGATCCTGCGTTTAAGGATTTCTTAAGAAGACGCCCATCGGCTTATAAGAAGGTCGTTGAATTTGCGAAACAAATCAATTTACAGCTTGAAAAAGAGGATTTGCCTGGGGCATTTAATCTGACTGAAATCGAGCAAAAATATCACCAAATATGGCGGGATTCATATTGGCCGCAATTTAATGATATCCGGTTAAGAGCATTTAAATTTTACCAAAATTTAGGAAAGCTGGTCTCAGTATCGGTTGAAGAAAGCGCTAAAAGCCCCCTATTTTCTGATATCAGTGAAACAAGTGGCAAAGTGACACGTGCGATGGATTTATTCCCCTCTTTGTCGGTGAGTTCGATTAAAGAAATCAAAATAATGTGCGATGCCAATAGCCCATTACGTCCAGCGTTTGAAACCTGTCATAAAGTTATTCCCGAGCTTATCAAGGAAATTGAGTCATACTTCGAAGTGCTGACGCCAAAACTGACGGTTGAGGATAATACAAAACTTGTCAAACAATTAGAATCAGCGGGTAAATCACTCATCCCTTTACTAGAAAAATTGGGAGAAGGGACTGAGACGATTGAAAATTTGCGTGCCTTGTTACGGTTGATGAATGAAACAACGGTTGATGTGAATTTAAGTCAACATATTAATTTGCAGCTCATTGGTGGCGATAAGCCCATTGATTGCCAAGATAAAAATGGGCACCCAGAAGCAACATTGTTACCCTACAATGATCCAACTGTTATCCAAGATGTCATTCAAGTGATGTTTAAGTGGGCCAATAATAATAAGTCGCAGCTTCATCAGCTCGTCAAAGAAGCCATAGAACTTTACGGTAGCACAAAAAATCGCTCACAACCTGTCAAAGAGTATATTCAACTCAGTGCAGAAAGTGGAGCAAACCAACTTGCCTGTATATTTAGTTGGGGCGGGTGGGAATGTGGATCATCGTTAGTTTCAACCTCATTAAACATGCATTTATTTAATTTAATTCTGCGTAAACTCAATCATTCCGCTATTCAGCCAAAGCTAGAAGAATTGAAGGACGCTTATTTTAACGATGCACTCTATATCCAAAAATTGAATAAATTTGTTAAATCGGACATCAATTTAAGCCACCCATACCATGATACAACTTTCCCTAAATTTGAACTGGCAGTGTATGAATGGCTCGATAAACAATGGGACTTGAAGCAAAAATCTGGAAAAACTAGTCCAGAAGCCCTTGTATTCGAGAAAAAATTAAGTTCTGCAGTTTCAGCCTATAACGAAAACCGCTCAGTCGGCGCAAGTTGGTTTCATGATAGTTCCACTGAAATTACTAAGATGGTTGCCGAGGGTAAATCCTATAAATATATTTTTTCGAAGGTCATTATAACCAGTGGTCAATCGGAGAAGTCACTCGCCTATAAATTATTTATGCAAATTTGGCCAGAAGTGATAAAGGCGAATCCTGAGTTAGACATTCTAAAATTTAAATTGCATGGGCAAGAAGTGCTGGAAAATCTTCAGCCAGGGGCTAAAAAGATGGAGCAAAGCTGCAAAGAACAAGAGGATAACTTGGCACTCCAGGCGGTCACTAAGTACTCTGGGAAATCATCGTGGTGGTAATTGTCTGCGAGCTTGAATTCAGGTATATTTGCAGGTACCAGATAACGATTTAACAGAAACTTGGCGTCAATGTTATTGGATTACGTAAAAGCTTTTTTTCATTATTTAACACCCAAACAAACGCTCACGCGGCTTTTGGGTTTTTTTGCAAACATCAAAACCACGTGGTTTAAGAATGCCTTCATCCGAATTTTTATCCGAATCTATGGGGTAAATATGGCGGAGGCACTTCGCACAGACGCAAATGAGTACGATACCTTTAATGATTTTTTCACCCGACATTTAAAAACCGACGCCAGGCCTATTGCTGATTCTATCATAATCAGCCCTGTGGATGGTTATTTAGCCCAATTTGGACGCATCGAATCAGGTCAACTTATCCAAGCCAAGGGGCGACACTATCGCTTGGAGTCCTTGCTAGCCGGTGATTTAAACGCCTACGAGGCCTTAAAAAATGGTGCTTTTGCAACCCTTTATTTATCGCCTAAAGATTATCATCGCGTGCATATGCCCGTGGCTGGCACGCTTTTGCAAACGACCTACGTCCCGGGGAAACTATTTTCTGTACAGCCAGCTACAACCCGTGTTATACCTAACTTATTCGCCCGCAATGAGCGGTTAATTTGCCTATTTGACACCCACCTAGGTTTAATGGCTTCTATCATGGTAGGTGCGACCGTCGTTGGCAGCATGGCTACGAGTTGGGGTGGGGTTCTTCCGCGCAAGAAAATTTTGGAGCGCATTGATTATCGCAACCAAGATTTTGCTCAACCCTCTTTACCACAAGGGGGTGAAATGGGACATTTTCAAATGGGATCCACGGTTATATTGCTGTTTGCCGATGTGCAAGCAGCGCAATGGGCAAAACAGTTGACCGTAGGTCAGGCGGTTAAATTTGGGCAGCCATTAGTCTAAGACAAAAGAACGCTGCTATTTTTGATTGTTCTAATATAGGAGAGGCAACGGATGGCCAAAAGAAAGCTATTTGTATTGGATACGAATATTCTCATGCATGATCCGACCGCAATATATCGGTTTGAGGATAATGACATCTATTTGCCAATGGTGGTTTTAGAAGAGCTTGATAGCCATAAAATGGGTCTCTCGGAGGTGGCAAGAAACGTTCGGCAAACCAACCGGATGATTGTGGAAATGATGGCAAAAGCAACCCATGAACAAGTCGTGAATGGATTGCCAATCCCGAATTATCTTGCACAACAGGAAAAAACGGGCCGATTATATTTCCAGACAGATGAATTCCATGGCACGACCATCCCTTCTTTGCCAGGTAATAAAGCCGATAACACCATTTTAGCAACCACCTTAGGCCTTAAAAAGAAATGGCCGGATCACCAGGTCATCATTGTTTCAAAAGACATTAATTTGCGCATTAAAGCGGGTATTTTAGGTATCCAAGCGGAAGATTACTATAACGATAAAGTGCTAGATGATGTCAGCCTGCTTCATCGTGGTTTACATATGCTAGATAATAATTTTTGGGATAGTCAGCCTAAAAACATGCAGGTTTGGCAAGATAGTGGCAATTCCTATTATCAATTCGAAGGCGAAATAACGCAAAATTGGTATGTCAATGATTGTTTGATCACCCAAGATGAAGAGTTTCAAGGAATTGTCAGAAAGCGAGAAGGCACAAAAGCTATTGTTTCCGTTGCCCGCGATTATATGTCTAGCAATCAAAGTGTTTGGGGAATCAAAGCGAGAAACACAGAGCAGAACTTTGCTCTGAACTTGTTGCTTGACCCAGATATTGATTTTGTGTCTTTGCAAGGGCAAGCTGGAACTGGCAAAACCTTGTTAACCGTTGCGGCTGGATTGAGCCAAGTGATGGATAAGCAGCTTTATAACGAGATTGTGATGACAAGGGTAACGATTCCAGTTGGGGAAGACATCGGCTTTTTGCCGGGCACCGAAGAAGAGAAGATGACCCCTTGGATGGGTGCCCTAATGGATAATTTAGAAGTGCTGCACGCATCTCAAGAAGGCGGCCGTTTTGGCCGGGAAGCGACGGCGGATTTGCTGCAAAATAAAATAAAGATTCGCTCATTGAATTTTATGCGGGGGCGAACATTTTTAAATCGCTATATTATCATCGATGAGGCTCAAAACCTTACTTCTAAGCAAATAAAGACATTGATTACCCGAGCAGGGCCTGGGTCTAAAATCATTTGCTTAGGCGACATCAAGCAAATTGACACGCCCTATTTAAGTGAAACGACCTCGGGTTTAACTTATGCGGTGGATCGGTTTAAAGAATGGGAGCATAGTGCACATATGACATTAATGCGAGGGGAGCGATCAAGACTTGCCTATTATGCAGCAGAGCAATTATAATTAGCTGGGCCTGAAAGCAGGCCCTTTTTTATTAGACTCAGAGGCCCTATATGCAGCTACAAGCGATTACCTACGATGATGTTCTTTTGATCCCATCCTATAATCATCACGAATCCCGTCGGGAAGTTGATATCTCCATGACTGACCGTTTAGGCAAATTATCATTGGATTTGCCTGTGTTAAGTTCCAACATGGATAAAGTGACCGAATCGAAAATGGCAAACTTTATGTCGGATAAAGGCGGCATGGGCGTGTTGCATCGGTTTATGAGTATCGAAGACAACGTGAAAGAATTTAAGGCATGCCAAGGAAAAGCCTTTGTTTCAGTTGGTTGCAACCAAACGGAATTGGAACGCGCAGCAGCGTTACGTGATGCGGGGGCTCTCTATTTTTGCGTGGATGTGGCGCATGCGCATGCCAAATATGTTGGTAAAACGTTAAAGCAGCTGCGTAAAATCTTACCCGATCATTGCATTATGGCGGGCAATGTCGCCACTTATGCTGGTGCGGATTATTTAGCTTCATGCGGTGCCGATATTATTAAAGCAGGCATTGGTGGTGGTTCGGTTTGCTCAACCCGTATTAAAACAGGATTTGGTGTGCCGATGTTGACTTGCATTCAAGACTGCGCCCGCTCAGACCGATCTATTGTGGCGGATGGCGGCATTCGAACTCCAGGTGATATTGTCAAGGCATTAGCATTCGGTGCCGATTTTGTTATGATTGGCGGTATGTTGGCTGGAACCCGTCCCACGCCAGGTAATGTGATTACCAAGGAAGGTGGCAGAAAAGTGAAAGAATATCGAGGCATGGCTTCCCAAGAAGCACAAGTCAACTTTCTTGGTGAAATGCGAGAGTGGAAAACGGCCGAAGGCGTTTCAACTGAAGTTGCTTATCGAGAAGATGAAGATGCCATCATTGCTGACATCGTTGGTGGTTTGCGATCTGGCTTAACTTATTCTGGTTCAGATACCATTGGTGAGTTGCAACGAAAACTCAATTATGTGCATGTGACCCCAGCCGGAAGGATTGAGAGTTTGCCGCATAAGACGTTGGGTTAATTGATGCGTTTTCTAAAGCGACCATCACCCCAGATGAAAACTGAGCTATTGGCAGGTGTGACAACCTTTTTAACGATGGTATACATCGCCTTTGTCAACCCATCGATTTTGCATGATGCGGGGATGGATCAGGGCGCGGTGTTTACCGCAACCTGTTTAATTACAGCGTTTGCCTGCTTGATAACGGGTGTTTATGCCAATACACCTATTGGCATAGCACCGGGCATGGCGTTGAATATCTATTTTTCCTATAACGTCGTTCAAGGGCTTGGCTTTGATTGGCAACATGCCTTAGCCATGGTGTTTATTTCCGGTCTTGGTTTTTTTATCATCAGCCTCACGCCATTAAGGCGTCTGCTCATTGAGACGATTCCCCAGAACTTGCAAATTGCCATCTTAATTGGCATTAGCCTATTGATCGCTTCAATAGCCTTGAGAACAAATGGCATTATTGTTGATAATGCTCAGACGTTGTTAAGTTTGGGTGATGTAACGCGGATGGAAGTTTTGCTATTTCTAGGCGGGTTTTTGTTGATTTCACTGCTTGATTATTATCAGGTGAAAGGCGCCATTATCATTGGTATCTTAACCATTAGTGCGGCTGCTTTATTGCTTGGGAAAACGCAATGGCAAGGGCTTGTTGGATTACCTCCTTCGATGGCACCGACGTTTTTACAATTGGATTTTTCTGGGATGGGTTCAGCCAATGCACTGAAAGCGACATTCACGTTTTTCCTCATTGCTGTATTTGATGCAACGGGCACGTTAATTGGTTTGCTCAATCGCTCTTACTTCATCAAAGAAAATAACCATAATCAGCGATTAACCAAAAGCTTAACCGTTGATGCGGCTGCCTCTTCTCTCGCGGGATTATTGGGATCTGCCAGCACCTCTCCCTTTATTGAATCCGCGGCAGGTATTGAGGCGGGCGGGAAAACCGGTTTAACCGCGATTGTGATTGCAGTTGGATTTGTATTAATCTTGTTTTTTTTTCCGATGGCAAAAATGATTCCAAGCTATGCCGTAGGGCCAGCATTGCTTTATGTTGCTTGTTGTATGATGCGCCATATAAAAGATTTAGCGCTCGAGGATATGACGGAAATCGCGCCTTGTATTGTGACCATTATGATGATCCCATTCACAGCCTCCATTGCGGATGGCATTGGTAGCGGCATCATTGTCTATGTTATTTTAAAAGCACTTGCTCGCAAGAAACTCTCGCCTCTTCTTTGGATATTAGCCCTTTTGTTTGTTGTATTCTTTGCGTTAGGACGGGGGGCATAGGGTGGTCGATATTGTCTTTTATACGAGAGACTTAGTCCGTCATTTTCCTCTTGGATTTGAAAGTCTGATAAGGATAACCTGCCGATATGCTTGAACAATCATTTCGAGAAGGATGCCAACGGTATTTATTAGATCCCGCCATGCCATGGCTATCAAAGTGGACTTCCCCCATCGGCTTGACCCTGGCTTCGGGTTGTTTGGGTATCTTATGTAGCATAGCAATTGTTGCAAACTGGCCAATGACTGCTACAATCCTGCTTTTATTCTCTGGTTGGTTGGATATGGCAGACGGCAGCCTGGCGCGTTATCAAAATAAGCCATCGTCGTTAGGAGCTGCCTTAGATATTTTTGTGGACCGAGTGGTCGAATGTGCTGTTGTGGTGGCGTTGTTCTTGCAATTCCCCCCTGATCGAGGATTAATGTGCCTGCTGATGTTTGCGTCGATGCTGTTATGCATCACCTCCTTTTTAGTCGTTGGCATTTTCACTGAAAATCAAACACAAAAGAGTTTTCATTATAGCCCAGGATTAATGGAGCGAGCAGAAGCATTTATTTTTTTCATTATGATGATATTTTTGCCCCAATACTTTACTATATTGGCAATTAGCTTTAGCCTTTTGGTTCTTTGGACGGGTATATACCGTATTTTTGAATTTATCCAGGTAAGTAGGCAAACAAGCCAATAACAAATGTGTAACTTTGTATTTTGCGGTAGACGTAACAAATATTAGAGGACAAATATGACACAACCTTTATTGAATCCTTCTGACTTAATCGCAGGTGAGTTGAATATTCAACCAACTCAGGTTAATGCAGCCATTGAATTATTGGATGGTGGTGCTACCGTCCCCTTTATTGCGCGCTATCGTAAAGAAGTAACCAAAGGGCTTGATGATCAACAATTGCGTCAATTATCAGAGCGCTTAATTTATTTACGCGAGTTGGATGCACGCAAACAAGCAATTTTACAATCATTAACTGAGCTAGGAAAACTCACCCCAGAATTACAAGTTTCCATCATTCAAGCAGACAATAAAACGCGATTAGAAGATATTTACTTACCTTACCGGCCCAAGCGCCGCACCAAAGCACAACTAGCACGCGAAGCAGGCCTTGAGCCCCTAGCGGTTTCGCTTCTAAATGATCCCACGCAATCCCCTGACGCATTAGCACCCACTTATGTGGATGCCGACAAGGGAATTGCGGATGTGGCAGCAGCTATAGAGGGCGCCCAACAAATTTTGATGGAAGATTTCGCCGAAAATGCTGATTTGGTTGCAACCTTGCGGGAAATGGTTTGGCAAAAGGCAAAATTAAAAGCAACCAAGCACAAGAATCATGCTGAAGCCAAATCGAAATTCAAGGATTATTTTGATTTTTCACAAGCGATTAAATCAATACCATCCCACCGAGCGCTCGCATTGTTTAGAGGCCGACGTGAAAGTGCCTTGCAGGTGAGCATGGTGCTTGACGATGAGCAACCCATGCTTGATTGCATCTATCAAACGTTTAACCTTGCTGAAAAAGGCAGACCCGCGGATCAGTGGCTTTTGTCGACGGCACAGCTTGCCTGGAAAATTAAATTATTGACTAAAATCGAATTGGAGCTGTTAAATCGCTTAAGAGAAGCGGCTGACGATGCAGCCATTACCGTTTTTAGTAAAAATTTAAACGATCTATTATTAGCCGCCCCAGCAGGACAGCATATCACCCTTGGATTAGATCCTGGTATCCGGACCGGGGTGAAAGCTGCTGTGGTGGATGCAACGGGTAAATTGTTAGATTACACCACGGTCTATCCTTTAGCTCCCCAAAATGACTGGCATGGCGCTATCACGGATTTAGCCAAATTAATGGCTAAATATCATGTGAGCCTTGTGAGCATCGGCAATGGCACCGCTTCACGCGAAACGGAACGCTTGGTGACGGAGTTAGCTAAAATCTATGCAGATATCCCCTTTAAAAAGATGGTGGTCAGTGAGGCAGGTGCTTCCGTGTATTCTGCCTCGCAACTAGCAAGTGAAGAATTTCCCGACATTGATGTGAGTATTCGCGGGGCTATCTCAATTGCTCGTCGGTTACAAGATCCCTTAGCTGAATTAGTTAAAATTGATCCCAAATCTATTGGCGTTGGACAATATCAACATGATGTTAATCAAGCCAAATTAGCGCGCACGCTCACAGCGGTGGTCGAAGATTGTGTGAATGCAGTGGGTGTTGATTTGAATACGGCTTCGGTGGCGTTACTCACTTACGTATCGGGATTAAATGAAGGGTTAGCCAAACAGATAGTGGCGTATCGAGACGAGCATGGAAGATTTAATAATCGCCAACAATTATTGAATGTGCCTCGGCTTGGTGAAAAAAGTTATGAACAATGTGCTGCCTTTTTGCGTATCCAAGGGGGCGATAATCCGCTAGATACGTCCGCTGTTCACCCCGAAGCCTACCCTTTAGTTGAAAAGATGATTCAAAAATCGGGATTGAGTTTAGCTGAGCTGATTGGCAATATGGACGCGATTCGATCGTTAAAAGCACAAGACTTTGTCGATGACCATTATGGTTTACCAACGGTACAAGATGTTATCAAAGAGCTTGAAAAGCCCGGCCGTGACCCTCGTCCTGAATTTAAAACCGTGCAATTTAAAGAAGGTGTTGAAGCCATTAAGGATTTACACCTCGACATGGAATTAGAAGGCGTTGTTTCCAATGTCACTAATTTCGGAGCCTTTGTAGACATTGGTGTTCACCAAGATGGATTAGTCCATATTTCGGAGATGAATAATCAATTCATCAAAGATCCGCATCAGGTTGTGAAAGCGGGTGATATTATTAAAGTCAGAGTCATTGAAGTGGATGTGGATCGCTCCCGTATTAGCTTATCCATGCGACCCAAGGGGAGTGCTCCGGTTGCCAAAAAAGTGGAAACAACCGCTGTTGTTAAAAAAGCATCCCATAAAGCCAATAAGACCAAACCACTTGCTAAACCAGATAAGACAAAGAAAGTCGAAAAAAAATCGGATGCTAAGGTATTTAACACCGCTATGGCCGATGCGCTGTCGAAATTTAAAAGGAATTTATAATGATTCGGAAAGGCGAAGGTGAAGTAACAATTCAGACGCTGGCGATGCCGGCTGATACAAATGCCAATGGCGATATCTTTGGGGGCTGGCTTGTATCGCAGATGGACTTAGCAGCCGGTGTGATGGCCAAGCGGATTTCTAAGGGGCGAGTAGCCACGGTTGCTATCAATAGCATGACCTTTTTAAGGCCGGTTCATGTGGGCGATATAGTCAGTTGTCGTGTCAGGTTGGAAAGACAAGGCCGCACGTCGATGACATTCTCCGTTGAAGCATGGGTACAACCCGCCGCAGGGGGGGATAGTTATCCTGTGACGGAAGGAACCTTTGTATTTGTGGCGATTGATCAAAGTGGGCGTTCGCGTCCAATTGAGGCGAGTTAATGAGTGATGCAATAAAAAAGCTTCATCAGTGGATCGATGACATTGCTGAAGCGTTGATAGATAATACGCACTTTGAGATTACCCATTTTTCCTTTTTGGAACATGATATCAGTTTGTTGGCTTCTTTATTGGACAGGCTAGAAGCACAACCTCAAGAAATTGGCGACAACGAGCAAGATTATTCGGCCTGTTTGTTTGCTTTTGACATATGCATCATCCAGCTACAGGCTGCTATTGAGAATGGCTACCACCCTGCTGAACAACGCCTGCAGCAGCTCATGACTCTGATGGCTGACAAGTTAAACCATACAAAACATAGTATTAATTTTTGGTTGCCGCTGCTCAATGCCTTTTATGAAGTTCATATTGAATTATCCGATGAATTAAAAGATGCTTATGTTGAATTGGCCAGTGTTGAAAGTCCGGGTGATGCCGATAGCGATGTTGATCAACTGCAACTCATTCGTGAGATGATCTTAGAGTTATCTGATTTATCAGTGTTTGATATTACTCAGCATTTCTTTGCCCAAAGCCATGCTATGCCAGCGGAATTTTATTATGATCTGCTCTATGATTTATTTGCAATTGATGAAGGGCATGACATTGCCATTTTATGTTTAATGCATCCGAAAGCGGATGTGCGGGCGGTTGTCATGGAGACAATTGACCAAGTGATTGATAGCTTGGCACTAAGCCCTGAATCGTTAATGCGGTTAACAGTCATTCAACATTGGTTCCCAGCTTCTGTCCAACCTATTTTTGAACGGTGGATAAAAGCTCAACGTCGCCAAGGTGTCATGTATCAACCTAACCAACACAAACCAAAACAAGTCAAATTAAAAGCCAGTGAGATTGATGGGAGTGGCACGCAGGTTATCTATATTAGTTTTAAAGAAGGAAAAATGCACCATGCGTGCAGCGTCATGCTCTATTATGGCGAGGGGATAAAAGACATTTGGTTTACCTCTTCGTTAGATGCCTCTGTTGATATTGACGATATTCCCGATTCCCAAGGGCTTATCATGCGAACGGTGGATAAAGACTATTTACAGCGTATTTTGAATCATTTTTTATTTCAAACTATCGCATTGGGGCGGATGCCGGATATTCGATTAATGCAATTGCAAGAACACTTAGGGCTTAATGTGCAACCCCAACTATTGGATCTCGATGCTATCTTAGACGAGTTCGGTGTATCCATTCAACCGGTCACGCAAGATGTCATCGAAACCTCTCTCAAATCAAGTAAACATTGGCCTTATAATAAAGCATTTACTGAAGCTTGGTATGTGCAGGATGCGCGCATTGATGCGACAGTCAATCGATGTTGCCGTTTTGAGCAAGGCGTGAAAATGTGTGATAAAATATTAGCAAAACAGCAAGTCATTGATGATATCTTTGAAAAGCAACGGGATCGGTGGTTGTTTCATTTCATCTGGCATATGTTATGGTTAGCTGCCCATGCTAAGAAAAATGAACGTGCTTGGCAGGATTGTTTCTTTATTGCCTATGAAATTGCGCAAGGAAGGCGATTAGCCGAAATCCCCATCATGGTTGCCATTGCCGATGAAACCATTGAAAATAGTTTGGAGACAATGGAAGAGCGTGGGACCTATTTGACTCGATTACGTTAAAGTTTCAATATAATCAGGCAGCATTCCAAACTATCCACGTCATCGATGACATCGTTTAGTGAAGATAACACAGGTATTGGTAATTTATGATTAAATTAAAAACCTCGGATGAAATTGCAAAGATGCGTACAGCGGGCCAAAAGCTCGCCAAATTAATATCCGAACTTGATGCATTTATCAAACCGGGTATGACCACCATGGATGTGGACAGTTTTTGTGAAGCGTATATCGTTAATCAATTGCAAGCCATACCGGGCAGCAAAGGTCAATATGGCTATCCTTATGCCACCAATACCTCCGTCAATCATGTGATTTGTCATGGCATGCCCTCGGATAAGCAAGTTCTTAAGAAAGGAGATATTGTTAACGTCGATATCACCTTAATTCATGAAGGTTTCTACGCGGATAGCTCGAAAATGTTTTGCATTGGCCAAGTACCACCCCATGCCCAACGGCTGGTTGATATCACCCAGCAATGTTTATATAAAGGGATTGCCATGGTCAAACCCGGCGCAACCGCCGGTGACATTGGTCATGCGATTCAACAACATGCTGAAAGTAACCATTATTCAGTCGTTCGTGAATATTGCGGCCATGGCATTGGTAACACCATGCATGAAGATCCACAAATATTGCACTATGGCCAGCCAGGACAAGGCATTACCTTAGAACCCGGAATGACCTTTACCATTGAACCCATGATCAATCAAGGCCGCAAGGAAGTTCGCCACATCCGTAAAGACAATTGGGATATCGCCGTCACCAAAGACCGAAAGCTCTCCGCACAATGGGAGCATACCATGCTAGTCACCGAGACAGGTGTAGAGATTTTTACCTTGCGTGAAGAAGAACGCGAATGGTTTGAGTCGTTGTAATCTGATTAGCGATTTATCCAATTACTTAGAAAAATACCACCAACAGTAAGCGTAGTGACAAGGCTGCGCTGGTGTTGGTCAGACTCCCATGAAGGTGTTTTAAAAATGAATGTTATGGTCTATAGTTATACATATATCATTCCATTGGAGAAATAACCATGGGTCTTAAAAACTTGCTTAAAAAAGGAGCTGAACAATTTATAACAGAAGTTGTCGGAATAGGCAGAGAAGCCACTGCTACGCTGAATGTAGAAAGCATAACCCACCAAGAGGTGCTACAGTTGTATAATGATGTTAACATCGTATATGCAAAAAATAAGACAAATCTTGAACCAGACGTGGAAAAAGCGGCCAAATCTTTTTTGGATGATCTTAATGAACTTCTCCAAAAGGATAGTAACCAGAGTCCATTAAAAAAGCATCACCCTACTGGCCAAGTCAAATTGGCTCAAGACGCCATAGACATCATTTATAAGCATAAACCCAAACTAGAATCATCCCCAGGCTTCTGGAATCAACTGAAAGCACATATAAATGTGTTTATTGAAAGAACAACGGGTATAAAAGATGCCCTTAGCACTAATAAAACGCAATTTTATAAGGCCATTTCGAAAAAACAAGAACGCGTTGAAGCGTTAAGACATGATATGTCTGATAAGATAAAAGGTCCCTAAGCCATACAAGTAACGAGTTTGGCAACCAACGAAATTTGGCTGCGATTTAGCCTGTAACATGCAACTATTTAATTTTAGTCCGGAATGATTTTGCCATATCGTCTGTTAATTTTTTAATATTGATATTCATGCTATTGACTAAACTATCCATGTTTATCATAGGAACGTTGGTTTTATAGAAAACCTGCCTTTTGAGGACGATTTCATCATTTCGATAAATCAAATAAGCAGCCCTTAAAATACTATTGCCACTTATATCAATTTCAAACTCCGTGATATTGATTTGCAGGGTATATTTGGGTTTAAAGTCAGAATTCCATGGGGAATTCTCAAAGACTGCTTCGGGTATCATGGTGTTTAGGTTAGCCATAATTACCCGGCTAATATTTTTATTCAGATCCTCTGCCCATTGGTAATCCTCCTCTAGTTTTAGCTTTTGGGGCGTGCAGTGAATCATGATTTCGTTCTTTTGTATGTAATCAGGGGTTTGGATTGTATTGATGCCGATTCTAAGATTTGGATTAGGGTTTTTATGTACCATGGATGGTGGTATCGGATTTAAGACATAAAACGTGATGGCTTTGCTGCGTGCACAAGCTGCTAAAAGTACGCTTATCAATAAGAAGATGGAAAACAAACGATATTTTTTCATTTTCTACCTCTTATTACCGATTCAGGGTTTCGCGATAAATAATTCGCTAAATTTTTTGCAGAAGATGCGGCAGATTCTATTTCGTTTAAGCTGTTTTCGGCACTTTTGGCAAGGCTAGGTACGTTTTGATTTAAGTCCCGAGCCAAATTATCAACACTATTTGTCATTGCCTTAGTTGATTGGATTGTGTCTTTAAGCAGCTTCGATTGAAAAAACTGACTGATATCTTCTAACGTTTTTTGAGCGGTTGCTAGCGCATCATCGATAGTTGTATATTCTTCAAGCGAATTTCTGGTTGGAAAAAGGGGGTAGCCACGATAACTTCCGATGGTAACCTGCGGCAAGTCAGGCACTTGAATGAGCTCAATCTGGGCGATACCCGTTAATAAATTGGGTTTGGTCACATTGGCTACATAGCCGTTTTTAATCAAAAGACTAACGGGATCCTGGCTGAAATTAAACGACTTTTCCACAAAAAACTGAACATAAACTGGAAGCTTAACTTTATTGGCAACGGTATTTTCCGTGATTTCTATTAGCCGTATTTCACCAATTTTTACACCGCGATAGGTGACTGGCGCACCAGCAACCAAGCCATTTAAAGACCCTTTAAAAAACATCACAAAGGTTTGCCGTTGAGAACGTTGGTATTCTCTATAAAGATAAATAGTACCCATGAGTATGATTAATAATGCACCCACTACAAAAATACCAACAACGGTATGATAACGTTCATTTTGCATAGTCATTCCTAGAGCAAAAATGTCATATAAAGACTGGTAACTATCAGCCAAAAAATACCTCTAGTCATTGTTCGAGAAACCGCCTTACTTAATGTGGTATGATTGACTGCTGATTCAAAATAGTAAAATCCAGCGACTATTGCTACAACAAAGCTCAATATTAACGTTTTGAACGCTGAATAGATTAATTCGAATCTTGTCCTTGCACTCAATATGTGGCTGATAAATTCGTAGGTAGATAAACTTAATTTATAATGAAACACGAGATAAAAGCTTAAAATTACCGCACCTATCGCGTAGGCAAATAAAAAAATCGAGGTTAGCGACACACCAATCATGATAGGTATCACCTGTTCGGTAAGCGCATCGGTGCCAGTTTGATTGGCTTGTTGGGTTTTAGTGTCAATAAATCTTACAGCACTTTGAATACATAATATCAGGCCAATGAATATGGGGAGAAACTCTCGTGTTAGTATCGACTGAGCAATTGGCAAAACTTGCTTTTGTAAATGAAAAGGACTCAGCGTCACATACACCATTTGTGCGATTGAAATGGACAATAAAGCAGAGATAATGATTAAAGGAATGACTAACCTGACACCCGAAAAATAGACAACCACCCACAATCTAGACCAATTGATAGTTAGCTTGCCTAAAAGCATATCCTTTGCTGTTTGTGATAAATGTCCGACAAATTGAAAAATAAAGATTTGGGATCTCGTAAATTTGATTATATGAGTGCCCGATCGGTGAATGACAGACATTTTTTATCCCTAAAAAATAGCATTTTTGAATGATCACGGGTATAAATGATGAATTCGACATCCCTAACTTATTGAAAATACTATAATGCAAGCCCGAAGTCAAAATAGAGTCGCATCGTTTGGATGCGACCCTTCATGATTTTTCCTGGTACTTTTTGGCTGTCTCTTGGGGAAGAGGTAGTCAAGAGACAGCCCTACCTACTAATTTACTGCCGGGCTTGAGGTTGAAGGTAGCTCGATTAAATCGGCTTTTTTCTCAACTTGTTTTTCAAGGCCTACTGGGAAGAGGTATTCCCAAAGTGTTATTTCACCACGCCACCAGGCTTTCAGATTGGCAAAGATGGTGCCTTCCCCTCTCAGCCATGCGCGAGTGTTGGCAAACATGCAGCGCTCACCGCGCCACCAAGCGCGTGTTTCTGCAAACCAATGATCATATAACACCGCAAACCCATCATGGGAGCGATCGTATTTGCTAAATGCGGGCTTTTTAGCGGTATAGTTAGGCTTCATGGCATTGATTGTGTTAAACACAGCAGCAACTTTTGGAGAGCTTTGGGCAATATCCATGTCAGGGAACGTTTTTTGCCATAAGGCTTTGACGTCCTCACCATACTGATTGACAATCTGGGCAATTCTTTCTTCAGGGATGGGCGTTTGAGAAAGCGCTTTTTCTAACTCGTTGTTATTTCTATCCCACATTTGGCGTATGGTTTTATCAAACCGTGTCCACGATTTTAATTGTAAGCTTCTTGCTTTTTCTTCCTTATCAAAATGATGGGCAAAAAAGACTTTTTCCAATTGGCGCTGGAAATCCGTAATTGCTAACGAGACGATACGCTTCTTCTGCTTTGGAATATTGAGGTTAGTCATTGCTTGTCTTTCTGGCACACCGGAATGAATAAAGAAGCTGGACGGTAAACTGCTAACCCCTAGCTGTTTTATCAAACGCTCTTTGTTGAGAATCATGCGTGACGTACCATGACACCCATATCGACCAGCTCGATTAATCGATTGAATATATTCACGCTCTGAGCCAGGCATATAAGTGAGGAGTACCCCTAACCCATTGGTTTTTGCTTGTCCATGAAGTTTGATATCAACCCCTCGGGCATACATATCGGTGGTGATGGTGATATGATTCGATTGTCCAGCCACTTGGTCGGCATGACGCTGTTCAACATCAGAAGAACAGCCAGAATGGATTCGCGTCAGACTGCCTTTATCAAAATAGGCTTTTAGCTTCTCTGTTAAAAGCGCACTTTCTTTATCATCTTCACAAATAATGAGTACCGGTTGGTTAGCGGCTTGCAAGGAACGAATATTTTCAACCAATGCGTCAAGTTGTGCTTTTTCATGACTGCATAAACGCAATGGCAAGTCTTCTCTTTTAAGCTTATTATGCCTTGGGAAATCAATAAACGTCATATTAAACAAAGACTGTACTTCGGTTTGTTCAAGCTCGCTCCCGGTGGTCCCTGTAAAGGCAATGAGGGTCGAATTGGCATAATCGTCGAGAAACCCTTTGCTGGTATTAAAGTAAATGATTTCGCTTTCTGGGCGAACCACAAACGGATGTTGCGCTTTGGAAATGGCCTTGCTCAACGCGCTCATATCCGGGTGCTTTTTTGTCCAGTTTAAGCGGGCATGCAAGCATTGCTGAACGCCATTGGCAAAAGAAGATTCCCGTTGCTCACGATTATCTTTGACCACCACAGCGCGGCTATAGAGCTGCCGTCCTTTACCAGGTACGGTGATGACTTCATCCAACGATACGTTGAAATCATGTTCATAAGACAGTTGAAGAGCAGTCATGGCCGCATCATGCCAGGTTTCTAGCTGGTCATCGCTAACCGCTTGCAGCTGCTGCATTTGCTCTTCGCCCAGATGGTTGGCAACAAAATCGCGAAAGGCTTCATTGCAACCATCGACATCGGCATAATAGAGGGTTTGATGCGTTTCATTTTGGAAAAATTCGATGAGGGTATCGTATACCCAATTCATGCTGGCACTGTAATTCACCGTGGTCGTGGCGTAATTGTATCGCGTTTGATACGCATCAAAATATGTCTGATCGGCCTCATCCAACAAGAGTGCTCGTAAGGATTCTACAGGCCGTGGGTCATTGTTTTGGCTTAATTGTTGATTCATATACAAGCTAAACTGGCTGACATCGGAGAAATGGATTTGGCTATTTTTAAATTCATCAGACGTGCTTTGTGATTGAATAACCGCTGTTTTGGCGCCTAGCAAGTCGAAATAGGATTGGTAATTCATGTACTCGCGTTTAGCCAGCGTCATATTTCGGGTAATGAAGTCAACCGTTTTTCCTTGGGCTAACAGAGCACCTGCAATCACCATAAACACCCGCGTTTTCCCTTCACCGGAATCAAATTTACCTGTCAATGGGCCTAAAGAGCCATCTCGAAGGGCTTTATACACGGCCAGATATTGAGTCTCATTTAGCTCATAGGCATTGCCTTCCCTTCCCATACTTCGGTGCAACAACTCAGCACTGATAGTGGTTAATCTTTCATAATCGATAGACTGGGAGGTCGCAACTTTCGCTAATGCATCCTTTAAGGTTTCAATCGTCTGAGCTTTTGCCCAGATTGCTTCGTCTTGCAGAACGCGTAAGGTTAAAGGCCTAATCCCTAATTCGGGTGTAAACGCAATATGTTCCAATGCTTTCATGCGGGCTTGTTCATGATAAAAACCATTGCCTAAGTCATTACGTTCACAAGGGGATAGGCAAAACTGGCGATAGGATTCTTTAACATTATCCGTTGCTTTCCATTTGGCTACCTGGGAAACCGAGGGATAAGGAGGCGACTGATAAAGCGGCGCTAGCCAATCATGGTTGTCAAATTCAAATAAAAGTGCGAGAGCGTCATTATCAATGGTTAAATCCGCATTGGCATGTTTTTCCAGAATCGTGACGATCAGTGTTAATTGCTCTCCATCGGGGGAGTGGTTGAATAAGTGATCTAAAAAGCGCTCTAATAAACCGATGCGATTATCCTGGAAATAGGTCGCTAACGATAACGCTGTTTTATCATTGATGGCCGTTACCAGGGTGCGCAACTGCTTTAAGCGTGAATGGCTATAGCGACCATCGGTGATCATTTTTTGCATTAATGCTAACAATGGCTCACATGCAATGGGCTTTTCGGCGAGATCAAGGCAAAATTTTGTCCATGTTTCTGCCATTTTATTCAGCAAGTTATCGTTTTTTTGCCAATACCCTGCCTCAAATCCGCTATAGATAATTTCGTATAAATTAGCAGGGAGAAGGCTTACTTTACCCTTGATTTGATTTAATCGCGGCGTTAAGTGTTCAAGCCAAAATGACAGCGCATTTTTAGCATAATCACCAAAACCTTCTTTATCGTTTTGACTTCGTTTCAGCGCACGTAAGATAAATAACCAGGATTTGCTGTCGCCATTTTGGTTAAGAAGTTGCAATACTTCCTTCAATTGCATGGCCGTTGTCAATTCAAACACCCGGTCATCGGTCAACGATAGGACAAATTCTTCTTTGTCTTCTTTCATCTGATTGGCAAGAATCAATAAATCAGAGACCAATTCAGCATGCTCGGTTTTGGGGAAACGTTTGAAGAAATGCAAACAAGTATCTCGAGCGATACTGGGTGGTAAGGCATTTTTAATTTGCTCAATAATGGCTTTATCTAATGCGACGTCGGTTAAGCTGTTGAAGAATGATTCATCATAATATTGACCAAACGTGTGCTTAATTTGTTGATGAACCATTTTGTAATTAATGGTATGCAGGGATGCGGTCGCATTAACAACCGATTCATAATCCAGGGCAATTGGTTGCGATGAATCGGATTCTATCGGTCCTGGCAATGCACGAATAAAGCTGACTAATTTTTCAATCGTCAAATCTTGGTTGTGTGTCATTTTTGATAATAAATCCAATGCATACACAGTCGTCGGATTATTTAAATCCAATCCTTTCAGTTGATGCATATTTTCATAATTAATGCCAAATTGACTTTTAAGACCAATTAATTTGAGATAGGAAGCCGCGATGAGTTCATCCTTGAGAAGTTCTGTAATTTTTTTCGAAATCTCCCAGCTTTCTTTGGCCAAATCTTCTTTGCTAGTAATCGGCGTACCTTGCAACATTTCGCCTAAGGCGCGAATTTCGCTTAAGTGATAAGTGATTTGATCTAAATTTGAGTAATCGAGAAAACGCATGCTGTTTAAAAAGGATTTCAGCCGGTCACTATCGCTTTCGAGTAACAAGGGTTGCATATTGTTGAGAGGCTGAACAATGCTGTTGATTTTCCCAGAAAAATTAGTCAGCCATTGCCAATCAACGGTTAGCCCTTCAAAAATCTGGTCAAATAGACCCACCAAACTATAAGCTTCTTTGGGGTCTGGGCTGACCTTCATTAATGCAAATACACCCAGCATCATGATGCGTATCCATTTTTTCGCACCCAATGAATTTAACCAGCCGGGTAGTTTATTCATGTATTTGAAATAAGTGATTAATTTGATTAAATCGTCATGAGACTGTTTAGGGTCATGTTTTGCTTTCGCACTATTTAGCAATCCCGTGGTGGCACCCGCCATCTGGATATAGGCAAAAGAAGCAGTGAGGTTTTGCCATTCCATGCCTTCTACAACCGTATCAATGTTGTCAACCGCTTGTTGGTAAAAGCTTAAAGGCGCCTTGTGAGGTGTCCATGCTAGGTATCGATATAATCCTCGCAAAGTCGCTTGTTTCATTTTCTCTTCATCGGGAAGGGAGATAAGGTCCCCTAAGTTATCTTTGTCATTTTTTTTGTCTTTCTCTTCCTCCGTAGTCGGATCGACGTCTTCTAATGTGGGGCTATGGCTGGTGAGAGTTTGGGGACTGTTTGGTTGACTTACGTTTTCTTCCTCTGCTTTTTGCGATGACTGGCTGGTTCTTTTTAAGTATTCAAGAATATCTTTAGCACTATTAACCGTTTGATAGCCTTTATCGTTGTCCTCACTGAACTCATAATGAACCGCTGTTAAACCCATTTTGGGGGTAACAAACGAACAGGGTTCTTTAACGCTGCTTTCTTCAATGGCACGGATGGCACCACTGGCTTGTAAAGGCAAGTCCGTCAGGCATGCCCATTGTTGGGCTAAATTTTCATGCTGGCAATTATTGAGAATAGTTAGCATTCTGCTTAATGCAACTGGCATAGAGCGCACATGCTCAAAGCTAACTGGCGTATAAAATTTTAACTCTAAGCTATGAATTTGACGGCTAAATTGGGTAAATTGCTTAAGTAAGGTGAGCATATCGTCTTCATTGGTATTTGCCATATGCTTGCTAATTAGCGTTTCCCACCAAGCTTTTTGTTGCTCATCCATCCCCGTTAGCTGTTTAAACGCCGCTTGCCAAGGTTGCTTATCAAGTAGTTGAGACAGGTCATTGACATGTTGAAAAAATTGGTAAGTTTTACCATTTTCGGGTTGCAGTTCACGTAAGGTATTGAGGACTTTGTGGAGGGCTGAATCCCCTTGGGTGGCGTGTAAATGCCAAAGACTATCGAGTTGTTTCCAGTTGAAATGGTAATAATTATTAAGCTCACTTAAAAAAACTTTTTGCGATTCGCTTAAATTGTTTAGCCCAGGATGGGCAAAGAAGGCTTCCCCTTGGAACACTTTATCGTGGCAAAAGGTTTTAACGTGGATATAATCATTGCCAACATCCGCCTTTTCCGCCGCATTCTCCAACATTCTCAGTAATTTTTCTCGATTATGCACATAATAGTGAAGCTTATTCGCATCTAAATGACCTTTGCTTTGATCATGGCATAATCGGATAAGCGATGATAAAGAATCCGCATGTAAGGTGATAAGTAATGGCAAATTTTGTCGAAATGCTTGTAGGTCGTTGCTGTCATAATTCTTTTCCATTAAGGCGCGGTGGGCACTATCCAGCAGTTTTTTAGTGGATACGGGGGCCTTACTTAAGAGAGTACTGGCAATCATTTTGCTAAGCGGTAAAGGCTCTTTTTGAGTGAACACAGAAAGAGCGAGTCCATCATAGTTTGGTTTATCGGTTTCTTGATAATCCAGTGTAAATGCGTCTTCATCATTGGGTTTACGAACTAATCGAAAACCCGTTGGCAAATGGTGGTAATCGATGCCATCGATAAATGCATTTGGGTTGATTGCAATCGCTTTAGCCGCATCTTCGCTCATGCCTTTCACCATCGGATGGGCTTTGCTTTGCACCTGATCATAATCAATGGACAAATCGCGCAATATACTGTCATCTTCACTGATATCAATGCGTTCATCGCCTTTCTGATACACCGCGATCTTGCCCATGATGCGATACCACAATTGTCGTCTTTCTGGCGAGGATGTTGCTATTTGACTTTGGTCACGTAAGATTTGCGAGAACTGGTCAAAATCGATATGGGGCAGATCCTGTGACTCCGTGATTTCTTCGATATTTTCTTCGGTATCTAATTCCTCAACCACTTCCGTTTGAAAAGCAACATCGACATCTATATTCACTGTCACGGATTGATTGGGTTGAGGTTGTGGGCGAGTGCGTTTGGCAAGGCTTTTTTGAGGCTTCTTTTTTGTTAACGGATCAGCACTTTGTTGCATTGCTGATTCAAGGAGGTTTTGCCATATTAATTCGTCAATTGCTAATTGATTGGCAGAATGGGTGTGGCCAATTAGCGTAACTGGGTAGCAAAGTCTATGTTTGTTTATCAATGATTGGATCGTTTCAATATGAGGGAGTGCACCTTTTAATTGGAGTGTGGGGGAATTTTTTTCTTTTAATTCAAGTAAGTGTTTTTCAAAATCTTGCGGTATACCTTGCGATAAATCAATGATGTAAAACATAGCGGGTTTCCCTCAACAAAAATAGATGGGAAATTGTACACTATGCAGTCCATAAGATCAATGAAAATTGGGCAAGGTGATGTCCAAATGAACATGTTTGCTTGGGTATCATCATTGCTTTGGCAAAAGCGATAAAACAGCATCAACCACAGGTTGAACGGGGATGCTGGCGATGGTTATATTTTCGTTGGCATAGTCTTTTGAATGGACGATACGAAATCTATCTGGGTGCATATAAGGTCCACAGTCACCGGGATCGGCAGCTGAAAAGAGGGCTACGGTTGGCGTATTCAACGCAGCAGCAAGATGCATCACACCCGTGTTGGGTGCAACAAAGACATTCACGCGCTTTAAGTAATTCAAAAACCGCTGGAAGTTGGGCGGTTCACACTGGAGAACCAGATTGGAGGCCCCCAATGAGAGGATGCGTTCGCCCATTTGTCTTTCTTCGGGTAATAAATCCATCATAAAGCGCATATCCAACTTTCGTTGTTGGGCGATATCCGTCAAAGCGGATATCAACGATGCGAAGGATTGCGGTGGCCAGAGACGGTGTCTTTTTTCTTTTGTTCTTCCCCATTTATCAAAACCGCTATAAGTCGGATGCAGGCCAATAACGAAGGTATCACTTGTGATTCCATATTGTCCAAGTTGCTTGGCTATGTCAACGTCATTCGGGGTGAGATAGGGCACCGCACGGATTGTATCTGGTTGGGGATTAATGAGTTTGATGCAACGTAAGGCATAATGCTCGTCGGCGTGACTATCATCCATCATGGTGGCCGTTTCAGGTAACCAAGCCACGGTCCTTGGCTTTTTCTCAAAGCAAAAGACCTTATCAAATTGGTTTTGGTTGAGAAAATGACGGACGTTGCGAACTTGTTGAGGACGCTTTAAAAAATGATTGCTGTAGCAATGGATATGGTTGGGATTCACCCCATGTGCTTTAAGCAAACGCACACCATCGGGGCTTGTTAAAGCGTAGATATCTGCATTGGGGTAGGTTTTTTTGATTTCTGCTAAAGCGGGTAAAATCATAACCATATCGCCCAAGCGACCAATGCGAACAATAAGAATTTTCATGGGCTTAAACAAACCAATTTAAAGCGAAAGATTATACAAAATTCGTGAAAACTATTCTACAAGGCTCAAAAATCTCTTTTAGGACAAAACACAAAGAACTAATACGTGTCCGTGAAGCGCGCCTGTGCCCGTGCCCGGATAAGGGGCTGCTGAATCGAAGTGATCATTTTGATGTGTAGAACATTGTGCCTGAATTATTTTTACGTGAACGCAAACGTTCACGACTATTATCCTGTTCCCACTGCTAACACCCTCTACTCATCCAGATCAGTAGAAGACTTTTCCTGCGGTGGGCAATGCCAAGTCTTTAAAATGTCGCCTTCCGCATTGATGGTTTCAAGTTTGATAGGGAATTTCCAAAGCGTGTATAAATGCTTTAGCACTTCACCCGCATCGTCGGCTAATGGCACTCTGTTATGTTGGAAATGGCGTAAGGTTAAAGCGCGGTCACCTTCCACATCCACAGAATACACTTGAATATCGGGCTCCAAATAACTTAAGTTATATTGTTTGGACAAGCTTTCGCGAATATGTCGATAACCCACATCGTCATGGATGGCTTCAACCATGAGATCCGCTTGACGGTCGTCATCCACAATTTGGAATAACTTTAAATCGCGAATCATTTTTGGCGATAAAAATTGGCTTATAAATGATTCATCTTTATAATTTCGCATGGCGTTGTCTAAGCTTTGTTGCCAGGTAGTATTTGCAAGAAAAGGAAACCATTCTTTATCTTCAGGTGTTGGATTTTCACAAATTCGCTTGATGTCTTGCATCATATTGTATCCCAACGTATAGGGATTAATGCCGCCAAAGTAAGGACTATTGTATTCCGGTTGCATAATCACATTGGTATGGCTTTGCAGTATCTCAAGCATGAATTCATCTGTGACTAAGCCTTCATCATAGAGTGCATTAAGCAATGTATAATGCCAAAAACAAGCCCATCCCTCATTCATGACTTTCGTTTGGCCTTGGGGGTAAAAATACTGGGCAATTTTTCGGACGATACGAATTATTTCCCGTTGCCAGGGTTTCAACAGCGGGGAGTTTTTTTCGATGAAGTATAAAATATTTTCCTGAGGTTCTGATGGAAACCGTTTTTTATCACCATTTTCATCCATGTCTTTCTTCTTGGGAATCGTTCGCCATAGTTCATTGACTTGTGATTGGAGATAAATTTCCCGATTTTGCTGGCGAATTTCTTCTTCGTGAATGGATAATTCAGGCGGATGCTTGTATCGGTCAACGCCATAATGCATGAGAGCATGGCAGGCATCTAGAATGTCTTCTACTTCTTCAATGCCGTGTCTTTCTTCGCATTCAGAGATATATTTTTTTGCAAAGACCAGGTAATCAATGATGGCATCTGCCGATGTCCACATTTTAAATAAATAATTGTTTTTAAAAAAAGAATTGTGTCCATAGCAAGCATGCGCAATGACTAATGCTTGCATGGGCATGGTATTTTCTTCCATGAGATAGGCAATGCAGGGATTGGAGTTAATCACCATTTCATAGGCTAAACCCATCTGGCCGCGCTTATAGGTTTTTTCGACACTGACATATTGCTTACCAAAAGACCAATGGTGATAACCGATAGGCATACCCACAGAGGAGTATGCATCCATCATTTGTTCAGCGGTGATCACTTCGATTTGATTGGGATAGGTATCAAGACCAAAGTCTTTTGCTAATCGCGCTATTTCTTTATCATAGCGTCGAATTAATTCAAAATCCCATTCAGCCGTGGTTGAAATGGGTTCTTTTCTCATGATACCTTCCTTTTGAATAGTTCACGAAATACCGGGTAGATTTGGTTGATTTCGTTAATCGTCTCCATGGCAAAGTTTGGATAAGTATCGTTAACTTGTTGATAAACTTCCCATAAACTTTGATGATGTCTGGGCATAATCTCAATGTAGGAGAAATATTGCAAGCATGGCATAATTTTATCGAGCAATAGTTCTTGGCAATACGGGGAATCGGCATTCCAATTATCACCATCGGATGCTTGTGCAACGTAGATATTCCATGAAGAAGGGGAATATTGTTCTTCAATGGTTTTATGTAGCAACTCCAAAGCAGAAGAGACAACCGTTCCACCGGTTTCACGCGAGTAAAAGAACTCTTCTTCATCGACGACTTTTGCCGAAGTGTGGTGCCTTATAAATACCAGCTCAATTTTGTCATAATTTTTGGTTAAAAAGAGATAAAGCAAGATAAAAAATCGTTTGGCGATGTCTTTTTTGGGTTCATCCATTGAGCCTGAAACGTCCATCACACAAAACATAACGGCTTGCGTTGTTGGGGCTGGTACTCGAATGCGGTTGTTGTAACGCAAATCAATGGTGTCGATAAATGGGACGGCCTTAACCTTTCTTTTTAAGCGTTCAATCTCGGCCTTTAATGCCTCAATCTCGCCTTGTTTGGGATTGGATTTTTTTTCTAATTTTGCCAGTTTCTCTTCGGCTTCTGCAAGTTTCTTTCTGTTGGGGTTAGCCAGGGCGACTCGGCGACCGGTTGCTTGCCGCATTGAGCGGATGACATTGATGTTGGTCGGCACTCCACTGGTGGTAATTCCGGCGCGAACGGTTTTAAAATCTTGGACTTTCGCTAATTCTTTGCGAATCAAATCCGGAAGTTCTAAATCTTCAAAATAAATATCGAGAAACTCTTCCCGCGATAATTGAAAGACGAATTCATCTTCGCCTTCCCCCTTATTGCTGGCTTCACTGCCTTTGCCTTGGCCGCCGCTTTTGGGTCGGGGGATACGATCGCCTACGACGAAATCATCATTGCCGGGCAAAACATGTTCGCGTCGCCCACCTTGCCCGTGGGCAAAGCGTGGTTCACTTAAATCCTTGGCTGGGATAATAACTTGCTCACCCTTATCTATCTCGGTAATGCTGCGTCGGCCCACAGCATCGGAGACAGCGCGCTTGATCTGCTTTTTAAATCGCCTAACAAAGCGCTGACGATTAACAATGCTTTTGGCGCCGGTATGTTGCCTGCGATCGATAAATTGCGACATACACTCCCCTTTTTAACTTACTGAGATTTACGCACACGTAAGTACCACTCACAAAGTAAGCGGACTTGTTTGGCGGTATACCCTTTTTCCACCATTCGTGAGATAAATTCTTCGTGTTTTTTCTTTTCTTCTTCGGAAGCTTTGGCATTAAATGAAATCACGGGTAATAAATCTTCGGTATTGGTAAACATTTTTTGCTCAATCACCGTTCTGAGTTTTTCATAGCTGTTCCAAACGGGATTGTTACCGCGATTATTAGCGCGCGCACGAAGGACAAAATTGACCACTTCATGACGGAAATCTTTCGGGTTAGAAATACCGGCAGGTTTTTCAATTTTTTCTAATTCTTCGTTCAAGGCTTTTCTATCAAATATTTCTCCGGTATCTGGATCGCGGTAATCTTGATCTTGTATCCAAAAGTCGGCGTAAGTGACGTAACGATCAAAGATATTTTGCCCATACTCTGAATAGGACTCAAGATAAGCGGTTTGAATTTCTTTTCCAATAAATTCAATATACTTGGGTGTTAAAAATTCTTTTAAAAAGTTTAAGTAGCGTTCATGTATTTCTTGTGGAAATTGCTCTTGTTCGATTTGGCGTTCTAACACATAGAGTAGATGGACAGGGTTCGCTGCAACCTCTGTTCTATCGAAATTGAACACCTTTGACAAAATCTTAAAGGCAAAGCGGGTAGAAATGCCGCTCATCCCTTCATCAACTCCCGCAAAATCACGGTATTCCTGATAAGACTTAGCCTTGGGATCTGTGTCTTTTAGACTCTCCCCATTATACACCCGCATTTTCGAGTAAATGCTTGAATTTTGTGGCTCTTTTAAACGGGTGAGCACAGAGAATTGGGCGAGCATGTCGAGAGTGCCTGGGGCACAAGGCGCTTTTGATAATGAACTGTTATTAATCAATTTTTGATAAATTCTTTCTTCTTCAGAAGTGCGTAAGCAATAGGGTACTTTGACAATGTTAATCCGGTCAATGAATGCTTCGTTGTTTTTATTATTACGGAACGTTTGCCATTCTGATTCGTTTGAGTGAGCAAGAATGATGCCTTCAAAGGGTATGCCTGATAAACCTTCGGTTGCATTGTAGTTGCCTTCTTGGGTGGCTGTGAGCAGAGGGTGAAGCACTTTAATTGGTGCCTTAAACATTTCCACAAACTCTAATAAGCCACGGTTTGCTCGACACAAACCGCCTGAATAGCTGTATGCATCGGTGTCATCTTGTGAAAATTGTTCCAATTTGCGGATGTCCACTTTACCCACCAAGGAAGAAATATCTTGGTTATTATCATCCCCGGGCTCGGTTTTAGCGACGGCAATTTGTTTTAAACGAGAAGGTCTTACTTTGACAACTTTGAACTGGTTGATATCCCCATTAAACTCCTGCAGGCGTTTCACAGCCCACGGGGACATAATATAGCGAAGATGCCTTTGTGGTATTCCAAATCGTTCATATAAAATTTCCCCATCCTCTTCGGCATCAAAAAGCGACAAAGGGGATTCAAAAACGGGTGACCCTTTAATGGCATAGAAGGGAACTTTTTGCATCAGATCTTTGAGCTTCTCAGCAAGTGATGACTTACCACCTCCGACCGGGCCAAGTAAGTAAAGGACTTGTTTGGTTTCTTCTAAACCTTGGGCAGCATGCTTTAAAAAGCCAACGATTTGCTCAATGGAGTCTTCCATGCCATAAAATTCATCAAAAACAGCATAACGGTGAATGATTTTATTTTGGAATAGACGGGATAGGACTGGGTCATGACGCGTATCAATTAATTCAGGTTCTCCGATGGCCATGAGAAGGCGCTCGGCGGGGTTGGCATAAACGGAAGGGTCCTGGCGGCAAAGTTCAAGATAGTCATTTAAACTTAATTCTTCTTCTTTATTATCAACATACCGACGGGTATAATGGTCAAGAAAATCATTCGTATTCATAATTCTTCCCCCTCGTTTTTGACCACCTACTACGTGGTTTATCATTTTGCGGAAATTAATTGAGTATGAGAAACTCTGTTATCTTTAGTATAGTTGAAGATCTTGCTTAGTTGTTATAAAAATTTTAGAAATTACAAATAATTGTAGTATTAAGTTGCGAATTTTTGTTCGGCCAGATGCCGTTTTTGGCACGGAAAATAATTTTGGAGAAAATATGGCTAACCAAACTCGGTATTTAACTGATTATCAACCGCCTAATTTTGATGTTAGGACGATTTATTTAGACGTTGATTTGTTTGATGATTATGCCGTGGTGCAAAGCACACTACAGTTAGAGCGTCGAAATGAGGGCCCTCTGGTGTTACATGGCGACAATTTAAAGCTTATAGGCATCAAAGCCAATGATAAAGCGATGGCTAAGAAAGACTACCGTCTTGAGGGCGATGATCTCATGATCGATAATTGCCCCGATGAGGTGAAATTGACAATCACCACGCGCATTGAGCCACAAAAAAATACCCAGCTCTCCGGGCTATATCGCTCTCAGTCGATATTTTGTACGCAATGTGAGGCAGAAGGTTTTCGAAGGATTACTTATTATCCTGACCGGCCAGATGTATTATCCACCTTCACAACCCGAATTAGCGCAGACAAAAAGCGATACCCCAACTTGCTATCCAACGGAAACTTACTTGATTATGGGGATGCCGATGATGGGCGACATTGGGTCATTTGGCATGATCCGTTTAAAAAGCCGTCTTATTTATTCGCCTTGGTTGCTGGCGACTTAGCTTGCGTGGAAGATGAGTTTATTACCCTTTCAGGCAGACGTGTTGCGATTAAGTTGTATGTTGAACATGGCAATGATGACCAGTGCCAACATGCCATGCAATCGATTAAGAAAGCAATGGCATGGGACGAAAAAGTCTATGGGCGAGAGTATGATTTAGATATTTTTATGGTGGTTGCGGTTTCAGATTTTAATATGGGGGCAATGGAAAACAAAGGCCTGAATATTTTTAACACCAAATTTATTTTAGGTCGTCCAGATACAGCAACCGATGATGATTATGTTGCCATAGAATCCGTGGTGGCCCATGAGTATTTTCATAATTGGACGGGCAATCGCGTGACTTGCCGGGATTGGTTTCAATTGAGTTTAAAAGAAGGGCTAACGGTATTTCGTGAGCAAGAATTTTCACGAGATATGAATTCCCGAGATGTCATGCGTATTGAGGATGTACGTGTGTTACGTGCCACACAGTTTCCAGAAGATGCGGGCAGCATGGCCCACCCAGTTCGGCCGGCATCCTATGAAGAAATCGATAACTTTTATACAGCCACTGTTTACAGCAAAGGGGCCGAGGTGATTCGCATGCAACACACTTTGCTTGGCAAGGAAACATTTCGCCAAGGCATGGACTTGTATTTTAAACGGCATGATGGCCAAGCAGTCACCATTGATGACTTTGTTGCTGCGATGGCTGATGCGGGCCAACGAGATTTGACTCAGTTCAAGCGTTGGTATAGCCAAGCGGGCACGCCGATGATTCACGTTGAGACTACCTTTGACAAAGGGGAGTTGAAAATAACGTTGTCACAACATACCCGCCCCACCCCCGAATGTCAGGAAAAGCGCCCCTTTCATATCCCGATTTCAATGGCGTTATTCACTTCCAGCGGTGATCAACTCCCCTTGCCTTCACCCGTGATAGAACTCACCGAAGAAAAACAAACGTTTACTTTTCCGGGGTTGGCTGATAAGCCAATTATCTCATTATTAAGGGATTTTTCAGCGCCGGTGGCCTTGAATTGGACACGCAGTTCCGACGAATTATTGGCGTTATTACGCGTTGAGATTAATGGCTATGCAAAATGGGACGCTGCCCAAAATCTATACCTTGAACAAATCATCCGCTGTTTATCGCAACCCCAAAAAAGATGGCAAGTCGATGAAGGGCTTTTATCGGTTTTAAACCATATATTAATGGACGATAGTTTGGACCCAGCGCTTAGAGCTTGTTTGCTCACCCTCCCAAGCTTTGAGGAAGTATCGAATCATCTTAGCGATATTGATGTGACGTTGGTGGAACAAGTCAGGGATTTTGTCCGCCAGCAAGTCGCACAAGCGTTATTTCCCCAGGCTCACGATTTATACAATATGCTTTGGAGCCAAGAAGATAATCAAATGACCAATGCCGCTTTTTCGAGGCGAAAATTGCGAAATATTTGCTTGTCATTGATGATGCTTGCGGATGGAAGTACTCATACAGCCGATTGCCAAAAGCAATTCAAACAGGCAAAGACCATGACCGATCAGATGGCAGCGCTTGTGAATATCGTTAATCGGGGTACCACCCAAGCGAAAGCAGAAACCCTCGACGCATTTTACAAGCAATGGCACAAGCAAGCATTGGTGATGGATAAATGGTTTCTTGTCCAAGCATCCTGCGAACAACCGGGTACGTTAGAGCGAGTTAAGGCATTGATGAGCCATGAAAAATTCACCCTGCGAAATCCCAATAAAGTCCGCTCCCTAATTGGGGCATTTTGCCAAGGCAACCCCCGGCATTTTCACGCCGCTGATGGCAGTGGCTATGAATTTTTGAAAGAAATGCTATTACAAATTGATTTAATTAATCCCCAAGTCGCTTCACGACTGGCAACGCCATTTACGCGTTGGCAACGCTACGATAACCATCGTCGAAAAATGATGCAAACGGTTTTGAAAGAATTAAATCAACAAAAGCTTTCAAGTGATTTAGCTGAACTGATTCATAAAAGCATGGAAAAATAGCGCTCCATACACATTGGGGGCTTTCTTTGGGGTTGCTAATTTTTTGTTTGTTGAACAAAAAATGTCAGGATCACTCAGCGCTTTGCTAATCCGGGCTGGTATTTTTAGGGGAATACAACGCGTGTGGTGATCTTAATCTCGAGATGATTTACTCAGGCTTGTTATAATGGTCATAATCAAATTCGGCGCGTGTTTGCCAATTACGCATATCTAACACACTGCCATCAAAAGCCATAAAGTCAGTGCGATAGGTTGATAAGTTATAAAAATAAATGTTGCTTTGATCAAGGGCCAAGGTATGTTGTTTTTTCACCGCAGAAACGCGAGCAGTGGCATGACCATAGGTTTTCATAAAGGTTCGTCTTGAGCGCAAGTAACGACCGTTCCAGTGAGCATTGCCAGAGACACAAGCATCCAATTTGTTGACAATGCCGGCAAGTTGAACGTAAGCTTCATTGGAGACTTTGGCAATTAAATTCCAGCTATCAACCCAGGTCATGATAAACTGGCTGTGATCGCTCGCATCCAATTTTGTTAAATTCGCTTTACCACTGATGCGTAAGTTGGCGTTATTTTTAAGACAGACCTCGAGGTCTTTACTGCGAACGCCATCTAACCGGACAGTGCCCTGATCTTGGATTATGACCTTATGCACCATTAGATAGCCACCCAGGTGGGCTTGTGCCTTCTCTGCAACTTCCAAATCCAAATAACTCATCTTTAGGGCATGACCTTTGATATTCGCATTTGCTTTCAATTGAATGCTATGAATATAACGTCCTTTAATGATGACATTAATGGGTGCAAACTTAGGTATTTTATCTTCAGCATGAAGCACCAAGGTATTATTTTGAACCACGGCTTTTACAGCCAATAAATCGAGAGAGTTTCCTTTAATAACAACACTCGGTTTTGAATACCCACTATGAAGTTCAACGTTGAAATTGCCATCAACTAGCAGTTTGTCAAAACTTGGAACCGATTTGGAAATACGTTGCATATAAGCTATTGGCAACGTTTTTGCTTTGTCATGTTTTTGTTGAGCAGTCGTTTTTTTGCTAGGCATCCATTTAGAAAAAAATCGCCACGGGTGATATGATGTTTTAGGAGCAGCAGAGTGAAGTGAGGGGATGGGCGCTACTTTGCTGGCATTATTTGTTTGTGCTAAGGCATAGCTAGCGAATATGACTAGCGTGATGATGAAAAAACATTTTAGAATTTTGCTCATAGCGTGTGTTTTTTTATTATTTTTATTCCTCTACATTAGAGTAAGTTTAGCCATACTTCAAGAGGAATTAACTTTGTTCTGAACGAAAAATCACAGAACATTTGGTGCCCGTGAGCGAGCCCGTGCCCATGCCTGGGTTTTAATTCCTGTTCCGAATCAATTTATAGCCCCTATTTAAAGAAGTCCGAAATATAAATTTCTTTTGGGCAATTATTGTTTCTGTTAACATTGGGCGCTTGGTTGATCATATCGGTTGCTTTCATCGATAATGAAACATTAGCGGGCAGTGAGATCCAAACGTCAACTAGCATGCCCTGCTGACAACCGAGGTATAGTTTATCGATGGCTTTTTCACCAAAATCCTTGATAAAGGCTTGTTTAAGTGATTCAAGAGGAACATACCCGCCATTATATTTTCGCAGTAATTCACCAAAACCGGTTTTATCAAATAGCTTTGCTAATTGACTTGCCGTATCAAAATAATCATTTTGGTCGAGCAATTGACAACTGCCGTGTCGATTCCATTCGTGGCGCTCTAGGCAGCTTCCTTCTGAATAGCTGGGCATCACTTGAGCCAATTCTTTGGCAACTAAATCGGTAAAATGGATGGGTGGGTAATCGCAGTGATTCTTTTGTTTTTCAGCTTGGCAATACCCATAATCAATGCCACAGGCCGTTTGATTAGGCCACAATCCATGCAATGCTAAATGCGTTGCCGTGTAGCTCTTTTTGGTTAATTTATAGCATTCTGCTTTCCCACGCTCATAACCATAGGTCTCACAAAAAGCTGGCTGCCAACTCAAAGCAAGCATATACGAATCGGCATATCCCGGTTGTTGATTGCAATGCTCGCCTGGTAAATCGGACGTTTCATTTACCAAACCACAACCAGCGCTTACCCAACGCAACGGGTTGGATGTTTGGTCAACCCTAATCCGATACCAATCAGGATGGCTTGCCTTATTTGCTTCGACTAAATCGTAAACTTGATTCAGTGCTAGGTGAATATTGTCAGGGTTTGTTTTTTGGTTTTTTGATAAATAAGCAGGACAGGATGCGGTTGCTTGAAAACTCCCTTGTATGGGAACAAAAGCATGGCTGGATATAGCAATCAGTAAGAGAAAAACGGCGCAGGGTTTTAGTTTCATCATGAATCCATGTGCGTTTTCTTTCATTATACTGTTTAATGACTTAATTGCACGAACTTTTTTTGGATGTCATGAGCTTTTTTAAGGAGGGTTTGTTGGGCCGAAGCCCAACAAGAAAATAGAATTATGATTCTTCTGCAGCAGTTACTTCTTCTGCTTGTGGGCCTTTTTGACCTTGAGTGACAGTAAAGTTCACACGTTGGCCTTCTACTAGCGTACGACGGTTCGCTTGGCTGTTTATTGAACGAAAGTGAACAAATGCATCACCTTCACCATTGTCACGGCTTATAAACCCATAACCTTTATCATCATTGAACCATTTAACGGTTCCTGTTTCTTTCGACATTATATTTTCCACTATAAAATTAAACAATCACTTGTGGTCATAACAACCAGGAGCAAACAATAGGACTAGATGAAACCACACCAATGAATGGCAAAGGAGGGAAGTCACGCGTAGCCTAAGTTGTTCAGGCTGGTATCACATACAAGCAGTTATAACTATACGGCATATCAAGGCAATTTGCTAGTAAAATCACGCAATTTAGTAAAAATTTACACTTTTGATGAGAATTTTAAGTCTTTATCGAGGTTGTGGAATAGAAAAGTTGGTAAAACCAACAAAAAAATGACTCGCCTAAAAACTAGCATTTTGAAGTGCCTTGGGTATACGGGGGGCGATTTTAATCAAGCGTCGGTGTTTTTCTGAGTTTTTTGATGGCACCTCGTTTTTGCTTATCGTCCAAAATCTTTTTTTGCAGTCGCCTGGAACGCCGTTTTTTTTGGCGTCTAATTTTATCAATTTCTTTTTGCCGATTAGATTGCTCATTTTTTAGCAAAAAATCCATTTTTTCACAAAGACGCACCCGAGCAAAGTATCGATTGTCATCTCGACTTCTTGAATCCTGGCACTTGACTTCAACCCCCGCTGGAACATATTTAATATATACCATCGAAGCCGTTTTATGCAGTTTTTGACCGCCTTTGCCACTGCCAATAATAAATTTTTCAAGGATATCTTGCTCGCTAATGTTCAGAGACACCATCCATTCAGCCAACTTATCCCATTTTTGTTTCGTAATCATAATGAACTCATATTCGTCGTCATTTTGGCTTTGTCGGACTGTAGTCAGGCGATAAGCGTAATTTTAAAGAGGATGTGTCAAAGTGACCATATCCCATTTTTTGGATATCGGAGTAGAACTGATCAACGAGTGCTGTCACGGGTAAAGAACAATGGGATTTCCTTGCTTGCTCCAAGCAAATTCCCAAATCCTTTCGCATTAAATCAACAGCAAAGCCAAAATCATAAAGATTATCTGCCATGGTTTTTGCTCGATTGTCCATTTGCCATGATTGTGCTGCCCCATGGCCAATAGCGGATAACACTTTGTCGATATCTAAATTCTGTTCTTGGGCAAAATTAAGTCCTTCTGCTAAGGATTGTATTAACCCGGCTAAGCATATTTGATTAACCATTTTTGTTAATTGGCCGGCACCACTGTGCCCGATATGGGTGACTTGTTTTGCATAACAGTCCATCACTGGCTTAACCTTTTTGACTGGGTCAATATCGCCACCAACCATGATACTGAGTTTACCTTGCTCTGCCCCACTCTGACCACCGGAGACTGGGGCATCAATAAAATGCATCTTCTTTTGTAAGCAGGCTTGGTACATCTCAGTTGTTACTTCTAGCGAGCAAGTGCTGTGATCAACCCAGATAACGTCAGGCTGGCAAAGCGATAATATCCCATCGTCGCCATAAGCAAGTTGGCGTAAATCATCATCATTTCCCACACAACTAATGACCACGTCCACCCGAGGTAAGACAGAAATAAGATCGGTTTGGCAGGGAATTTGAGGAACCAATTGTTGCCATTGCATCCGCCTGGTTTCTCCCCGATTATAGGGCATCAAATCATAAGAATGATTGGCAATATGCTTTGCCATCGGTAACCCCATCACCCCTAAGCCAATAAACCCAATTTTCATTGTCAGCCCCCAATCGTTGTCATCTGTGAAGGTCGCTATTATACCCAGGGTTATTGAAAATGTGAATTTTCAGTGCGTTCAACGTTGCATTGATGGTTTTACGTGAACGTTTGCATTACCGTCTGCGTTACCGATTCGATATAAGGCGCGATCTTATTCAAATTTTAACCGCAGGGGTTCTTCGAATTCATCCGGTTTCTTCCCAGATACGAGGGATGACAATTCTGACGGTTTGGGTGGTTCATGCTCAACCTCATCCCCTTTTTCAGGAACAGGGCGAAGATGCGGACGTTGGCTGAGGGCGAGTGGTTTGTCGGTTAGAGAAGATGGCGGTATAAACGGATTAGCCGGTCTATTTTTGGGGGGGGTAATCAGTAAATTACGCATGGGTTTTGCCGATGACAACATCCCTTCAAAAAGGATCAATGCGGCTTGATTCGCATCGCTATGATTCACTTGCATGCATCGCTCAATCAATAATCCTAAGGTCTGGGCTTGTTGTATAAAAAAATTGCTTGAATCGGAGGCAAGAAGCGCTTGTTCTTTCCGCAGCAACCGAGCAAAGTCAAGAAGCCAATCTTGAACCGCTTTATTGGTTATGGCTGTAGCGGCTATTTTTACTAAGCTCTTAGGGTATCCTTTGTACCAATTGACGACTTTTGCGCTCATATCGGTTGTTTTTTTATTATAAGCTAATAAATTGATGGAAGGGCTTTTGCCCCAGTCAACAATGCCTTCGGCAATATCAGCTAAAGACGTACATAACTGGGTCCAAAATTGCTTAATCACAGGATCTTGTTTTAAGCGTGGAATACTGTGAAAAATATCACTGATGAATAAGTATTTAGCAAATTTTGTTGCAGGATGTTTTGATAGCGATTCATAATATTGTTGCATGGATGCCCAATCAATCACAGCCTTTGGGCCCTTAAGCAGTTTAGGGAGTTCACTTTTTAGCCCCTTCAATCCAACTGTTATCCACCATGCCATGACGTTTTCATACGCTGCCAATGGATCAAGCAATAGATTGGTGTCATTGTCATTTGGCGCAGGGAGATCTCGCTTTGCTGCCACCGAAACCGTCGGTAACATGAATAATAAATCAATCATTTTGGCAACTTCATTTGCAGGCATGTTGCTCATCCAACTGGTCAGTTGGCTTGCAGTCCAAACACTGCCATGCTGGAACAATCCTAAAGAAAGTGCTAATGAAGGGTTATCATTGACATATTTTTGGCGATGGCGTGGGCACATCTCCGGTGTCGCTGCAGCCAAAGCGTATCGCCCTTTATGGTAAATTGAGAAAATTGTTGACGCTGCATTACCAACTACGGGGATATAACTAATTAGAACGATGCCCAATTCAGTTAAGTAAAAAACGCCTAAATCACGGACGCTGCCGGTGACATAACTCATGCCAGGGCAATCGTCACAGATTTCAAACTTATCTGTTTTACGAATATCAAGGTTATTATTCTGTATGGTTAACACGCCTGTGCGTGCAGCAAGTCGTTGCTTTTGGCGAAATTTATAAAGAAAAAAAGACGATTGCATGAGGGTGCTGACAGCTTGCAGGGTAAAATAACTGAGCCAAGCGTGGGGATTTTCTTCACTGGTGTCATCAATGTATTGTTGAAAACTCGACAAGGTCTGATTAAGCAGTACAAAAGGAAGGAGATCTTCGGCAATAATGTGGAGGAGGCTAAGACTGATTTGGCGAGCTTTGGGGTTGGCAACATACTCCCAGGCGACACTTGGGACAGTATTAATACTTTCCAAGACATTCCAAGCGGTATTGGCTACAAAACTGGTTCCTCTTTTCAACCAATTATAGGCAGTGTCTCCCCATCCCATATACATCTCCTTTGTTTTTGGTATTTAACTTAGGGAACCATCCTAGCGTTTCGCTAGGAGCGAAACTTTCCGGACGGTACCTAGTACTTCCCTGATAAACAAGTTAACGACTAACTGGTTAAAAAGGCAATGTAACCACTTTAAACACCATCTGTCTTATGCTTATATTCACATAAATCACAAATAATGCAAGACCTGCATTTGGGTTTTCTTGCGATACAGACATAACGGCCATGTAAAATAAGCCAATGATGGGCATCTTGAAGGAATGTTTTATCGATATTTTTAAGTAAATTTTTTTCAACCTCTAAAGGTGTTTTCCCTTTTGCTATCCCTGTGCGGTTGGATACGCGAAAAATATGGGTATCAACGGCCATGGTTGGTTGCCCAAAGGCGGTATTTAAAACCACATTGGCTGTTTTTCGTCCCACGCCAGGTAATGCCTCCAATGCTTCACGCGTATCGGGTACAACCCCTTGGTGTTTATCGATAAGTTGCTGGCACGTTTGCATGATATTGGCTGCTTTGCTATTAAATAACCCAATGGTTTTAATATACGTTTTTAGCTTTTCTTCCCCTAGGGCTAGAATCGAAGCAGGCGTATTGGCGATGGGAAATAATTTGGCGGTTGCTTTGTTCACGCCCACATCCGTTGCTTGAGCAGACAAGATAACAGCAATGAGTAATTCAAAAGGCGTTTTGTATTGCAGTTCCGTGGTTGGGTGAGGGTTTTGGGCTTGGAATCGCTCAAAAATTTGTCTTCGCTTGTCCTTATTCATATTTTTTTGCTTTGACTCGTGCTAATGCTTCTAAAATATAAGCCTTCTTGGCTGCTTTATCGCTTTGACTATCCGATGATTCAGCCGCGATGTGTCGTTTCTGTTGGTAATGTAATTCTTTTTCATGTGCTTGACGTAAATGCCTAACTTGCCTTGAATGGTGCCTTTTTCGAGCAATGTCACGTTGATAATTTTCTTTCTCCACCGGGAGAATATCAATACAGTCGACAGGGCAAGGTTCCACACATAATTGGCATCCTGTGCATTCATGGGGGATGATGGCATGCATGTGTTTGGCACCGCCGATAATGGCATCCACGGGGCAGGCTTGGATACACTTGGTGCAGCCGATGCATTCTTGTTCACGAATTTTAGCCACGGCTGCTGGCCGTTGATTGGCTTTTGCGTTGAGCAAGTAAGGGGTGGGATCCCTATCCAGGATTTTGGCGAGTGCCTTGACCGTTTCTTGGCCACCGGGCGGGCATTTATCAATGCTGATCGTGCCAGCGGCAATCGCTTGTGCGTAGGGCTTACATCCTGGAAAGCCACATTCCTCACATTGGGTCTGTGGTAATACCTTATCAAGCTCTTCAACTAAACTCATCGACTTAACAATCTCTCAATCGCTTCTTTTTCAACCCGATTTAAAAGGGGTTTAAATGGGTTGATGGTATGAGCCAGCAAAGGTTGATCGATCGTTTGCCAGGATAAGGGTTCGCATTGGAGGAATTGCTCAACTTCATTGGCCATATCGGGTAATATGGGCTTTAAGTAAGCCATTAATATACGAAACGCTTCAAGGCCCATCGAACAGACACCTTGAACCTGTGGCAGTTGTGCATCATCTTTGGCCATCACCCAGGGCTTGTGGTGGTCAATGTATTGATTGACGGCATCTGCCCCTTCCATAATAAAGCGCACCGCTTTTGCATAATCGCGGCTGATATAAGCATCGATGATCTTGGTTTTATTTTCTAATAATCGGGCATATAAATCGGGGGCGGCCAAGGTGCTACTTAATTGACCTTGAAAACGTTTATTGATAAATCCGGCGCATCGGCTGGCGATATTAATCACTTTTCCAACCAAATCAGCATTGACACGATTACTAAAATCGTCAAAATTTAAATCGATATCATCGACTCGTCCGTTAAGTTTTGCAGCAAAATAATAACGTAAGTAGGCGGGGTTTAAGTGAGCCAAATAGTCGCGTGCTTCAATAAAAGTCCCACGCGATTTGGACATCTTTTGACCGTTAACCGTTAAAAAGCCATGGGCATACAAAGCCGTCGGCATTCGATAACCACTGCCATGTAAGACGGCAGGCCAGAATAAGGCATGAAAGTAAACAATATCTTTACCAATAAAGTGATAAAGCTCTACGTCACTGCCTTCGCCCCAATACTGGTCAAAATCAACAGCATGTTTGTCACAATATTTTTTGAAGCTGGACATATAACCGACGGGTGCGTCCATCCACACATAAAAATATTTATTCTCGGTGCCTGGGATTGGGAAGCCAAAATAAGGGGCATCGCGCGAGATATCCCATTGTCTTAACCCATTTTCAAACCACTCATCGAGTTTGTTGGTTACTTCGTTTTGTAGTGCGCCCTGTGCCATCCACTTTTTTAGCAGATCTTCATATTTGGGTAAGTCAAAAAAATAGTGAACTGTGTCTTTTTCAACGGGAGTCGCTCCCGATAACACGGAGTAAGGATCAATGAGTTCCGTTGGGTCATAGGTTGCCCCACACGACTCGCAATTATCCCCGTATTGATCGGGTGCTTTACAACGAGGACAGGTCCCTTTAATAAAGCGGTCGGGTAAAAACATTTGCTTTTCAGGATCAAATGCTTGAGAAATCGTTTTTTCAACGATATCACCGCGGGCTTTTAATTTTTTATAAATATCTTCCACCAATACTTTATTTTCTTCACTGTGGGTAGTGTGATAACTGTCATAGTTAATCGAAAAAGCGGCAAAATCCGCTTCATGGGAAGCACGCATTTGTTCCGTTAATTCTTCCGGGGATATGCCCAGCCCTTCAGCTTTTAACATGATGGGTGTGCCATGGGCGTCATCACCGCAGATTGCAATGCAGTTATGACCTAACATTTTATGGGATCGGACCCAAATATCTGTTTGAATGTGTTCCACCAAATGCCCCAAATGAAGATGGCCATTGGCATAGGGCAAGGCACTGGTTACCAATAATTTTCGTGCTTTTGTCATAACGTTTTAAAAGTTGTTCAAAAAGGCATGATTATATACCCAAGATGCTTCAAAATGCTAGTTTTTAGCATCTCAACGCTAGTTACAGGATAAATATCCGAATTGATACGTGCCCGTTAGCGTGCCTGAGCCCGTGCCCGGTTGTTAATGGGCACAGCTAACTATTTTTCGGTGTGCTACTTCAAGCTCAAAGGTTATCTTAATTAATTCTATAAAGCCGGGCGCGGGCACGGGCACGCACACGGGCACGTATCAGTTCGTCCAGTATGGTGATCCCCCATGTTTGGGGAGAGTGACAAGTGAAGGAAGTTACTTATCAGGCAGAAGCAGCGATGGCTTGACTGATATGGGTTGCTTGCTCTAAATAAGCCGGCTGTTTGCTAAATAACCCATAGTGATAAATGGGGTTGGCTGGTTTAACCAATAATTGTTTAATTAGTTGGCAAATGCCGTATAACCAATCAATGATAGACTCATAATGTTTGCTTAGTTTTAAACATTGATAACGCGGGTCGTTGGTAAACTGTCGTTGCAGTTGCTCGATAAAACTAGCATCAATGCGGTTATGTTCCCCTTGCCAGGCAAGATAGTGTAGTTGATGGTGTATTTGCAAAAGGATATCTCCCATTTTTCCTTTTTCTTTCGCAGCATATTGTTGAAGCGTTTCCAATGCTTGATTGACTGTTTTATTGGTTAGGCTCGGGAGTTTATTTTGGTCATCAATAGCGATTGCTGGTTTTAAGCTCAATAATTTTTCTAACCCATTGGCTTCACTATAGGTGGCTTTATACACTAACAATACATCATTATCTTTATTATCGGCATGTTTTAACTCGATATAGATGTCGTGACATAACTGCTCAAATTGAAGCTGTTGGGTTTTTGATAAGGCATTCATCCGTTCTTTATCGCAGCACGTTGTTATAAAAGATTGCATTTCTGTTGATTGTGATTTAATAAGCGGTGCTAAAAAGTCTTGCCATAAGTTGGCTGAAGTCACGTTGATTTTCGCTTGCTCATGTTGGCCAGTCTCCGCTTTCGTATCGGTATTCGTTTTCTTTGCCAGCACTTTCTTGGCTTTTTCCATAGCCGATTTACTCGATTTTTGTGCCTCATTCACCTGTTGCTCAAGCGTTGATAGGAGATTTTGTTTATCGGTAAGCTCTTTAGTAAGCGATTGACTTGATTCATCGCTCTGTTGGATGGCTTCTAGCGTCTTTTGAAGATCGCGCTCATACCAGCACAATGATTCAATATCTGGGATTGCTTTGGAAATAGCATTAAGTTTCAGTGAGGTTTCCTCTAAATTCAAAGAATGAGGTGATTGCCAGGGATAGCCCTGGGATAATTCTTCATTTGTGGCTGTGATGCCATGGTGTTCTCGAATAACGCGAATACTCAGTAATTCGTTTTTGAGCGTATTTAGATCGGGTACAATGGTTTGTAGGGCTTCCCTATCTTTTGCATAAGTTTGCCTTAGCTGCTCGACGCGTTGTTTAACCATTAAAATACTGATATGGCTGTAATTAAAATCTGGGTCAATGGTGGCAAGCTGCTCTTTTGTTTTTTCAAGCAGTCCATAACTACTAAAGTCCTCTACCCCTTTTTTCTGTAATTCTAATTTGAGATCGTGTAATGCGTTTTCATACTCACCAATTGAGGCTAACGATTTATTGTACTCCTCTGTCAGTTGGTCTTTACTTTGGTTCAAGCTTAAGTACTGTCGTAATGATTTTTGAATGGACTGAAATGCGAGTAGATTTTTATCCGCTAAATTAATTTTAACCAGAAGTGTTCCAACCAATTCTGAAAAATACTGATTGGCACCAGCTAAGGTACCGAAGTTCGCTTTTTCTTGCTCATAAGCAAGGGGATGTTGTTCAACAATGGGTTGAAGTTTATGTAGCTCTCCATCAATCAGGTTTCGCTCAACGGCAATAGCGGCGGTTCTCTTTCTCAATTGATTAATTCTATCAATCAAGGTTTGATGATTTTCATGCAATGGCAAAAGCACGACTAATTTGTCGATCGCCTCCAGTTGAGTTTGGCGTTCTTTGAGTTTGTTTTGATGGATCGTTAATAATTCATCAATTTTTTCAACGGTGTCATTTCGGGTGGTATTGACGCCAAAACTATATAAATTCGCAATCACTAAGGGGAGCCTGTGAACACGCTCGACGAGTATGTTTTGGGCGATTAGCTTTAAATGGCTTTGTAATAATTGCTTGCCTGCATCCAGACATTCTCTCTTTTGTTGCCAGGTGTCCATTAAGATGGGTGTTTGGTTACCATTATGTTCTTGCTGCAACGTTTGCGTCCAAGCCAGTAATTTCCCTAAATGCTCTAAACCAGCCGGGTCACTTAATTGCGATTGATATTGTTCAGCCAGCAAGCTCGCTTGTTGGGATTTCACTTCATATTCATGAATGCGGCTTCGGATATTGGCGATATCTTTGGCACATTGATGCCAATCAATAAGGCTTTTGTTAAATTTTGAATAGGGTTGTTTTAAAATAGGAGGGAGTTGGGTTGAATCAACTTTTGATGCAGCTTCCATTAGTCCTTTTATGCCGAGTGGCTGTTCTAAAACCCACTGTACGTGTTCGATAGCAGTATTTCCCATCGGCGTTACTCCCTGATATACCTTCAACCGACATTATGCTGCATACGTTTGCAACAATTATCCTCTGGACTTACGAAAAACTCCCTCATTAAACCCTTTTTTGCCTCAATCTTGGGGCCTTCGTTCGTCCTGATCCTTACTCAGGTGCATTTTCTATTAAGCGACAATTTCATTCTATCTTAATCATATCGTTTGACAAGATGCAAGATGGTTAATTCTTGGATTTATTCATGAATAATCGGAAATTGATAGAAATTTTAGTCAGTTAGCTAGCGCAGGATGGGAGCAAGCAATAGTTAGGAGGGATAGGTAAATCGCTTTTTATCCTCTAGACGAAACGCAGTTAACTTACCTCCCCATAAACAACCGGTATCGATAGCATGAATGTTTGCAATCGGGCAATGCCCTTCAAGAGCAGCCCAATGGCCAAAAACAATGTCTTTGTCAATTGGTACTCGGTTTGGCACTAAAAACCAGGGATAATGCCCGGGTGGAGCTTGGTCTATTTTACCCTTAAAATCCAATAGAGGATGGCCTTGTTTGTCACAAAAGCGCATTCGGGTAAAGTAGTTGGTGATAAGACGCAATCTATCGACCCCCTCGAGTGTTTCTTCCCAAACATTGGGTTCATTTCCATACATTTGTTCAAGGAAGGCAATAAAAAAGTCGCCAGACAAACAGATTTCTAATTCCCTTGCATTGGCGATGGCGGTCGGCAAATCCCAACAGGGGGCGATTCCCGCATGACAAATGATCGTCTCCGTTGGTTGGTGGTAATATAAAATTGATTGCTTTCTTAACCAATGACCAATGTCTTCCACATCGTTTGCTTCTAATATTGCAGTTAAGGTTTCATCAGTGCCCTGCCAGCCTTCTTTTGTAAAGATGCGGGCAAGTAAATGAAGGTCATGGTTGCCTAAGGTTATTACTGGCGGATAGGTTAATTGTTGGATAAACCGAATCACCGCTAACGAATCTGGTCCACGGTTAACAAGATCCCCCACAAAGATGAGTCGGTCATTGCTTTCATCAAATGCAATGACCTCTAATAACCGGACTAAAGGCTCATAGCAACCTTGAATATCCCCGATGACATAATCAGCCACGGTGAACGAGATCCGGTTTTAAGGAAATAGCCTCTAAGCTTGCTTGCTGCCAATTCCCTTTGCTATTTAGGGCTTGTACTTGCGCAACCGTCGGAGCCGCGCCCATTTTTTCATAATAGGCTAAATTATGGGCCTGGTTGATGAGCTCGGTGCTCGACAACTGGTAGGTCTCGCCGGTGTTTGGATTCATCACGTGGGCTTTTTCAGGCAGAAGGACGGCGTAATCTTTAATCACAATGCCATCAATGATGCTTTGCCCGTTATTTAGTTCAAAACGCTGGTTTGTTTTACCATTGGGGCCCACTTGGTGGAGGCCAAGGTTTAATAAACCCATTTCGATGGCTTGCCAATTTTTAAAATGCGGATTTTCGCGGATAAAGTATTTAAACATATCGGAATGCATAATTAATCCGCCAGGAACCATCATGAGAGGGGCTTTGTTAATCATTAATTTGCCACTTTCGATGGATTGAACCATCCATTCGATAAAGGCAACACCCACTTCTTGTTCAGCTTTTATCAAGGAATTTTTGGATTTATGGCTAAATGAGGCCAGACGGTTAAACGTTCGCCCGCCCGTCCCCGCTGCGGCGCCTCCTAAAGTCAAGCGATGCAAATATCGTTTTATGGCAATGGCATCGGAATTAATGAGCACCAAACCCAAGGTGCCTGCGCGATAAGGATCTTCATGGAGGAGCGCTAACCAAGCCGCTAAAACCTCTGCATTGCTGGCAATCCAATTGAATCCACTGACAGGCATGATTTGCCGGGCAATGAATAAATTTAATCGGCGTCGAAAGTCATCGTCTGTATTTTTGACAAAATGGTATTGGTAATGACTGCCTTTGCTCGCTAAGCTTTCACATAACGGATTCCAGTCGCTAAGGAAATGGCCATTGTCATCGTAAACTTTTACCGTAAAATCAAGCCACAGTTTGCCGATTCCTTTGAGTAACGCTGCACTGTATAAAGCATATTGCCATAACCGTTGGATTTCTGAATAACCGCCTTGGTCATCGGGAATTAAATAGCCTCGAAAGATAGCCATCGCTGCTTCGCATCGGTTTAAGGAATAATCTAACAAACCACCTGGATGGCCATAAAAGCTAATTTGGCTTTCGGGTAATTGCTGACAATAATTGAAGAAATGATCGAGCACGGGCTGAGCAAATTGGTCAAATTCACTTTTAGGCCAACTCATATGTGTTTTAATGTCGTCAACCAGTGTTTGTCGTTTGTTCAGTGCAAGCAACGCCGAGCTATTTGCTATTGCCGTTAAATCGGTTAAAGGCAGCGGTTTGGCCATGGGCTTTTGCTGTTTGGGTTTGTTAAACACGAAATACTCAAAGTAGTCAATCAAGCTATATCCTTATTATAAGCAAAAATAGCCGGATATAGAACAACATCATTGTGAATGACACCAAAAAAGAGGTCATATTTTCCAGAGCTGGTGGTTAAAGCTAGTGATTAAGTTCGTTTCCAGGGTTTATTTCAACTTCCGGGGACATATTCTCAGGATGTTCAAGCCGATGAGCTCGTTCCTTAAACTCTTTGAATGACGCAGAGCTTTTATCAGTGAATTTTTCTTTTGTGCTTTGATAGGCAGGGGTTTTAAAAATAGCGTTGGCAATATTTTGGAAAAACCGCCCAACTTTTTCCATAAAGCTTAGTTCTTTAATCTCCTCTGGGTAAGCTTTAATGCGGCTTTCCATATGGGCTAGTGCATTTTTGACGGATTCTTCCCCGGTTGGCTGCCTCGCTGCCACGGCAACCGATTTGGCTTCATAAATCATATCCATTAAGAAGCGTTTGCTATAGTGATTATCTTTGCTTAGTTCGATACAATCAGTGATAAAGCCACGTACCGTAATAGTAACATCATCATCGCCTTGGATGGAATCTAAGATAGCCTGTGATCGTTTCTCAAAAATTTCATTTTGACGTTTTGAAGGCGCATTGATATCCCGCCATTGAATAATCCATCGTGCATTTTCATTGGTATCCAACTGGTTATAATTAGCCTCCACGTATTGATTGACGGCACTCCAAACCCGTTCCCGGTGTTTATTCATCCCTCGACCTTTGACTAAGGTGGCGGGGCCATGTAAGTTTGTCTCAAATTCCGCCTGGGTCATGGGTTTTCCTACTTCAATTGACTTCATCAAATTATAGAATAATGAGGCTGAACCCGCTCTATCAATGCCGTCTTTGCAAGAAATATTAAACGATTTGGGTTTTGTTTCTTCTAGAATATAATTTGTTAGCTCAAATTTAAGAAAATGGAAGTAGACCGCTTGCATTTGTTCTTTGGTAAGTGGCTGGTCTTCTCCAAGATCTTTCAGTCCCATTGCTTCATAGCTCTTAGATAAAAGCCTTTCTAGTACTTCTGCTTCATTTTCATCTTTATAGATAATTTTTTTAATTTTGTCAGGGATGTGTATATCTTTTACTTCAATATCAGAAGGTTGACCACTCATAAGCGCTACCACTTGTTTAGTAAACGCGCCTTTGATGTCATAAGTGGCTGTGGATAAAATGTCCTTGGAAGAAAATAGCCCTTTATCGGCAGGCAAGGTAATAACGGCGATGCCTTCTTCATCATTCAGCGACTCAAGTTCATTGGTCAGGTTCTTTTCACGATTTCCTTCAATGCTGCTGCGATCGCGGCCAAGGTTATTAAAATAAATATGGCTTATGCCGTTGGGCCCTGGGTCTTTTTTGTTTCTTATTTGTAGCCATGTTTTAAATAAATGGGATACTTCTGGTCCCCACATTTTATACTTCCCTTGAGTACCCATGCGTATTTCCGTGGGGGAATCTTCGTTTTGGTAATTGAAATGCCTAATGGAAGGTAAACTGGTTGTATGTTGTGGTGCAAATGTTGGACCCATCACGCCATAAAGTTTACTGCCAAGTGTTTCCATGGCTTGAGGATTATAGGTGTTTCCAGAGCGATTACTTCCTTCATTAAGCCTTTGGGTAATGCCATGCTCCGCCTCACTGGTTGCCTGGTTATTTGTCACAAGGACTTCTTTAATCAGGCTGTAGGTTGATTCAAGGGCAAAATTATCATTTAAAAACATGGCTTCAATCAGTGCAATGATCCTTGGATCTTCATTTTCTTGAGGCGTATAGGCGTCTAAATCTTGTTGAGCTATGGAATATAAGTTGCCGTAGGAATAGCTTGGATCGTAATGATCTTCTTTAACAGATTCTAGAAAACTAAGCGCATGCTCAACACGTTTTCTATTTTTTTCAGATGGCGAGCTAACGGGCTCTGGCGGTTGAAGCGCTTTTTTTAGGGCAAGCAGGTACCGATAGGCATTATAGTTATGTAAGTCATCGCCATTTCTTGGGGTGTATGGGTTTGGCATATTCTATTCCCCTCTTTTTGAATGATCATGGGTATATAACTAATTTTAAGCCATAAAGCTTAAATTAACCTGAAACAATGACTCAATCTCCCTTAAATAACGTTGTTTAAAGAGCAACAGAATCAAATGATCGGCTGTCTCTACCACCAAATCCGGGTCAGGAAACAACAATTCCCCTTTGCGCAGGATGGTGGCGATATGGCAACCATTGGGCAGCGGTAATTGACTTAATTTTCGTCCGATTACTTGAGAGGTGAGTTCATCGCCTTGGACAACCAACTCAATGGCTTCTGCGTCTTGTAGTGATAAGCGATAGACTCTTACCATATTGCCGCGACGCATTTTAGCGAGGATGGAGCCAATGGTGACTAATTGGGGCGATATGGCGTGATCAATGCGGCTGTCTTCGATGAGCTCAACATACGCTTTATGATTTACCAACGCCATGGCGTGGCGAACGCCAAGTTGTTTTGCTTGTAAGCAGGCCATGATATTGGCTTCATCATCATTCGTTACGGCACAAAATACATCCGTAAATTCGATATTTTCATTTAGGAGTAGCTCTCGGTCAGCGATATCGCCTTCTAAAACGGTCGCTTTATGCAGTTGGCTTGCTAAGCGAGTGGTGCAGCTGTGGTTGTGATCGAGCACTTTAATACGATATTTATCTTCTAGTCGGGAAGCGAGTTTAGAGCCAATATGTCCCCCTCCAGCAATAATGATGCGGCGATTGGGATGGGTATAACGGCCAAGCGCCACCAAAACTTGTTGGATTGCCGCAGGCGAGGCAATGAACAACACCCTGTCTTTCGGTTCTATTTGGGTGTTTTCTTCAATGACAACAGGTTTCCCCTGACGAAAAATCGCCACCACACGTGCATGAATTTGAGCAAAAGATTCATGCAGATCCGCCACCGTTTTATTAACTATCATCCCATTTTGCTGTGGGGTAATGGTAACCAGTAAAGCTTGGCCATCGCCAAACTCTAATACTTCAGTGGCACCAGGGTAGTTAATGAGCTTTTCAATGTGTTCAGTCACCAGTTTTTCGGGGCTAATACGCACATCAACGGGAATATGGTCGTTGCAAAATATTTGCTCATAATTATCATAATCTTGTGATCGGATTCGCGCTAATTTGGCTGGTGTTCGAAACAAGCTGTAGGCAATTTGGCAGGCCATCATATTAATTTCATCATGATCGGTCACAGCGATAAGCATATCGGCGCGCTCTATCCCTGCTTCAATAAGAACCGATGGGTGCGTCGCTGATCCTTGAACTGTTTGAATATCCAGTCGGTGTTGAAGGGCTTGTAGACGAGATTCGTTTAAATCAACTAGGGTGATATCGTGATCTTCTTTAGCTAAATTATGGGCTAAGGTGCCCCCAACTTGGCCGGCGCCAAGAATGATAATTCTCATAACAACAGCTCCCCTTGATAAACGAAGGTGGCAGGCCCTGTCATGGTAATGGGTGCCTGTGGGTCTTCCTGGTCAATGGTGAGTTGGCCACCTGGTAACACGACTGTCATTGATTTGGGTTGATGAAGGTATCGCCTAGCAACCACAGCAGCTGCCATCGCCCCGCTGCCACAAGCCTGTGTTTCGCCACATCCTCGCTCGTATACACGCAACAGGAGTTGGCCAGGGCGGCTAATTTGCAAAAAGCCGACATTCACTTGATTGGGAAAGAAGGCATGCTCGCTCAGTTGTTTGCCAAGGGTGGCAACAGGGGCTTTGTTAATATCTTCCACGGTTAAAACAGCGTGAGGGTTCCCCACCGAAACAGCATAAAACGTCACAAGATGGCCATCGATGTCAATTGCGTAGTGTTCCTGTTCAGTATTCGCAAGACAAGGGATTTCATCGGGCGTCCATTTAGGCGGAGGTAACTGGACTGCTACCTGATTGTCTTCGTTGATCGTTAATTGCATTTGCGTCGTTTTTGTCGCAACTATTATCGGATTTTTAGAACTTAAGCCAGTCATATGAATAAACCGAGCCAAGCATCGGGCGCCGTTGCCGCATTGATAGACTTCATTGCCATCGGCATTAAAGATTCGGTAGTGAAAGTCGATACCCGGTTGGTTAGATGATTCAACGACTAAACATTGATCAAAACCAACGCCCGTATGGCGTTGTGACCATTGACGAATGATATCAGGGCTTAATGTTAAATCCTGTCGTACGCCATCAATAACCATAAAATCGTTACCAAGGCCATGCATCTTTGCAAAGCGCATTATTGGCTACCTTTTTGAGATTGGTGCGCATTTTCGGGTAAATACAACGGGCCTTTTTTGCCACAACCTGCACATAAGGAGGTAAGAGATAGCAGGAGTAGCGCCCAACATGCTAAACGCATAATAACTAATTGATTAATAAATGTTAGCATAATTATATACCTAAGTTATTTGAAAATGCGACTACTTTACTTTATTCGCTTTGAGGGGGGCATGCAATTACACCGTGGGTGACAGCGAAAGTGGTTACTCAATCGATCGATAAATGTAAATGGATGCGCACTTGATAAACAACGCAAGTTTAGCGATAATCTCGCTTTTAACTAAAATTTAGGAGTAGTCATTTGCAATTCGTGGTTTCTGAGCCGGCTCAACAGGCCCAATTTGTCGTCATTTGGATGCATGGTTTGGGTGCTGGTTATGAAGATATGGCAGGCTTAGCACAGGCGATCGCTTGGCCAAATGAGAAAATTCGGCAAATTTTTCTACAAGCGCCCGATAGGCCTGTGACCATCAATGCTGGTATGAGAATGCCGGCATGGTACGATATTTTAGGCGGCGATCTTGTCTCCCGCCAAGACTGCGAAGGCGTCCATCAATCCAGCGAACAGATTAACGCGGTGGTTGCTGAACAAGTGAAACGAGGTATTCGTAGAGAGCATATCTTTCTCGCAGGCTTCTCTCAAGGCGGTGCAATGGCTTTATATTCCGGTTTACAACTGGATTGTAAGCTTGGGGGCATGATTGCGCTCTCAGCATATATCCCTTGTGTCGAAAACTTAACGGTTCAATTAAATAAAGCCACACCAGTATTTATGGGTTATGGTCAAATGGACCCCTTAGTGCAACCATCATGGACAAAGCAAAGCCATGATCATTTAATGTACCTTGGCTTTAACAATACCGTCTTGAAAAGTTATCGTATGGAACATGCAGTTTGTCCTGAGGAAATCACCGATTTGCAAAACTGGTTTTCCCAGCAGATGGTAGGAGTCAGTGTATGACCACGGTTGTCAAAAAAAGCCGAATTGTCCCTTATACTTGTGAACAAATGTTTCATCTGGTGGATCAGGTTGAGAGTTATGATCAATATTTACCCTACTGTGCTAAAAGCACCGTCCATTATCGTGATGAGGATGAGGTACAAGCCACATTAGAGATTACCGCGGCAGGCATGAGCAAATCATTTACGACTTGTAATCGGCTACAGAAAAATAGAATGATCGAAATTCGTTTAGTAGATGGACCCTTTCGCCATCTTGAGGGATTTTGGCATTTTGAGCAAGTGGAGGAAGGATGCAAAATTTCATTTGATTTAGAATTTGAGTTTGCAGGCAAGATGCTTTCGCTGCTATTAGGACCAGTTTTTGAACAAGTCACCAACAAAATGGTAGATGCCTTTTGTGAACGCGCAGAGTCAATCTATGTTACCAGTTGAAATCATCTATATTGATGAGGATCAAACCCCATACCATTTATGCACGAAGGTTCCCGAAGGAACGAATGTCCAGCTAGCGATAGAGATGTCTGGGTTATTCGAGCATTATCCCAATCTAAGCGGCCAAACCTATGCTATTTTTGGTCAAGTTGTGGCGGCAAACACTCCCCTGCAAGCTGGGGACCGAATAGAAATTTTAAGACCATTAACCATCGATCCCATGACCAAACGTCGTTTACGGGCGCAAAATCCTGAAAGCCACTCCTAATGTTAAAATAGTGCAAATTGATAACCATCTATTTGCATTGGCAAAAAAAAAACCATAAAATGCATGAATGCTTAATATTAAATCAATTGGATGATTGTTATTAGGGCGTGTCCACAAACCATAGATCTGTGCATCGCCCTAGCACCCACAGACATAGCCTAAGCTGGCTTTATTGCGTCACTTAGGTATATACTGAATTTTTACAAGGGGAGACAGGTCTATGCGTGGATTGTTAGTCATTGGATTTTATATCATAACGGTTACTTGTTTAGGTATGGCCCAAGCAAATGCCTCGCTTAAGACCATTGAACAGGGCATCGGTGATTCAGTCATCACCACGACCATTACGGCTAAATTCACTAAAAGCCGTATACTCAATCCATTAAAAATTCATGTATCCACGGAAAAAGGCACCGTCAAACTAAGTGGCGATGTTCGCAGTAAAGAAGCCTTTGTTGAAGCGTTGCGGCTTGCTGTCAACACGCGTGGTGTGAAGCAAGTCGATACCGATGAGTTGGCGATAGCGAAAGTGAACAGTGGTTTTACCGATGCTTATATTACCGCCCGAGTTGAAACGGCTGTGCTAAAAGCAAAAGTCTTTGATGATGAGTCTATTCCTTTGGTAGGTGTCAATGCCCATACCAAAAATGGGGAAGTTACCCTATCTGGTAAGTTACCCAATGAGCGAGCATTAAGCGCTATATTAAAACGAATTAATAAAATAGGCGGCGTTACAAAAATAATATCAAATATTGTCATTGATGAGGCTAAAGCATGAGTATTCTGGGACGATTCAAGTATTTCTTATGGATGTTTGGCCATTTCAAAGTTCCTTTAATCGGTCATGTAAAACCTAAATTAATCCAAATTGACGATCAAAAAGCAATTGTGCGAATTCCCCTGAAGCGCCGAAATAAAAATCATCTGAACTCCATGTATTTTGGCGTCTTAGCTGTTGGTGCAGACTTAGCGGGCGGATTACATGGTTTTTATCATGCGGATAAAGCGAAGGTAAAGGCTTCTTTGGCATTTAAATCGTTTCATGCAGATTTCCTAAAGCGCCCTTATGAAGCAGTCTATTTTGTTTCCGAAGATGGTGATATGGTTGCTGATATGATTGTGCAATCTCAACAGGAGCAGAAAAGAATCAACCAAATGGTTCGTGTCAATGCATACACAGGTTTTGAACAGACTGCAGAGAAAGTGGCAACGTTTCAACTTGAACTGTCCATTAAGGTAGAAAACGGTCGCTAAGCACGGGTATCAAATGGATGCTAAGTAGAAATCAGATGATTAGGAAGATTGACCTCGATTCGAAATACATCATCATCGGATTGGCTTGGGCTTTACTGGTTTATGTTACCTTTGCTTGGATCATTGCTAGGGATAGTTTCCTCGTTGACTTTACTTCCTTTTACACCGCCGTAAATACCTTATGGGATGGCATTAATCCCTATCAAGTGCTCGAAGTGAAAATTCTTGGCGTCACCAAAAAGTTACCGGTCAACCTCAATCCACCTATTTTTTTGTTCAGCTTAATGCCGTTGCATTTTTTTTCTTATAAAGTGGCTGAGGTGGTTTGGTATTGGCTTTTGGTCATGGGCGCTGTTGGCAATTTTTATTTTGCGGTGAGATATGGCTGCTCCTCGGATTTTTGGAAGCGGAACCGCATTTATTTTATCTTTATCTATTTAACTGCTTTTAGTACGATCATGGGGTTGGCCATTGGCCAGATAGGCACCTTTATCGCCTGTTTGATATTATTGGGGTACTACTTTTACCAAAAAAAAGCGATTAAGCGTTGTGCCCTATGTTGGGCCTATATTACCGCTTGTAAATTCTTCCCAGCCGTGTTGTTAATCTTTTGTATCCAGCAGCGCCAGTATCGTTTGGCGGCATATTATGTCTTCTTTGGCGTGATATTTTTTTTCCTCCCCGTCCTTGTTTTTGGTATTGGCTTGTTTGGCAAATATACCGACATGATGTCTCGTGTCTTGTGGTATGGGGATAGTTGGAATGCCTCTTTTTTCGGGGTGATTGGCCGATTGTGGATAGATTCTCATAACACCCATATCAAACTTTGGCCTTTTCATCTTATTTGGTTCGTTGTGGCCACACCCATTTTGTTGTTCTATCTTTTCCAACGCCAACTTGAGAGGCATTATTCCTTTCTCTTGGCACTCGTGTTAATGATTATCTTAAGTCCCTTTGGTTGGATGTATTATTTTTATTTGTTATTTGTTGTCTTGTTATATACGGCAGAAAAAGCAGAACAAAGCAATTATCTATGGATTTGGTTTATTGCCTTAGTCTTAATGAACTTTCCGGTCGACTATATCGCTGAACTTCATCAACAAGGCATTTTCCAGCGATTGTTTCTTTGTTCGGCACATTTTTATGGGTTGGTGGTGTTGCTGAGTTTGATGCTGAAATCGCCTAGAAATTCACAACTGCACCTTTTTTCAAGTATTCAATGGCCAATTATACTCAATCAGTTTTTAAATTTATTAATCTGCAGTGTGATTATTATTCATCATTATTACAAATACTTACATCTTCGCGTTTGATAAAACACCCAGAAAAGCTAAGATGTGAGATTTAGGTGAAGTCGTTTGTCATGGGATATGTTCTAAAATTAGTTTAGGCAATTTAGTTGAGATTAGGAGTTACAATGAACGAGGCCCTTAAAAAAGCCTACGCGCGCCCCGATTTGCCAGCAATACGCCTTGGCAATATTATGATCAATGATGTCATTGTCGCCGATGCGCCAGCCTATTTGGTGCTTAAGTCCTTAAATCGTCATGGCCTAATAGCTGGTGCAACAGGAAGCGGGAAAACAAAAACCGTCCAAGGTCTCTGTGAACAATTATCCCTGCAAGGTGTGCCTGTCTTAGCCATGGATATGAAAGGCGATTTGTCGGGGTTAACGAAACCAGGACAAAGTCAAGAAGCGCTGATTGCCAGAAGCCAGTCCTTACAGCTTGATTTTGAACCGCGCGCATTCTCTTGCGAACTCTTGACTATTGATGCCCAAGAAATTGGTATTCCTGTGCGTGCAACCATCGAGTCATTTGGTTCCCTCCTGTTTAGCCGCCTGTTAGAAACCAATGATGCGCAATCGGGCGTCCTAACTATTTTGTTTCAATATGCAGAGGATAATGACTGGCCTTTGATAGAAATCGATGATTTAAAAGCGATGATTCGATGGGCACAAAGTGATGAGGGGAAGACTATCCTGCAGCAGCAATACGGGCATGTTTCTCGGGAGTCCCTTGGAGCAATCATGCGTAAATTAATTGAGCTAGAGTCTCAAGGGGCGCATGATTTTTTTGGCGAACCAGCCTTTGATTTTCATGACTTAATGCGTGTGAATGAGCAAGGGCAAGGTATCTTATCGATTCTTCGATTGATGAACTTGCAAAGCCAACCACAATTGTTTTCGACATTTATGCTTAAATTACTCAATGATCTTTTTCTTAATATGCCGGAATGTGGCGATTTAGATAAGCCCAAATGCGTGATTATTGTCGATGAAGCACACCTGTTATTTAAACAAGCCAATAAAGCGTTACTGGATATGACTGAAACAGTAGTCAAGCTGATTCGGTCAAAGGGGGTTGGTATCTTATTTTGTACGCAAACCCCCAATGATATTCCTGAGCAAATTTTAGGGCAATTAGGTTTGAAAATTCAGCATAGTTTACGCGCATTTACAGCCAAAGATCGCAAGGCAATCAAACTAGTGGCTCAGAACTTCCCCATATCAGAAGACTATGATACCGAACAATTATTAACATCCTTGGGAATAGGTGAAGCGTTAATCAGCGCATTAAATGCGAAAGGTCAGCCTACACCCTTGATTCAGTGCTGTATCCGCCCTCCGCTATCGCGTATGGGCGCTTTAACGGATAATGAAGCGAGTCAATTAGTTGTTGCTTCGAGCTTGAATGCTCGTTACGGGAAGCGAATTGACCAAAGAAGTGCGGAAGATATCCTAGCAGGCATCCCTCATCCAAAACCAGGCGATAAGGCCCCGCAACCCTCCTCAAAAGCAGAAAAATCACAGCCTTCCTGGGTTGAAAAAGCAAGTAAAAATACGCTTGTTCGTCAGGTTGTCCGACAATTCTTCCGGGATCTATTTCGAACAATCCTGTCCATAATGGGTGTTAAAGGAAGGCGTAAATAATCGCCTGATATTTAAATGGTAAACTTCTTGCATTTGTCTAGATATTGACTATAAATTAATAGTAACTGTATTGAATTTATTATATTTTAAATTTTCAGATGAAGGACGCCATCATGACAGAGCAGAAAATCACAAAAAAACCTAACGTTAATGCTGCTGATAAGTGGACAATTAAAGGTATTTCCAAAGAAACCCGTGATGAAGTGACTGCTGCTGCCAAAAAAGAAGGAATGCTGGTTGGCGATTATATCAATACGGCGTTGGATCATTTTTTACACCACTGCGATCATGATATGGGTGAAGTGGCATCGGCTCTTAAAAAAGTTGAAAAGCGTCTGGCATCCATTGAAAATCAACCCAAGACAATTGATACGGCCAAAGAAACCGTCAAAAAATGGGGTAGCAAAATTCATTTACGGGAATGGTGGCGTAAGAGCAATGAAGCCATGCGACAAGCCTATCAATTCACCAAACAAAAAATATCCGGCAAGAAAGAGAAGAAAGCAAGCCTAAGTAAAAAGAAAGCTAGTACAACCCCAAAAAAAGCTAGTACAACCAATAAGAAAGCTAGTACAACCAAAAAGAAATAAAACTGGGAATTGATAAGCATGAGTTCAGACGAAGAAAAGCTTGCCAAAGAAAAAAAAATTGCGGCTAAACAAGCACGTAAATTGCGCTCTTTTTATAAAAGCCTGCTTCTCTTTGCAATGGTCAATTTGCTTCTACTCATCAATCATTTTTTACCGACAAGGTATAACAACAGTTATACGTGGTTGTTGATTATCTGGGCGATGTTTCTAATCTACCAGGGCATTTCATTCTTCCGCGGATTTTGGATCTTTAGAGATGATTGGGAAGAACGATATGTTGAGAAAAAATTAAAAAAATAATGAGGGCCGCTCCCTAACAGCTCACCCCTTATGTCATAATGAGCAAAACGAGGGAAATCCCCTTGCCGGCACATTGCTATATGCTGGCGACATCTCATGCGGTTTTTGGGGTGATAATAATAATAAACAAGGATTGTATCAATGTTTCTCATCTTCCTGTTATGGGGAATTATTTCAGGGTATTTTGCTGGTTTTTTAGGCATTGGCGCAGGCGTTATGATTATGCCGTTCCTAGGAATTGCCGGAATTCCTTATATGACAGCGGTTGATGCCAGCCTGATGGCTGTATTTTTCTCATCATTAACTGGCGGTATTCAGATAAATAGAACCAGTCGCATCGACTGGACACCCTGCATTGCTATCATGATTCCGGGTATATTTACGGCACTTATTGGCAGTATTTACTTGATTTATTTAATACCGGCCGTTTTGCTACAACTGATATTTGCCGGATTGATGTTTTTGAATGTCGACTTACTCCGGATTGCTGAAAAAAACGCAGACGCACACATCGAGTCTGCTGATGAAGATAGTCATAAGAAAAACTTACCCTATTATATTTTGATTGGCATCCTCTCTGGTTTAATGGCTAGTTTGCTCGGAATTGGCGGAGGACTGTTAATCGTGACGCTGTTGATGGTGTTAACCAATATTTCAGTGAAAGATTCAGTCAAAATATCAATCATAGTCATGATCGAAACGACTTTTTCCAGTTTGCTGGTGGATTTAATCAATAACAATTTACCTTGGGGCATTGGTATCCCATTGGCGCTTGGGGCTGTAATGGGTGGTTTTTTGGGAACCATCGCATTAACCTATGTAAGCAATCATGTAATCCGCAATACCAACTATGTGGTTTCTTACGGTTTGGGCTTTCTCGTTTTGATTAAGCTCGCGTTGACATAAGGATGAATGGTATGAAGCAGTTATTGAACGCTTTGGCAAAGCCATTTATATATATCTATCAAAAAGCCTGTAAGCTATTTGCATGGATTGCCCGCATATGGACAACCGTTAGTAAATATTGTTATGACTCAGCTGATTATATTGTTAGGAATCTCATTGAATCGTATGGGCGTTTTTTAAATCGGTTTAGAGCCTATCGCGAAAAGCATAGTCGAAGTTACTTTCTAAGGCTATTTCGCCATTTTACCTATATCTTCCTAACGGTCATGATCCTTGTGATAATCCTATTGAATTATTTATTCATCGTACCAGTGGGCTCATCAGCTATCATCACTCGATTTGGGCAATTTAACCGTGAAGTGGAGTCTGGTTTGAATTTCGTTTTCCCAGTGATTGAACGCTACTACATTGTCAATACGGGCAATCTTTTTGAAGAAACGTTTGGTTTCAAGCAAGGACAACCCGTTGCTAAACGTTTACAGCTTGATCCACAAGAACAATTCGCTGCTCAGGAATATGAAGCGTCTGTTTTACAAGCAGAACTGGATGCCAACACTGCTTTTTCTGAAAAAGGCGATTTTTTCTCTGAGATGAATCGTCGTCAACGGCTTACCCATGATTACATCCGCAGAAATCTTGCTCCGCCAGTGGAGCCAAGTAACCAGGAAATTATCCAACGACTGCAACAAAAAGAGCAAACCTTGGAGGAATTGCGTGCCCAACAAATCAGCGTTGATGGCAAAATACCCGTTGAAAATGAAATGAAATTTCTCACAGGCGATTTAAATCTTGTGCTCCTTCAGTGGACCTTACAATATCACATCAGCAATGGTTCCCAATACCTGTTTAATTCCCGCGATGTTCAAAAAAATGTCCATGATTTTGCTCAGGCAATGATGAATGAAGTGATTGGTGAATTATCGTTTAATGAGATTGTGACCTCAGGCAGAAAAGAGATTGAAAAACAGGTGTTAACGCGTACTCAGGCGCTTATAGATAGGCTTCAGCTTGGGGTTAGAATTGATCAGGTGATTATCCTGAATGCCCTGCCTCCTAAGCAGGTGGTATTTGCATTTAATGAGGTCAATAAGGCAGCCCAGGATCTTGAGCGGTTTACTTATGAAGGTGAATACAAATACATGACACGAATCCCAAAAGCGAAAGGAACGGCAAAAAGGATTATTTCCGAGGCTGAGGCCTATGCGACCAAAGTAGTCAATCAAGCAATGGGACAAACGGGCCGATTCAGTCTGATTCTGAAAGAGTATCAGGTTGCGCCCACGATTACTCAGGATAGGATGTATCTGGATAGTATCGAGCAAGTGATTAAAGACACACCACTTATCATCCTTGACGATAAGGCCAATGGAATTTTTCCGTTATTAATGCCCTCTCTTGGGCAAAAGCAAGATGCCTCACCACCTGGCAGAATAAAGGGGTCCATGCAGCAACAGTTACAAAGGATCCTTGAAAAAGCAGGACTGCAACAACCCTTGCATCAGGCAACAACACCCGCTGCAAACAGTGGTCAACAGCCTGTTACGAAGACACCGTCACCAACTAATGCCGGACAAAATATCCATGCTTCCCCCCCAATGGGGCGTTGATTATCTAAGAGGATAGAGAATGAGTTTATATGTTGCCTTAATCCTATTTATTGCGTTGTTTATCTCACTGAGGCTGAAATCAGTACTGACGTTCGTCAGTTTGCTGTTTTTGGTGCTCGTTATTCGCTCAGGGGTGTTCATCGTCAATGAGGGAAGTCAGGTGGTGATCACGCAATTTGGCCGAATTATTGGCATGCCATATACCAAAGCAGGATTCTATTTCAAAATTCCATTTTTATGGAAAGCGAACTATTTTGATAAGCGGATTTTCAGCGAAGAAGAAATTGAGAACAACGTTGCAACGGGCGATTTATATTTTATTAGTGTTGAGACAGTAGCCAACTGGCGTATTAGCAATGCCGCCATATTTTATGAAAATATGGGTACTGTCGAGGATGCGCAAATAGTGCTTAGGAACATTATTTCAGGAAGCGTACGTGAAGTTGTTTCGCGTTATAACCTAGTGGACACGGTCCGGGTTGAGGATAAAAATTTAAAAACGTATGGTATGGATAAGACTGGTAATCCGCCATTAGGCGTTCACGCGACTGTTACCATTGGAAGGCAAAATATTAACACGATGATTCTTACTGAAATTAAAGATTATGCCAATCAGTATGGCATTGAAATTATGACGGTTTTAATTCGTAATATCACCTATGGACCTTCTGTTGAGCAAAATATTTATGAAAGAATGATATTGGAGCGACTGACTAAAGCTGAAGAACTTCGCTCAACCGGCCGCAGACGTTATGAGTCGGTTCTGGGAGAAATTGAACGCGTTTATCAGACCATTGTCGCCCCGGCCAAGCAGAAAGCCGACCTTATCAAAGGTAAAGCTGAGGCACAGGCAACAGCTATTTATGCACAGGCCTATGAAAAGAACCGGGTGTTTTATAATTTCTGGCGTACACTGATGCTATATGAACAAGGGATTCCACCGAATAATCAGGGAACCATTCTCAGTACACAGGGGAGTTTCCTCAAATTGTTGACGGATCGCTACGCCCTCGATAAGTTGGATGCGCAATAAGGCCTAGTCAAAATGCAGTCTTGTTTCCATATCTTGTGCATTACAATTAAATTATATTTGCTATAACATGAGATAAATTTTATTATTCTGTCCGCAGCGGGCAATACCCAATCCACTTTTGCTTTTCAAAACAGGAAGGATTTCTATATTAATGAAACGTGCGTTCATCTTTTTTCTGGCATTAATCGCCTCTCAAACCGATGCAGAGCCTCTGTTTGTCAAAGAACGACCGCTTCCATCCAAACATTATCAAATCAATGGTCCTGCCTTATGCAACACCGCAAAAAATACGTTGGCATACCTCAATCAAGGCCATGATTTTGATCCGCGGGTTATCCATGAGGGAGTCTGGGCCCCCATTCCGGTATCCCGTATCAAAAAAACACTGCAATTTATTTGTGAACACCAACACGAATTAAATAACCCTCAATTTGTCAAAGAAAATTTTGATTTTTTGCGCTGGTATCCCGATATGAATGCCGTTCAACGACTTAAAAAGAAAAACACGCTCCTTGCTCATTTGCCCAATCACAAAATATTAATGACCAAATATTATGTCCACAAAGCGCAAGGAAAAATAACAACCAATCCACCCTACTCTTATGCATTGCATGGCCTTCCAAAAGACGAAACGTCACTAACGTTAGAGCAGGCGTCAAACCTGCCGAATCTATTACGCTTTCAACATGGTAAACAAGACATTTTAAAAGGGGCATTAAAAAACAAACCCGTTCCAGTGCTTGCCTATCTCACCCGAGACGATTTGGAGACAGCCCTTCTGCAAGGTACAGTCGTGATTACCTTTGATAATAAACCATCACAGTCGGTTACCTTCAACGTGCACCGATGTAATAATATCCCCTATGACAAGGCATTGCCTCCTTATGAACAACAGCGCTATTGGTATTTTAAAAAAGTGAATGGTATTAAAGGCTATGGTAAGGACGCCAACCATAAAATTACGGTGAATACGGAAGTGACCTTTGCCGGCGATCTTCAAAACTTTGGACTTGGAAAACTATTGATGATTCAATACCCTTCCCCTGGTGGTAAAATTATTAGCCAGGCAGGCCTATTAGCGGACACCGGAGGGGCCTTTGAAAACAACCCCAATCAAATCGACTATTTAAGCGGAAGTTTTGCTGGAAATCAGGCATTTTATCAAGCGATGAAAGGTCTGCCAGATTATGTCAATGCCTATATTATGGTCTTAAAAAAAGAGCTGACATGAAAACACCGATTTGTTTATTAATGTTAATCACCTTACAAATTCATGCATTTTCCTGCCATGATCCGCTTCCTATTCATTCAAAACCCATCGAATTCAATCAAGAACGCATCTCTTTAACCCAGCAGTATCAACAAAAACATTATGGTATCGAGTCAAAGTCCATTGAATTAGATCCCCAGATAATCGTTATCCATTGGACCATGATTGATAGTCTCGAAACAACCTGGCGTATTTTTAATCCTCCTGCCTTTCCCAAAAACTCTCCCAGACTCAAAGAGTTACCAGGTAACTTAAATGTCTCTACGCATTTCATCGTTGACAAAGATGGCAGTATTTATCAGCTCATGCCTGATAATTGGATGGCGCGTCATGTCATTGGCTTGAATCATTATGCAATTGGCATAGAAAATATTGGCGGGGTTAATGAAATCGATGATATGACTGAGGCTCAAGCCAAAGCAAATGCTTATTTAGTTTGTCGCCTCAGAGCAAAATACCCTCAAATTAAACATATCATTGGGCATAACGAGTATTTAAAATTCAAAAACACCCCACTCTGGTTGGAACAAGACAGCAATTATCAAACCGATAAAAGCGATCCCGGTCCCAAGTTCGTTCAACGAGTCATGAGTTATGTCACTGAAAGTAACCCCTGAAGGTGTTTCCTAAAGGACTGACGAAAAACTCCCAATCTCTTCGATAAAAAAAGTTTTTAATTCGGTCATTTAGTTAATCTAAACTCCCTCATTAAAAAAATTGTTTTGCCTCGACCTTGGGGTTTTTCGTAAGCATTTCAAGCCCTATGCGCTATTCATCAAAATAATAACTTCGATTCAAAAACCCCTCATCCGCCCGTTGGGCACCTTCTCCCCATGCCTGGGGAGAAGGGAACATGAAGCAAGTTATTTAGAAGTCTTGTCCTAATAATAAATCATCCGAGGAAGATTTTTTGCTTGTTCGATCCAGGACTGGACTTGAGGAAGTCCAGGTAGATGGCGTACAAGGTTTAATCGGTCATTGGTTTCTTGTAGCATGCTCACTAATGATTCGGCATTTCGTTGAGCTAGCTCGGGGACCGTATCGACACCCGAACGCTCAAGTAGTTCAGCATATTCTTCACCGATGCCATTGATCCGAGCTAAATCTGCTTGGTTGGTCCATTTGAGGATCAGTTTTCCGCTAATTCCTGTTTCTCGGGCAACGCGTTCTCGACCCCCTCGTTCACTGCAGGTGTGCAGAAGTTGATATTGATCCTCGATGCCTATCGATTGAAGCAATTTTGAAAACTTTGCTCCAATGCCTTCAATTTCTACCAATTTAGCCATTGCGAATTCCTTTTTAGTCCACATCCTAAATTATAGACAACAAAATGCAACCAAGGGTCCTATAGATCGGACGCCTTCCATTCATGCTTTAGGTGCAGGAAATAAGTGGGTATAGACGCCATTGGTTAGTGACTATCTTGACTTAAAATAAATCGTGCAGCCATTTCCCCAATGACCATGCTGGGAGCATTGGTATTGCCAGAAACGACTTCCGGCATGATGGAGGCATCTGCAACTGTTAACTTTTCGATGCCATGAACCTTTAGTTGGCCATCAACCACAGCCAGTTCATCTTCCCCCATACGGCAACTCCCTACTGGATGGTAAACGGTGTCGGCGCGGTTGCGTATAAGCTCGATGATGGCTTCATCTGAGGTTGCAATATAATAAGGCTTATCTCGAAAAGGGGATAACTGTTCGTGCTCCATGATATCCAACGTCATTTTATAACCGTTGAGTAGGGTGTTCATGTCGTCATCATTAGCCAGGAAATTAGGATCAATGGCAGGGGCTTTGAAAGGGTCTGCGGATTTTAGACGAATACTCCCACGGCTTTTCGGACGTAATACACAGACATGGCAGGACATGCCGCGGGGGAAATGAAATCGATGCGCATGATTATCAACGATACCTGTGACAAAGTGTAATTGTATATCAGGTCTATCGGGGGTCTTGGTGGTTGATAAAAATCCGCCAGCCTCGGCATAGTTGGTTGTCATTAAGCCGGTCGGCTGTTTACGATACAAAAACCATGCTTTTGCGATATCGAATAATGCACCTGGGGTAAAACCAATTAGGTTGTGGTTGGTGGAGCGATAGCAATGCACATAGTCAGGATGATCATGAAAATTAAGACCAACACCCGGCAAGTGGTGGTGGCAGCGAATCCCATGCTGAGCCAATTGATCTTTGTCACCGATTCCTGAAAGCAGTAATAAATGGGGGGAGCTGATAGCACCAGCACACAAAATGACATGCTTTTTGGCTTTAATATCTTCCGTTTTTCCACCCCTTTTTATTGTGACACCTTCGCATGTTTTTCCATTGAATAGTAATTTTAGCGCGTGGCTTTTCGTAAGGATGGTCAAATTTTTACGTTGAAAGATGGGGTCGATAAACGCATGGGCCGACGTATGACGGAGGCCATTTTTTTGGGTGACTTGATATAATCCAACCCCATATTGGCTTTCGCCATTAAAATCATGGTTAAACGGATAACCACATCCAATGGCTGCTTTGACAAAAGCTTCTGAGGCCGGATTTGGCGAAATGAGATCACTCACATACAACTCACCTGATTGGCCATGATAGGGGCCATTGAGTCGCTGGTTATTTTCAAACGCTTTAAAAACCGGCAATATATTATCAAAGCGCCATTGTGAGCCCCCTGCCTTTGCCCAATTGTCATAGTCTTGTTGTTGACCACGGATATAGATCATGGCGTTAATAGCGCTAGACCCGCCTAGTACTTTTCCTCGTGGTTGGTAACCTCGGCGATTATTTAACCCAGGTTGAGGCTCGGTTCGATAATGCCAATTTTTATACCACCATGGCATCGTTAAGATGGTTAAAAAAGGAATCTGTACTGCCGCACGATGATGGCTGCCACCTGCTTCAATCAAGCATACCCTGTTGTCGGGATTTACACTTAATCGAGAGGCTAATACACAGCCGGCACTCCCTCCGCCAATAATAATATAATCAAACATCCTGTAATGCTCCTTATCGACGACAAGCAGGACATAAACCAAAAATATTGAGGGCATGATCCGTCATCTGAAACCCTGCTTTTTCGGCAATGATTTCTTGGCGTTTTTCTATCATTTCATCAATGAACTCTTCGACTCTTCCGCATTTAACACAGACGAGGTGATCGTGGTGTTCCTCCTGACGTAGTTCATAGACTGCATAGCTGCCTTCAAAATTATGTCGAATAACCAGACCGGCTGCTTCAAACTGTGTTAGAACACGATATACGGTTGCAAGACCAACATCTTCTCCCATATCGATTAGTGCCTTATACACGGCCTCTGCACTGAGGTGTCGGTCTTCGGATTGCTCTAAAATTTGTAATACCTTCACTCTTGGAACGGTGATTTTAAGGCCAGCATCTTTCAACTGTTGGTTTTCGTCTTCCACAATCTCTCCTCTAATCGGACTAAATTTTTGAAGTTGGCAAATTTAAATAAATTGCCGATACAACACGTAAAGATTACCTTATGATTCATAAACCCCTCATCCGCCCTTCGGGCACCTTCTCCCCATGTCTGGGGAGAAGGTAAACGGTAGGATGTTATTTATAGGGCAAAAAAATCTTCTGTCAATGAAATGGTCATGCTATTATGTATAACTTTTTTAGTTGAAGCAAAAAATATGATGAGAAAAAGTATTATATTGATGATTTGTTGTTTGATGTTAAGCCATTGTGCATCAATTGACTTCTCTCAGCGCAAAAAACAACAAGGCAACTTGTTGCCCGCTTATAAGTTAAAACGATTGCATATTGGTATGAGCAAGCAAGAGGCGTCTGTGATCATGGGTACCAGCTTGATAAGCCCCATTTTCAATAAAAACCGATGGGATTATGTTTATACCCTGCAAAAGGGGAATGGCCACATCAAAAAGCGACGAATCATACTGTATTTTCAACAAGGGCGTTTAAGTAAAATCGATGCCTCGTTAAACGAGGCAGAGTAAGTACCATCAGCATTGAGTTTGTTGATTTGACTATGGTAAGTTCCCTACATATCCATTTTCATATTGAGACTTTCAATGATCAATGGCGGGTCTGTGTTTGGGATCACGATCACTGAAAACCAAACATACTTGTCAATCTCAGGAAAATGAAATGTCTGAGAGACTTTCCAAAATGGCATGCCATTGAATTGGCCCTTGTCCGTAATGATTGGAGGCCCAGCTGGGATGGGGTTTGTTCTTTCTTTATATTTGATAATTTGCGGTATAATACTGCCAAAGAAATTCCCTAGTCCGCTCCAAGCTTGGCCGCTATAATACTGGCGAACGGTTCTGCTTTTATCCTGTGCTTCAAGCTGTTTGTAGTCAACAGTTATCGTTTGTTGCAAAACGTTACTGGTCCAGGTTGCTACCTCATTATCCGTTGGCATGTATAGTTCGGGTGAACTTGCATAGGCGGGGTATGCAATCAGCAAAAGGCAAGCTAATAGGAGATTAGGCGATGGTCTAAGCTTCATAGAGTCTTCCTTGTTCAATATTACAACTTTTATGGTGCATAACGATCGTATTTCTACTACAATTGTAGCCCAAATTTTTCCGACTGAGTGTTTGATGCACGAGACCATAGACATTAAAGGGGCAAGAACTCACAATTTAAAAAATATTTCCGTGACTATGCCTCGCAACCAATTAACGGTCATTACAGGTTTATCGGGTTCTGGCAAATCCTCCTTAGCGTTTGACACATTATATGCGGAAGGTCAACGGCGCTATGTTGAATCCTTATCGGCTTATGCCCGCCAATTTTTATCGATGATGGAAAAGCCTGACGTGGATGCCATAGAGGGGTTGTCGCCGGCGATTTCTATAGAGCAAAAAGCGACCTCTCATAACCCCAGATCAACGGTAGGCACCATCACTGAAATCCACGATTATTTGCGTTTATTATTTGCTCGCGTTGGTGACCCCCGTTGCCCAACGCATGGTGGGAGCTTGCATGCACAGACCATTACCCAGATGGTTGATGCCGTTTTAGCATTACCCGCGGATAGTAAAGCAATGATTTTAGCGCCGGTCATTCGGGGGCGGAAAGGCGAACACCTGCAACTTATCCAGCAATTACAAGCAAAAGGTTATGTGCGCGCTCGTATTGATGGTGAACTGGTTGAGTTGGATTCGGCCCCTAAATTAACTTTACGCCAAAAGCACGATATTGATGTCGTTATCGACCGGATTAAAGTTCGTCCAGACATTGCCACCCGTCTTAGTGAATCGTTTGAAAATGCCATCAATTTAGCAGAAGGATTGGCGATGGTTGTGCCAATGAACGAGGGTGATTTTGAGCCAATTCTCTTCTCAGCAAAGTTTTCTTGCCCCCATTGTGGCTATAGTTTAAGTGAGTTGGAGCCGCGATTATTTTCATTTAATAACCCGATGGGCGCGTGTCATAGTTGTGATGGATTAGGGGTGGATCAATTCTTTGATCCCGCTCGGGTGGTTCATGATGAAACAGCCAGCCTAGCCGAAGGCGCTATTCGTGGATGGGATAAAAAAACGGCCTATTATTTTTCCATGCTATCGTCGCTGGCAAGGCATTATGAATTTGATGTGAATACCCCCTATTGCGATCTTCCCCCCAAGATTCAGTCGATCATTCTTTTTGGCAGCGAAGGTGAGCGCATTGAATTTCTATATGAAAGCATGCACGCGGGGAACCAAATACGACAGCACGCTTTTGAAGGCGTGATTCCCAACATGAAACGACGTTATCGTGAGTCAGACTCTAATGCGGTGCGTGAAGAGTTAGCCAAGTATATATCCTCGAGGCCTTGTCCTACTTGCGACGGAGCCAGATTAAGAGAGGCCGCACGTCACGTTTATGTGGCGGATCGTTCGTTGCCAGAAATTTCCAACTATTCGATTGAGCATGCCTATCAGTTTTTTCATCAACTCACCTTACCGGGTGCGAAGGGGAAAATCGCTGAAAAAATTAACAAAGAAATTATCGAGCGGCTTGGTTTTTTAGTGAATGTGGGGTTGGATTATTTAACCCTTGCTCGAAGCGCCGAAACACTATCCGGTGGGGAGGCACAGCGAATTCGCTTAGCCAGCCAGATTGGCTCAGGCTTAGTGGGGGTTATGTATGTTTTGGATGAACCGTCAATAGGATTGCACCAACGCGATAACGAGCGATTGCTAAACACCTTACGAAGGCTTCGAGACTTGGGTAATACAGTGATCGTGGTAGAACATGATGAAGACGCCATCCGTGCGGCTGATTTTATTCTCGATATTGGCCCAAAAGCGGGCGTGCATGGCGGAGAAGTTGTGGCCCAAGGGACCCCAGAAGATATTATGGCCTGCAAACGATCGTTGACTGGCGATTATTTGAGTCATCGCAAACGAATCGAAGTACCGAAGGAACGTGTGAAAGTTAACCCCAATGAACAACTCCATTTAAAAGGGGTATGCTGCAACAATCTTACCGGTGTAGATGTCTCTATTCCACTGGGCTTAATGACTTGTGTGACAGGGGTTTCTGGGTCTGGGAAATCCAGTTTAATTAATGACACATTATATCCCATAGCCGCGAACCAACTGAATCGAGCTAGCCTGATGGCACGGGGAACGTGTGAGAGTCTTGAGGGATTAGAGCAATGTGATAAAGTCATTGATATCGATCAAAGCCCCATTGGCAGGACGCCTCGTTCCAATCCTGCAACCTATACTGGCTTATTCACGCCCATTCGGGAGTTATTTGCCAACACACCCGAAGCAAGAGCACGTGGCTATCAGCCCGGGCGTTTTTCCTTCAATGTCAAAGGGGGGCGTTGCGAAGCATGCCAAGGCGATGGCTTAATTAAAGTTGAAATGCATTTTCTTCCTGATATTTATGTCTCCTGTGATGCTTGTAAAGGGAAACGGTATAATCGAGAAACACTGGAAATTCAATACAAGGGCAAAACAATTGATGAAGTATTGAACATGACGGTGGAAGAAGCGTGTGAATTTTTTACAGCGATCCCTATTCTTGCACGTAAATGTCAGACCTTAATTGACGTCGGCCTGTCTTACATTTCCTTAGGGCAAAGTGCAACGACTTTATCAGGTGGAGAAGCTCAACGCATCAAGCTCGCTCGTGAACTATCCAAGCGCGGCACCGGGAAAACACTGTATATTCTCGATGAGCCCACAACTGGCTTGCATTTTCATGACATTGAACAACTATTACAAGTTCTGAAACGGCTACGCGAACAAGGGAATACAATCATCATTATCGAACATAATCTAGATGTCATTAAAACGGCAGATTGGTTAATTGACTTAGGGCCAGAAGGCGGTAGTAAGGGGGGCAAAATCATTGCCACTGGCACCCCTGAACAAGTGGCTGAAATAGCCATATCTCATACAGGACGGTTCTTAAAAACCTTATTACAAAGACAACAACTCGAGGTGACTCATGATTGAGACACGATTATGCGCGGTGTTTGGGGATCCAATCGAGCACAGTTTGTCGCCCATTATCCATCAATCATTCGCAAAACAATGTGGGATTTCGTTAAAATATGAAAAGCAACGAGTAGCCGCTGATTCCTTTAATCAAGCGGTTAAGTCGTTTTTTATTAGCGGGGGATTAGGGCTAAATATCACCTTACCGCTAAAAGAGCTGGCTTATCAGTTAGCGGATTTTCGCAGAGAAAGTGCTGAAAAAGCGAAAGCTGCGAACACCTTATGGATGGAAGATGGCCAATTGATAGCAGATAATACAGATGGGTTGGGGTTGGTAAAAGATATCAGCCATTACTTATCCTTAACTGATAAACGTGTTCATATTTTAGGCGCGGGTGGTGCAGCTCGGGGCATTATTCAACCACTCATGGACGCGGGTGTTTGTTCACTATCGTTGAGTAATCGAACGCTCGAACGAGCGAAAGCCTTGCAATCGGATTTTCCTGACTTGATTATCCTTCCCTGGCACGAGCCACTACCCGAGATGGATATACTCATTAATACCACATCAGCAACGACCACTTCACAATCAATCACTTGGCCGTCTTGCTCCAAGTTTCCTGCAAAAATGGTCTATGATTTGGCTTATAGCCAAACCGGGGAAACCCAATTTTTAAAACATTATCGACCGTTTGTAGCGACTGCGGTGGATGGTATGGGCATGCTTATTGAACAAGCTGCTTTAGCATTTGAGCGTTGGCACCATGTCCTTCCAGATACAAGTGACATTCGTAGCCAATTAATGGAATGAGGACACGCCCTAACGTTATTTAAAAAAGGCGGCCACTACATTAGCCTGTTCCATCGTATCTTTGTATCCCATCTTGACAATTTCTGAGGTGAATTCAGATTCGAATAAGAGAAAGCTAAGCAGATCACCCGATTTAGCTTTTGCACCGAGCATGTTTAACAAAAATCGCAATAATGCGGGCATACTTTGGTATTGCGCTTGCGCAATTGCCCCCATGTCCATGCTAGGACGTAAATACAAGGTTTGAATGGGGCGCCATGGCGATTGATGTTTGCGCCATAACGTCAATAAACGAGCAATATCGTTCATGCGATTGACAAGCTCAATATCGCGATCAAGGTTATCTATAAATAAACCATTCATCATAGCACCCAAGATTTGAGCAAAATCAATTTTGTGCGCTTCGACTAATTCTGCTTCGGCAAATGATGGCGCTTGCCGCGTGCCAAGAATCATGATGCGATTCATATTAAATCGGATGCACCCACGCAAAGGGGCGACCAACCCCAAACTGCCATCCCCATAATGAAATTGGCCAACTTTAACTGGGGGAAAAAATAAGGGCAATGCACTTGAGGCCATGATGTGATCTGCGGTGATTTTACTAAATTTACTCATATGCCTTGGATAAAACCAATCCTCAAATGACTGTTTTTGCTGATAAAACGATACAGTTTGTGCATTTTCGTAGCAGCTGCATTGAACCTCCAGGGTCTCCAGGTGACCTTGGGCAATGTTATTGTTGATAAGGTAAAAGTCCCCTTCTCGGTGAATCAATTCTCTCAACGGCGAGGTATCTAGCAAATAGCCCGAATGATTCTGTCGGACAATCAGATGGCTGATATTTCGTAAAACAGATTTACCCAGTTGGTAATTGCTAACATCAAACACTTGGTCACAATGAATAGCCCCCCAAAGGGTCTCTAGCCGTTTAACGGCTTCAGGGAAATCATGCGCATAAGACGCCAATACCGTTGCGTTGACACTGCCAACACTGACGCCACATAACATATCAAATGGAAAAACTTTGACTTTTAAAATCTCATCAATTGCCTTTAAAACCCCTACTTGATAGGCTCCCCGCGCACCACCGCCGGCAAGATATAGCGCTTTCTTTTCCATGGTCGTACTCAATTATTATTATTCGTATCCAATGCGGCCATCACATTATTAATAAGTATAAATTTATCACTGAGAGTTAGCAAAAAAGTTCAACTCATATTGTTAATTGTAGCATGGAAGGATGTCCATGTTATCTTTTATAAGCTGATCTAAGGCTAAATTTGTTTGTAGAATTAACTTGAGTACACTCTAAAAAATACTAGTTCTAATATTAAAATTACGGTATGCTGGAAGTTCGTCTCACGGAAAAAAAAGAGAGAATATGAAAAAAATGTTTGCGGAACAACCCCGTCCTTTTTTTATGATTTTCATGCTTGAAATCTGGGAACGATTTGGTTACTACACCGTTCAAGGGATACTCGCACTTTTTTTTATTCGTCAGCTTGGCTTAAGTGAACAACAAGCTTTTTATACCTTTGGTGCATTTTCAGCACTCGTCTATGGCATGGTCGCTATTGGAGGTTATTTAGGGGATAAAGTTTTAGGGACTAAACGCACCATATTGCTTGGATTAATCACGCTGACAACAGGCTATGGCATGTTGACTTTCTCCGACCAACACACGGTTTTTTATGCGCTTGGTTTGATCTGTGTTGCCAACGGCCTATTTAAAGCCAATCCGCCTAATTTACTGGCTAAATGCTATAACGAAAATGACCATCGGTTACATGGTGGTTTTACCCTCTATTATATGTCGATTAACTTGGGATCGACTTTCTCATTATTAGTGGGCCCAAATATTGCCGCTAAATATGGCTATCCGTATGCATTTTCATTAAGTTTTATTGGCCTTGCGCTTGGGATTGTTAACTATATTTATCAATACCACGTTGTTGCTGATATCAATACCCCCGCAGATGAGCGCAAAATAGGAATGTTATCTTGGGGGCTAATTGTTGCTGGCATTGTCGGTGCCACATTTGGCAGTGCATATTTGTTACAACATGTGAGTTTGGCTAAAACGTTGGCTTGGTGTTTAACCGCTGTTATCGTTGCAATATTCTTTTATTACACCCTTCAGGAAAAAGGCTTGACACGGATGCGGATGCTGATTGCTTTTGTGTTAATGGTTGAAGCAATAGTATTCTTTACTCTTTATATGCAAATGCCAACATCGATGAATTTATTTGCGGTTGCCAACGTTCATTCCTCTATTTTTGGCTATCAGTTTGATGCGCAGAGTTACCAAGCGTTAAATCCGATTTGGATTATCGTCTTAAGTCCGGTTTTAGCCTATTGTTATCGCGCTATTCAACATCGCCATATTAACTTTTCCATTCCCTATAAATTTTCAGTCGGCATGATTGCTTGTGGGGTTGCCTTTTTAACCTTATATTTAGCTCGATTTTTCCATGATGGGCAGGGGATGGTATCACCGTTTTGGTTAATTGCCAGCTACTTTTTTCAATGTGTTGGCGAGCTATTGGTTTCTGCCTTGGGCGTTGCCATGGTAGCGGAATTAGTGCCAGTGCATATCGCAGGATTTGTTATGGGCGTTTGGTATTTAACCTCAACGGTTGCTGGGTTTACGGGAGCGGCAGTGGCTTCAATGGCCGCTATCCCTGAAGGGGTGGCACATGGTATTCCCTCTTTGATGATTTACACCAGCGTTTTTGCTAAAATTGGACTGGTTACGGTATCTTTAGGCGTGATTATGTATGCCTTGTCGCCTGTTCTTAATAAATATATGGCATTACCCGTATTATCTAAACCGGAAAAAGAAGATTTTACTTTAAAAATGGTTGATGTTGCCGATCCTGCGGTGGATGTCTAAGGGCCAACAAGCCATGAGTAACAGATAATCGTAGGTCGGGCCTTGAGGGATAGACACTTTTTTTAAAACATAGTATTCGTATAATATATTGCCATAATCTTTAATCCGACGTACCGCGGACAAGCCGCGGTACGTCGGCGTTTGAGGATAAGTCTAAGTTTTAAAAAAAGATGATCGTAGGTCGGGCCTTGGCCCGACAAATGCCAAATTCATTTTCTAAGGAATACCTTGTTTGGAAATGTGCCGACTGTCCACATCCTGGATATACCAACCCTATTAATGTGTCGTTTATGAGGTTAACGATGGCCGATAAGTTTGATTTAAGTGGCATCCGAAGAGACTATGGCCAAATGGATTTATTGAAAGCCAATATTCAAGAAAATCCATTTGCCCAATTCCAATTATGGTTTGACGAGGTTTTGAAAAAAGAACACGCTGATCCGACAGCAATGACCATCGCGACGGTGGATGAACATGGACAACCCGATCTGCGAGTGGTATTGCTAAAAGAAGTCACTGAAGCAGGGTTTGTTTTCTATTCGAATTATGACAGTGTCAAAGCCCATCAACTAACTCAAAATCCACGTTGCGCGCTTAATTTTTTTTGGCCTGATTTGGCTAGACAAGTTCGAATTCATGGGTATGCTGAAAAAGTGAGTGTTGAAAAATCAGACAAATATTTTGCTTCCAGGCCCAAAATGAGTCAGATAAGTGCGTGGGTTTCTCATCAAAGTGAAATCGTAGAAAACCGTAAAATTCTTGAAACGCGATTCAAAGAATTAATTGGCCGGTATGAGAGCCAAACTGTCCCTCGTCCGGACTATTGGGGTGGGTATATCGTTATTCCGAATTATTTTGAGTTTTGGCAAGGACGTGATTGCCGCTTGCATGACAGATTATCGTATCGACAAGACCATGGCCAATGGATATGTGAACGGCTATCCCCTTAATTTGTCAAGAAATAGTAAAGCTAAGAAATTGCCTAAATTCCTTTGATTAAACGCAGTAGAATATATCTTAAGTGGGCAGTTGATTGCCTGAAATCAAAGACAACCTGGCTGCTTTCACCCGGAGATTGTTAACGGATTTTTTTACGTAATAACAAAGTGAGGGTATGAATATGAAAGACACCAACGCCATAATACCAGATCTTAAACTGCGTTTTAATATTGAACACCCAACCATCGAAGAATCTTATCATTTTGGATATGAATGTGCTTTGGCTGAATTAGACCTTGAGGAAAATCCTTTTAAGGAAGGAACACAGCCTTATGAACAGTGGCAAGAAGGTTGGTGGGCTGGGTTTTACGGTGAAAAGCCCTTGTTCGAATTAACGGAGTATCCAGAAGAAGTAAAACGAAAAGATACGGATGCAGCTGCCAATGATGCTGATTACTACCAAGAAGGCTATACAACCGTTCGCTTGTGGTTAAAAATTACAGGTGCACTCGCGGCATCGGCTATTATTGGCTATCAAGTGCTCGACATGGTGGCCTAGATTAGCCAAAATGCTGGCATTGCCAGCATTTTGGTTTAGGCTTCGACCTTGTTTGAGGGTCTACCCTGCCCCAAAAATCTTAATGACCATGCTGCGCATTCTTGCAATTTCAGAGGGATTAAATAATTTATAAGTGTCACTGCCAATATCAAGGCAAATATGAACATCCTCACCAACCCCCTTCAATAAATCAACGCCAGTTAAAGTGAGTAAGAGGATTTTTTCTTTAACCTCTTCAGCCCATTTGCCCATTAGCAATTTATCAGTGAACACAGGCAAATACGTTTCATTTCCTTGTTGAAAATACAATGGGACAGGGGATTGCTCATCACTGAACGATTCAATCGGCATGAAAAAATTTGCTTTAATAAATTCCAAATACGCTTTATTGGCTTCTTGGCTTCGCCCCTCTTGATGCAAGGCTTGTTGAATGGCTTGTTGTAAAGCGTTCATGAATAAATACCCGTGAGCATTGAAAATGCTAATTGTAACATAGGAACCCTCCTAAATACGCTACTGAATTTAAATTTATCTGATTTTAGCCTGTACAGAATCGCAAAAAAATGGTATGTTCCTTTTCTATCAAATTGTTAAGAAGTTAGCCTCCGTCAAACAAAAATCAATCGACTGAATTTTTGCGCTAGGTTTTCAACAGACTCTTAACAAAGCTGGACTATTATCGAATATGAAAGAAGCTGTGTACGAAATGTCTTATTATCGAAGTAATGTAAAAGCCAATCTAACTGCCTGGGTTGTATGGGGATTAGCCGCAACCTTCTTTTTCTCTGACTACTTAGCACGCGTTGCTCCTTCGGTCATGCATGAGCACATTCAACGTGAATTTGGCTTAAATGAACTTCAAATTGGGGTCTTAAATGCGGCATTTTACATACCCTATATTTTGATGCAAATACCCGTAGGCCTATCTGTGGATAGGCTTAGTATACGAAATATTTTAACCGTCATGTCCTTATTGACAGCCTTAGGATGCGTCATTTTTGGCTTATCTGACGGCCTTATGACCGCTTCCTTTGGAAGAATGCTCATTGGCTTTAGTGCCGCATTTGCCTTTGTGTGTGCATTAAGACTTGCCACATCATGGTTTCCACCGGTTATGTTTGGGTTGCTAGCAGGATTAACTCAAGCCTTAGGGATGTTGGGTGCCGCGGCAGGCGATGCGCCGGTATCCTTCCTGGTGTCACATGTCGGCTGGCGCCACACCATGATAATTATCGCCTTTTTGTTTATTATTCTGGCTGCTTTTCTTTATCAATACATCCGGGATAATCCAGGACAAAAGCGATCTGTCCCCAAAAAGGTCAGTGATATTAGCATTTTAATGAGTTTAAAAATCGTATTGTCTAATCGACAAACATGGATAAATGCGCTCTATGCGGGTTTTCTATTTGGGCCAACGGCAGTAATCGGTGAAAACTTAGGACCGGCGTTTTTACAATTTGGCCGTGAATTTAGTGCACACAGTGCCGCCTTTGCAACAAGCTTGATATTTATTGGCTGGGGGATTAGTGGACCACTCTGCGGTTGGGTCTCCGACAGACTTGGTTTGCGCAAACCGTTGATGATTTTTTCTGCCATTTGTGGGATTATTTTTTCATTTCTCATTATTTTTCTACCGCATATGAACCTCAATACAACCATGCTGTTGTTTTTCATATTTGGTGCCACCAATACTGGGGTGGCTATCTCTTATGCTGTGGCAACAGAGCTGCACCATCCTAAAGTCGTAGGAACATCCATTGCTTTCACGAATATGACTTCCATCTTTGTTGGTGCCTCACTTCAACCGATTGTTGGGCAATTTTTACATTTTATTGGCGGCGAGCGATCATTTAATGTGAGCGCACTTGACTTAAGTGATTTCCAGTCAGCGTTTATTATTTTGCCCATTTGCTCAACAGTCGCATTAATTTTAGCCTTCTTTGTCAAAGAGACCTATTGCTCACCTGTCTATGATCAAGAACAAGAAAAATAATTCGCTCAAAAAACCGAAGAATTTTCGTATAAAATTTTGCACCTTTGACTATCTCGTGCTTTAATTAAAGTCGAGAGGGGTTGTTCTAAAAACGGAGATAATAATGAAAAAAATCACAGGGTTAGTGGTCATTCTAGCTGTTCTAGTTTTAGGCGGCTATTACGTCACTGGCATGTTCACTGAAAAGAAAGTTAAAGAAAGCATTGAACTAGTTAATCGTACCAATGGTATCTATGTCGAGGTAAAAAATTACGACCGAGGCTGGTTCGATTCGTCCGCCAATCTCGTTTGGCACTTCCAATTTCCAAATAAACAAACGAGTAAAATGGAGACCACTGAATTCAATATGCCATTAAAGGTTTACCATGGTCCTTTTATGTTCACGGATGATGGAATGAAAGTGGGTATGGGTTATGCCCATTCAATGGTACAAATGCCGGATAAAAATTTGAAGCAGATGAAGGAATTGTTCACGGATCAATCCACTGCACCCACGTTGAACTTAAGCTTATTCGTCAACCTAATTGGTAAGACAAGTTTTAATGCGGCAGTCCCTGATTTTACATTGATTGCCAAGAAGGGTGGTGGGAAATTGGATTGGGATGGTTTGGATTCATCCATCCAGATTTCCAGTGATATGAAATCATTTGAAGGCTATTTCAATATAGCGGGTTTTACCTTTTCGCAGAAAGACATTTCCGCAAAAATGGAAGCCGTTAAAACCATTTACCATCTCTATGAGAATGGTGATGGATTGTTTTTAGGTAGTGCATCGGTCAATTTCCCATCGTTGTTGGTTAAGCAAGGGGATAAAACACTTTTTGCATTAAGCAAATTTGATATGAAGTCTGGCAGCACACAAGATGGTGATGTGATCAACTCGGATCTTAGTATTACATTGGATAAGATCGTTGCTAACAATGAAACGTATGGTCCTGGCGAGTTGCATTTTATGTTGAGTAATCTAGATTCCAAAGCATTAGCAAGAATTAATGAGTTAGCTCAACAAGCGCAAAACGCAACCGAAGAAGAGAAAAAACAACTATTGGTTGCGATGATGCCTGAAGTGCCTAAGTTACTCAGCCATGGTGCTCAGATTCAAATCGATCCTTTCTCTTTTAAATTACCAAATGGAAAAATTGAAGGTAACCTATTAATTTCTTTACCGAAAGGGTCCTTCGACAATCCGTTTGATATGGTTCGCCAAATTGAAGGGAATGGTCGCTTATCGGTTCCTGCTGATTTAGTAAGAGAAGCAATGGCCGAATCATTAGCCAAGACGATGATGAGCAATCAACTGCAACAAGCCATTGCCCAACAAAATAACGCAAATGGAATACAACCAATGGATGCTAAGCAACAAGCCCAAGATATGGTGGAGAAAAAGCTAGCAACTTTAGTTGATAAAGGCCTTTTAACAAAGGAAGGCAATGATTATGTGATTGCATTTACGCTCAAAGATGGTAAGCTAATGGTGAATGGCGCACCATTTAATCCAGCAATGATGCAATTTTAGTAAAAAATGTCTTAAGTCAATCATGCCGTGTTATGAAATTGTTGGCAGGTGCCAACATGGAATAACACGGCTTTTGTGTCTTGATGATATGGTTGACTTTGGGGGTGTTTTTATCGCTATTCGCAGTGACAAAAATGATAACGATAGAGGTGTCTCCTAGTTTCGTGTGATTTGATTGAATAACTTGGGCCAGTGTACTGCTGTATCCTAGGGCTTACATAAATGAATTTAAAAAGCAATAACTTTTTGGAAAATTTCATTTTTTTGTAATTTGGTCTTGTCACCAATTAATCAATTGGGTAATATGCCCATTTTTGTAAAGATGGAGTTAAATAAGAATGACAACAATAAATAAAGATACAGGTGATATTACTGGCTCAATCGCAAATAGCGTGACCCAATCTGTGCAAAAATATTTATCTGAACTGAAAGGCACGGAACCTGTTGATTTATATCAGTTCGTGTTGGAAGAAGTCGAAACACCACTATTCAAAGCTGTTATGGAACACTGCAAATACAATCAGTCCCGTGCAGCGATTATGTTGGGTATTAGCCGAGGTACTTTACGTACAAAATTAAGACGCTATTTCGACGACAAATATGTTGGTACACGCGACGAGTAAATGCCGATAACATAAAGCATGAAAAACCCCGAACTCGGGGTTTTTTTTTGCCTCGTATCACGGATATGTCCTGAGACAGTTGAATATGCAAACGGCAGTAAAGCGTGGATAAGGACGCCAATTTTCCCAAAATGGTTTGTTAAGAGCCTCTAAATAGGGAGTCAACTGAAATGCTTAACTTTTGTTGGGTCTCTTTTTGACGCGCTTCGATAATCTGATACCATTGGGCTAACCACTTGGGTGGTTTTTTGGGTAAGGGTAACGTGCAACGCGGAAAATGAAAAGGCAGTTGTTCGCCGACTTGGTATAATGGCATGTTATCCAACGATCGCGACAAAAAGTAATCGCCTTTATCATTGGTATGAATATACTTCCCTTCTTCTAAAATTTTGATCATTTGTTTAGCATCCAGAGAGTAGGGCTGGGAGTCAGCATCAATAAGTCGTTGCAAGCTAACGCCTTTGCCCGAATGTTGTGCTTCCCATAGACGATATAGCCATATTAAGGCATGGGTCATAGGGTCTAGTGCCTCACCTCGACGCCTAAGGTGAGACATGGATAATGCATAACTGATTTCCGCCCCAATTAAAGTAACCACCCATACCCAATAAATCCATATAAAAAATATCGGCACGATGGCAAACGCACCATACAGCAGTTGGTAGGTACTGTATCGTGATAAATACCAGGCAAAGCCTTGCTTGGCCGTTTCAAACAAAATCGCGGCAGTCAGGCCACCCCATAAACCATTGGCAATTTTAGTTTTGCAATTTGGGACAACGATGTATAAAAAGCTAAATCCCACAAAGGATAGAAGAAATGGTAAACCAGTCCATAGAAAGATTGGCGGTTTGTGTGCTTGGAGATAAGGCATACTAAGTACGTATGAACTAGCGACCATGCTCAAGCCTAGCAATACAGGAGAGAGTGATAGAATTGTCCAATAGAGTAAAAATGCAGACACCCCCCCTCTTGGGGAAGAGACTCGCCAGATCTGGTTCATTGCATTTTCAATGGTGACCAACAGTAAGATGGCAGTTATGACTAAAAAGGTAACACCGGTAGTTGATAATTGGCTAACTTGATTAGTAAATTGGGCCAAATACGTTTGCAGCGCTTTTCCTGTGGCCGGGACGAAGTTGGTAAAAATAAAATCTTGTATCGGCTCTCGAAAGGATTCAAACACGGGGAAAGTTGATAGGATGGATAAACCCACGGACATTAAAGGTACCAACGCAAGTAACGTGGTGAATGCTAGGGCTGACGCACGATAGGTGCAGTCATCTTCAAAAAAGTGATAAATCACAAAACGGATGAAGCGAGTGCTATCGGCAAATTTTTGTAAGACGATGTTATTAATGGTCATTGGATCAAATTTTTGTGATAATGCGTTGGTATAATTATCATACCTGTTTTGATTGAGAATGAAAATTTCTCAAGTATAATTCTTGAGAATCTTATGCCTTGGAGGTAGTACCATGAGCAAGCCTTATATACTTGTTTTGTATTATTCAAGATCGGGCTCTACCAAAGCGCTCGCTCAGTATGTTGCGAGAGGTGTTGCAAGTGTTGATGGGATAGAAGCGAGAATAAGAACCGTTCCCCCTGTCTCAACGACGTGCGAAGCAGTGGATCCGCCTATACCCGATGAAGGAGCTCCCTACGTCACTTTGAACGACCTTAAACAGTGTGCTGGTTTAGCGTTGGGGAGTCCTACCCGATTTGGCAACATGGCAGCCCCTTTAAAATACTTTGTCGACTCAACCTCGTCGCTTTGGATGTCTGGGGATTTAATCAATAAACCAGCCTGCTTTTTTACCTCAACAGCCTCCTTGCACGGCGGCCAAGAATCGACGCTGTTAAGTATGATGAACCCATTCATTCACCAAGGCATGATTGTTGTTGGCCTACCCTATAGCGAAGCGGCGCTAAATGAGACACAATCCGGAGGCACGCCTTATGGCCCGACACATGTGGCGGGTTCCGACAATAAAAAAACGTTTACTGAACATGAAATAACCTTAGCAAAGGCGATGGGTGAGCGAATTGCAAGTATTGCTTTAAAGTTAGCTAATTAGGAGTTGTGATGCGGGTGATGACATTTAATGCTAACGGGATTCGGTCTGCTGCCAAGAAAGGGTTTTACGACTGGTTTAGTCAGCAAGATATTGATCTATTATGTATTCAAGAAACGAAAGCACAGTTGGATCAAATAAACAGTGACCCGAGCTTTTTCCCACCAGGGTATGTTTGTCATTATGCCAGTGCTGAAAAAAAAGGGTATAGTGGCACTGCCCTCTATAGCCGTCAAAAGCCTCAAAAAATCATCGATACGGTTGAGTATGATATTTTCGATGAAGAAGGGCGCTATATCCAATTCGATTTTGATAAATTTTCAATTGTTTCATTGTATTTACCCTCGGGCACAAGTGGCGATCATCGGCAGTCGGTAAAAATGGCAACGCTTGATTTTTTTGCCACCCATTTGCAAGCACTAAAAAATGAAAAGCGTTCTTTAATCATTTGTGGTGATTTTAATATTGCCCACAAAGAAATTGATTTAAAAAACTGGAAAGCGAACCAAAAAAATTCTGGATTTTTGCCCGAAGAAAGAGCGTGGATGGATTATCTGTATCATACGCTAGGATTCGTCGATGCATTTCGGGTGGTGAATCAACAACCTGAGCAATATACATGGTGGACGTATCGTGCTGGTGCCTTTGCACGCAATGTTGGCTGGCGAATCGATTACCAAGTCATTACGCCAGATTTAGCGCACGATGTAAAACACGCATCGATATACCGTGAACAACAATTCTCGGATCATGCGCCCTTAACTATGGAATATCAAGGAGAATGGCATGCTGAATTTAGCTAGTTGGAATGTGAATTCGCTGAAAGTTCGTCTACCTCATGTCCTTGATTGGCTTGCAGATAAGCAAACTGACATTCTTGCTCTGCAAGAAACGAAGCTTATCGATGAAAACTTTCCACACGCTGTCATTGAAGAGAAAGGCTATTATGTTTGTTTTAGCGGACAAAAAACATACAATGGCGTTGCCATATTGAGCCGATTTCCGATGCATGATGTGGAAACAGATGTACCGGGTCTTATTGATCCACAACGGCGGATTTTAGCCGCTACCATTAACAATATACGGGTGATTAATTTATATGTACCCAATGGTGCGAGCCTTGATTCCGATAAATATAGCTATAAGCTCGATTGGTTAAAACATGTCTCGCAGTATGTCCACGATCAGTTAGAAAAATATGACTATCTCGCTGTTGTAGGCGACTTTAATATTGCGCCTTCCGATTTGGATGTTCATGATCCCAAAGAATGGGTCGAATGTGTCTTGGTGAGTCAGAAAGAAAGAGAGGCGTTTGCAAATTTGCTTAATATGGGGTTAGTGGATAGTTTCCGACATCAAAATCCGGATAGTCCCACATACAGCTGGTGGGATTACCGTGCTGCAAGTTTTCGGCGTAATCGAGGTCTTCGCATCGATCATATTCTAACTAGCCCACTTTTAACTGAAAAACTGAAGGAAACTGGCATCGATAAAGAACCTCGAAAATGGGAACAGCCCTCCGATCACGCGCCGGTATGGGCTAGTTTTAATTTTCCGTAGGTGGAAATGGACAATTCCTACAGTTCGCAAAAACAAAAGTTATCAATAATGCCCATAGCAGGTCTTTACTTTCTAGGGAGAGAAATTGTAAAGTAAGTAGGACGTCCTAGTTCCATCAATAACACTAGGTAGCAGGAGTATATTGATTTCTTTTAACTTTGACTGGCTGATTATCAGGTATGCAGATCTAATTGTTTAGCGAGTTGATTTTAACAAACCATTTAACATAGAGAATGATGGACAATATGAAAAAAATAATAGGGATTGCTCTTACTACTTGGGCGTTATCAGTTTCTGCCAACGTGATTCAGTTTTTATCTGGGCTAAGCTTTAATAATCCCGCGTTATTAACCCAAGTCAAGCAAAACGAGTTTGTTCTAGGAACAACGATTGTTGGTGTAAATGGAAAATTTAAAGGCAGTCAGTTAAATTTGATGACCTTTACGCCTGCTTTTGGCGAAAGCCGAACACATGCAACCAGTTTTGTTCCCTACGGTCGTGCTGCTCAACGAATCAATGATAAATGGGTTTTTAGCTTTGATGTCACTGAGCCGTTTAACTCAAATTTGCAATGGGATCGCTATGCGGTTACTCGCTACGCGGCGGTTGATACCATTTTGCATGATTTTGATTTCAGTCCGAAACTTGCCGTGCAATTTAATGATAAGTTACAGCTAGGCGCGGGTATCAATTTTAGTGTGCTATACAACCACCTTGCTAGTTGGGTCATGCCGACTCCAGGAGGCGATGCGCTATTAGCCAATTCGTCTTCAAGCGTGGGTTATGGATTTAATGCGGGATTAAATTATTTGATTACACCCATGAACCAGTTAGGATTTACCTATTATTCCCGTATTAGACAGCGTACTGAAGGGTATAGTCAACTTGGAATGGTCTATTCGGCGCCGATGCAATTTCATTTTAATTTCCCAGAAACGATGCTGTTAAGCTATTTGCATATTTTTAACCAAAAATGGCTGATGAATTTGCAATTAATCCGCACCAGCTGGAGCGCAAACCAAGTATTAACATTTAGTAACACAGCTTCTGTTATAAATACCTTTAATTTCCAGATGCAATTTAAAGATGCATACGCCGGCATGATTGTGATTCGTCATCAATTTAATGATAAGTGGGCAATGAGCTTATTTGGCATGGTCGATGATGGCCCTGAGCGTGATCATTTAAGACCGTTAAACTTCCCTTCGGATGTCCAGTACGTAGGTGCCGTGGGTGCAGAATATTTCTTTAGCAAAAACACCATGGTGCAAGTGTTAGCCGGTGGTCTTTATTCTAATACGATGCTTGGTAATACCATCACCATTCCTGGGGTGGGGACGCGTCCGTTTACGCAGGGTCGGGTTAAATTTGGCGCGCCGTTTGTTGATTTGCGCGTGAAGATCACAGCGTAGGACTGCGAAACATTTTTTTGATTTGTCTAATAATAGAACAAAAATTAAGTGTTTCTTAAGGAATTTCTGGTATAATAGCACTTTTGATTGAGTATTCCATTTTAAAGGGCTGGATTTAATGACTCAAAAAAAGCATTCCTTATCCGTATTTAGCTTGACGATGATTACGGTTGGCTCCGTTGATAGTATCCGTAATTTACCGGCAACGGCCTTGTTTGGAAGCCAATTGATTTTTTTCTTTGTGCTGGGTGCTTTATTTTTCTTAATCCCTACAGCACTTGTATCCGCAGAGCTATCGTCGAGTTGGTCTAAGCAGGGTGGTATCTATGCCTGGGTGAAGGCTGCTTTTGGACCAAAAGCAGGATTTATGGCCATCTGGCTACAATGGATTGAAAATGTGATCTGGTACCCGACCATCTTATCGTTTGTTGCGGGCACGGTTGGTTATTTAATTAATCCTCAACTCGTGAATAACCCGGTATTCCTAACCAGTGTCATCGTTGTTTCTTTTTGGGGAGCCACGTTATTAAATTGCAAAGGGATGCGATCTTCGGCAACGTTTAGCAACATTTGCGCGATTAGTGGCTTATTGTTACCGATGGCGTTGATTATTGGCTTAGGCGCGGTATGGATTGCAGGTGGCCATCCATTGCAAATCGAATTTAATACAGCAAGCCTTTCGCCACATTGGTCTGATAAATCCATGTGGGTTTCCTTGACTGCTGTGATGATGTCATTTTGTGGAATAGAAATTGCCACCGTCCATGCCAATGATGTTGATAATCCTCAAGCATCTTTCCCGAAAGCATTGACATACTCGGTTGCCATCATTTTGACAACACTGGTCCTTGGATCTCTAGCAATTGCTATTGTATTGCCCCATGATCAGATTAATTTAGTGGCTGGTATCATGCAGGCGTTTGATGCATTTTTTTCACAATATCACTTAAATCAAATTATGCCGCTTATTGCATTGATGTTAATTTTGGGCGGTCTTGGTAGTGTGAGTAATTGGATCATTGCACCTACTAAAGGATTGTTGTTAGCTGCGAAAGATGGCCACTTACCAGCTTATTTACAAAAGACCAATCGTCACAACGCCCCTGTTGCCCTATTAGTTGGCCAAGCAATGATTGTGACACTCCTCTCTGCCATGTTTTTATTAATGCCCAGTGTGAATGGTTCCTACTGGATATTAACGGCACTTGCAGCGATGTTATATATGCTGATGTATGTGATGATGTTTGCTGCCGCACTGAAATTACGGCTAAGCAATCCCGAAAAGCAAGGTAGTTTTCGTGTTCCGGGTGGAACTGTTGGTCTAGTGGCCGTGTCACTCATTGGATTAACCGGTTGTATCGCCACATTAATTGTCGGTTTTCTCCCACCCGCAGACATCAATGTTGGATCGACGTTACGTTATGAAATGACACTCAGTATCGGTTTGCTTCTCATGCTAGCAATACCATTGATCATTAGTGCACGTCGAGAAGCGCCAATGGTAGATTTGATTTCTGAAGTGTAAAATATACCCGTGATCATTCAAAATGCGAGGATCACGGGTATCGATCGGTTGCTTTAGTGAATGAATGACATTGGTCTATTATGATCCACACCACAAGACGAAAATTGACTGGTTATGACAAGCGATCCACTAATTAAGCAAATTGAAGATAGGCTACCCGAACTTGCCTGGAAAACCAGTTTGTTGCCTCATCGTATGAATTTGAGCACGTTGCCTAAAAGCTTATTTTACTTGTCTGTTGAAAATCACCCGTCTGATTGTGTCCATGAAATTAAACGTGACTTAAGACGGCTCCATGGATTAGCAAACCATAGCCAGGAATATCGTTATTTGGCAAAGCGTGTGCAACAAAAGATCGAAGTGTTGGTTAGGCTTTGCCAAATCCAGCTACAAAAGCAGAGTAAAAAAACGGTGTCTGCCCAATTGATGATGCGATTATGCCATCGAAAGCAGTGGATAGTTGAAATTGAAAAAGATATCGAGGAATTAAAAGAGCAATACACCCATCTTCAATCGCAATGGAAAGCATGTAACGACACACAAATCAAGCTGACGATGCAGGCGGATTTAGGTATGCTCGAAAAGAAAATTACCTTATTACAAGAAAAAATACAACGTACCGTATAGACAGTATTATCCGGTTTTAATATGACGGCCGCCTTGTCTTTTTAAAAGTTCCGAAAATTCATCCGCGCTCATCGGTTTACCAAGATAAAAGCCTTGCCCCATATCACATTGATAGAGGCGTAAGTAGCGAACATGGTCATTGTCCTCAATGCCTCCCGCCAGTACAGGCAGATTTAGGGTATGGCCCATGGCAACGATTGCTTTTACGATGGCTCCCTCGTTTTCTTCATCCTTGCAATCGAAAACAAATGATTTATCGATTTTTAACTTTGTCACTGGGAACTGTTTAAGGTAATTCAGACCGGAATATCCCGTACCAAAATTATCAATACTGACACCGATTTGCAACTGGCGAAGCTGGGTTAAGATATCAAACGTATGCTTTTTATTTTCCATAATGATATTTTCTGTCAGCTCTAGCTCGAGCAAATTAGGAGGGTAATTCAGCTTTTTAAGGATTTTTTTAATGATATTTACAAAATCATCCCGCTTGAACTGAATTGGCGAAATATTGACTGACATGGTGATTGGTTTTAAGCCCTGTGTTTGCCACTGCAGATTTTGACGACAGGCTTCTTCAATAACCCAATTTCCAATGTCATTGAATAGGCCTGATTGTTCAGCAATACGAAGAAACTCGCTGGGGTATAACAGGCCATCTCGTGGGTGTTGCCAACGAATTAAACTCTCACAACCAATGATTTCTAAGGTGCTTAGATCAATGAACGGTTGATATACCAATGTAAACTGACCTTTTTTAAGCGCGTTCCGTAAATCCATTTGATAGGAGAGTGTTTTTTGAGCATAAGCCCGAATCGAATCGTCAAATAATTTAATACTATTTTTACCTTGGCTTTTGGCAGCATACATTGCCATGTCGGCATGTTTTAATAGCGTGCTTGAATCCGTCCCATCATAAGGATAAATGCACACGCCAATACTGGTTGTTGCGACAACTTCATGGTCGGAAAAATAAATGGGCTTGGTTACTTCTTCTAATAAATGATGAGCCATATTAATAATATTGGCTTTGTCGTTGGCAAAAAATAAAATAACAAATTCATCACCACCGATTCGGGCAACCGTATCACTTTTTCGGATGCATTTCTTTAAACGCTTTGCAATGGTTTTAAGGATTAGGTCGCCATTGTCATGCCCTAGATTATCATTAATCATTTTGAAATTATCAATGTCTAAAAACATGACAATTAAATTACTGTGAAACCTATCGGCATAGAGCATGCCTTTGCCAATTCTATCCAAGAGTAATGAGCGATTGGGTAAATCCGTTAAGGTATCGTGGCTTGCTTGATAGGCAAGCTGATATTCCATTTTTTTGCGAATACTCATATCGCTAAAGCTCCATACCCGTCCATTAATTTCTTCACGGACAATATGGGGTTGTGAATACCATTCAAATATGCGGCCATCATTTAAGGTAAATTCACCGTTATTGATGAGATCGGGTTGTTCATTGATTTGACTCATCATGGCGAGAAAGTCACTTGGCTGAGCCACTTTCGTTTCAACAAGGTGGAAGAAAAAACCCGTTCTTCCTTCTTCAACTATATCCTCTGAAATAGACCACATGTCGATAAATTTTTGGTTAACATATTCAATTTGGCCAAGATTATCGACCACTAATATTCCATCTGCTGTCGATTCCAATGTCGATTTAGTGATAGCTAAATACTTTTCGAGTTCACTGGTTCTTTCTTCGACGCGCTTTTCTAAAATTTGGTTTAAACTATCTAAGTCGATATTTTGAAAGCGTAACCTGGCTGATTCTCTTAAGCTATAATTTGCAAGGTAGCAGCATAATACCATGACTCCGAAATAGACAATGGAACATAGACCCAGGTAAAAGAAGATACCGCCTTGGGTGAAAAACCAATAGGCTAAGGGTATAAACGCCGGGGTTAAAAAGGACAAATAGACGGATATGATTGGGTTAAAAAATGGATTCGCTCCTGCCGTCATGCCCAAAATAATTCCCACAATATAGATTTGCAATGGCGATATTTCCGCCGGGAGCATGGATAGGGCAACGAATCCCCACGCCACTCCCGAAAAAAAAGTGCCAATACCATACAAAAATACCCACATGCGGGTGTTGACGAATGACCGTTTAAATTGATAAAGGGTGACCACCAAGGCCCAATAAAAAGAGACACTAAGTAAATACCCAAACCAAATTGTCAGTGTGGAGGATGGTTGCACACTTCGATAACCAATGACAAATAGTGTCGCAACTAAAAGCTGTGCAATAATGGCATAAGGAAGCTGTTTAAATAAAAGACGACAAAGTTCGTTGGTCACTTTATTGGTGATCGCACGGGTGTTATTGACTTTAATGTCAGCGCTATTAATAGTATTTTGCATGCGAGATTCTTGCTTGACACTTAATCCATTTCGTTCACTTTGTAATTATAGACTATAAAGGTGGTTATATTATATCTATAGTTGATAAAAATAATAAAATATATATAATTATTGCCCACGTATTTATTGGTTGTTTGTATTATTATGCTATTTTCATCTGAACAGAAAATCCTCCTTTCTAAATTAGAGTTTACACCAGAGCAAATTAATGGTGAGTTGTCGGAATTAGATAAAGAAGGGCTTTGTAAAGCGTTAAACACGAAAAAAAGACAAATTTCTCTGAAATATCATCCGGATAAGAACAAGGGTGATAAGACATCCACAACAAAATATTTAGAGGCAATTGAAGCTTATATGCAATTGATCAATATGGAGGGGATTCAGCCTAGTATTTTTGACACGCTTGCGCCAATTGATTTTGAAATACCATTGGATTGCATCGATTTTCGCATGGAAGAGCAAATTGATGCGCATTTTGAAAAAATATTAGCAGAATTTCTATCCCTTCCGGATGAAGAAGATAAGCAGCGTTTCGTTAGACAACATCAGTCGTTTTTACAGTTTGTTAATTGGCTAAATAAGAATCGTTCTATAATTGATCATAATCGTGTTGAAGCATTTCGCCAAGTAATCGAATCTCCATCGCTATATAGTTCAATCTATCTTAAGTGGAATGAGTTGATCATCAAGCTATTTGCCGAAGAAAATTTAGATGATATTACCTACCGAGAAGCCATTGTATTTGGGCATTACAGTCATATTCTGGCAACTAGGAAACTCCTATCGCCAATAAAGTGGCTGAGCTTATTGGTTTGCGGCTTATACAATGCTGTGACAACGGCCATGCTACATAATGTCAATAAATTATTTCGCAGCATGCATCAAGATGTGCTTGCAATATCCTCTTCTTGGCATCGGGTGTTTCCATTATTGCTAAAAATTGCTGGGTTTATCGCCTTGATAACTGTTCCAATGCTGTTCATGCCATGGTCCTATGCAATGATATTGCTTTCTCTGCCCTTATTGACCAGGGTGCTTTTTTTTCTAGCCAATCCAATCAACCAAATTATCAGACCGGTTTCTGATTATTTCAATATCTCATCTCTCTATGTTGGCATTGCTGCGGCAATATTAGGAATATTCAGCTGTTTGGCTATGACAATGCTTGCAACATTTACCTCAGTAATAACAATCTTAGTGACGTTGTCAGTTGTATTGACTATTCTTGACCAAATTGCAACATTGGTGCTCGCAAAAAATCTATACGACATATCACCTAGTTTAGGATGTCTGTTCGGCGGTATTGTGGGCTTATCCATGGTAATCGATTTATTGAGAGGCGCTAACATACTTCCACCTGCAGTTGAAACACTCCCTGACGCTTTATTGGTATTCCTTTCAAGCCTGAGCAATTTGGGTGTGGATACATTAGCTTGTATTTCCTTAATCAATTTAAAGGAAATACAAAGTGAATTGTTTTCAACGTTACCTTATCCTCAGCAGAAGGCTCCCGATTGTGTTAAACAAGTTGTGAACGATGCCGCAAAACAAGCATTATGGTCTCACTCATTGTTTAATACCTGTGAAAATGCTGAAGTCCAAAATGGTCAGAAACCGTTGCCATCAGGAAATGACAAGGGTTTTTCGGGTCAACATCAGCAAGGCAATGATTATTCTGGTGACCAATTGCTTCTGGCTTAGGTTGTATACCCAATTAGCAGTTTGACGTTGATTGGGTATAAATCAGGCATGAAGCGTGTTTATCGAAGCCCTGTAGAAATGACTCGGAATGTCAATTCAGCGACAAAATTGATAATAAACTAAAGGCTCTGAACAACTTTGTGAGCATTTTTTGCTGCAAGCGCTTTGCGATTGATGTGCTTTTATCACGCCGAGTGATTGCCAGCGATGCAAAATTGGTTCAAGCGCTGAGTAGTCGATGATAAAGTGCCGGCATATTTGTTGGCTACTGACTTGACCGTGCTTTTGAATATAATCACGAACTTGTAACAACATAATGCTCTCCTTTTGCCTGATTTTTCCTTGATTTTATTCGCATCCAGTTGATATATAGAGCAATCATAGCAAACATCGCGCAAACCCAAGCTATTGATGACTCAGGATGTTTCGCGATGGTTGCGAGTTGATAAAAGACAACGGCAACAGCATAAGCCAGGACAAATGACCAGGTAATGGAAAACCACATCCAGGCACGGCTAGCTTCTTGACGAACGGCTGCCATGGTTGATACGCATGGAACATAAAGTAATACAAATAGCAGATAGGCATAGGCACCCACAGCACCATCAAACCGTTTCGCCATTTCGCCATAAGCAACCTGGGAAACCTCATTATCCGGTGCGCTGGCAAGGATTGGGTTGGCGATAGCCTGGGCTAAGGAAGATAAATTATCAATCACAGAATAAACTGCCTCTTTTAATGACGCCCATAAATTAAAGTCAGGACCACCCAGATGGGCAACATTTCCCATCTGGGCATACAAGGCGTTTAATGTACCGACAACGACTTCTTTTGCCAATGTTCCACTGATAAGTCCCACCGTTGCTGGCCAGTTCTCAGGTTGAATGCCCATGGGTGAAAAAAGGGGTGTCAGCCATTGGGCAAACCAGGACAAAATCGATTGACGACTCGCATCACCAACAATAATCTGCCCATCAATGGACAGCGCATTTAATCCGCCGAGGATGACACAGATAGGAATAATTAATCGCCCAGCCCTTTTGATAAAGAACATTAATCGAATTTTCATTTGTTTGAGTAAGCTAATTAAGGTGGGTCGATGGTAGGTAGGGAGTTCCAAAATTAAGGGAGAAGCAGTGCCTTTCAAATGGGTTTTCCGTAACAATAATCCCGTCAGAACCGCCATAATAATGCCTAAAAGGTATAATGAAAAAACAACATTTTGACCACCCGTCGGAAAGAAAGCCGCGACAAAGACGGCATATATTGCAAGCCGTGCGCTACAGGACATAAATGGGCTCATGAGGATGGTTAATAAGCGATCTCGTTCATTATCCAATGTTCTGGCGGCCATAATCGCAGGAACATTGCATCCAAACCCAACAATCATTGGCACAAACGATTTTCCTGGCAGGCCAAGAAAGCGCATAAGTCTATCGACGACAAATGCGGCTCTTGCCATATAGCCAGAGCTTTCAAGGGCGGCAAGAAAGAAAAACATGGCAGCAATAACGGGTATAAAGGTAACGGTCGTATTGATGCCTTTGCCAGCACCATTGGCCAATAAAGCAATTAACCATAGCGGTGAGTGAAGCTGCTGTAACACCCAAGCGGTACCGTCGACAAAAATTGCCTCACTGGCGATATCAAAAAAAGATTGAAAAGCGCCGCCGATATTGATAGCAAATAAAAACATGACATACATGACGGCCAAAAAGATTGGGAAAGCTAACCATTTATTGAGGACAAATTTGTCGAGGCGTGCAGTTAATTGGTTACTAGCATCTGCCGGTCTTGATTGGACAGACTGCGTGATTTTGTGAACAATTGTGTAGCGTTGGTCGGCAGCTATTAAGTCAAGGTCTTGCTTTTTGAGAACATCCACTTGGTCAAATTGGCTTAGCCATTGATGATCGCCTTCCACTGCCCGACAAGCCATAAAGTTACTTTGAGCTGTTGAATACCCATTCCCCGCGAAATAGTGCTTTAATTGAATTAAAGCCTGTTGGATGGTGTCAGGCCAATGAATGGTTAGATAGGACTTCTCATTGCCAGGGTTGATTAATTGTTGTTTTAAGGCATCAATCCCGACATGTTTGTGCGCTTGAATAGGTACGACGGGACAACCTAATTGTGTTGCAAGTGCTTTTTCATCAATGTTGATTCGTTGTTGCTTGGCTAAATCGGTCATGTTCAGGGCAACGATGATGGGCTTCTCCAACTCTAATAGTTGACTGGTTAAATATAAATGTCGCTCAAGATGGCAAGCATCAACCACGTTAATAATGAAATCGGCTTGCAGTTCGATGATGGCTTTGGCAGCAATCTGTGCGTCTTGACTGCTTCCATCATTAGGGGCAGACAAAGAATAGATACCGGGTAGGTCGGTGATTGTGATTGATTGATTGGCAACGACAAAGGTGCCTTCTTTTTTATCAACGGTTACCCCTGGCCAATTTCCAATGCGTTGATTTTGCCCCGTCAGGGTATTGAACAACGTTGTTTTTCCGCAATTGGGATTGCCAACTAAAAGCCCTTTCATTCAATTCGCTCCCACTGTAATTCATTGACTTCATCTAAGCGTAAGCTGATGGTTGTGTGACGTATATTGACCTGAATAGGACAGCCAAGCGGTGCCTTGCGTACGACAGTTATGACAGCGCCAGGGGTTAGTCCCATCGAAAGCAATCGTTGACGATACGCAGGAGAAATATTGGAAAAACTAGTTAAACGAGCACACTCGCCATCGTGGAACTCACGCAACGTCGGCATTCTTTCTCCTCATTAATACAACACCCATTATAGCATGAAACGATATTAATAATCATTCTCATTTAATCTTTTTTAACAACCACATCGTTGTACCAGACATTGTTTTAAAAGCCCCGCCATTGCGAGTTTTGCGAAGCAATCTAGTTCGATCTCTGAACAAAAATCTGTTCTGGATTGCTTCACTACGTTCGCAAAGACGGCCATTTTATAAAATAGCCGGAACAATGCAACCCCATCCATTACATACCATTTTCCATGCTGGTTATCGCTTCTTCCTCAGAAATGAGAGAGCTAAGATCCCGTAAAAAACCAAGCTTTTGGCTGTTGAAATGCGATGGGTCGGTATGTGATTTGTCCTTAGTCACCGATAAAGATGATTGAAGGTGACTTTCCAACGCCGACATGCCCAGTTTCGATAAATGCTGTGATGATTGGACAACGAGGTCCTCAGTTTTTGCGCCATCCTCGCTTGCAACAGGGATGTTAAATTTATGGCAAGATTCTTGCCAGCTTGGGGTTGCACTGTAGTGATAGTCCCATAACGCAGCTAAATAAAACATCGGGGAAAAAAGCAAATATAAAATTCGTGTCGGTACGTCATTATCATGACTGTGTCCTTCCGCTTCTTTCAGATGTGTTTTGAGTAACCCTGCATTGGATTGGGTATGGTGTTTATCTTTACCAAAACCAAGAAAATAGTGAGCATCCTCAAATCCTTCGCATATTAAGCCAACGAGGAATGATAAAATTTGGGGGACGCCGGGCAGTCTATCGGATGTCAGTGCAATGCTAATTAAGTGACCAAAAAATAGGAGAATTCTTAAGGGGGTGAATATCAGTTTAAGAATCAAGCGGGCAGGGTTGAATCTTTGCCACAGTGTTTCATTGGTAATGAGCTGATTAAACGCATCAGCAAATCTTTGGGTGAATGGCGTTGTCGGCGGATAATCAAGCATATCATCGACCATCTCAAATGATTCTGCCGTATTTTGAAAATTAAAGAATAATGCGGCGAGGCCATTGGTCACTGGAAATACCATCAATAACGACGAAGGAATTTTGGCCATCCACCGAAATAATGGTGGCGTGTTTTTAATCACAGTCCACCAAGTCCCTGCTGTGCATATCGTGAGCGCCAGTGCCAGGGCGAAAAGCAGCATGGCTACCACGCTAACTAACACGGAGCGAATAGACGGTTTATCGATTAAATTACGTTTAAATTTGTTAAGCCATTGTTGAAACGTCTCATTATCAATCATGTCCGTGATAGCGTTAAAAGTAAGTAACGAATAAGCGACGCCAGCAACTAAAGATGCTGCAGTAATGCTAAGGGTTAGTATTAAAGGGGACGCAACCATGAACAATGGCATGGAAGACAATGCTCCCAGCAAGAGATACGTGGTGCCAAACGACATACTAACGCCTGCCACGCCAGCAAATATCGCAGTTAAATAATAATAAAATTGGCGTTTCTTTGCTTTTTCTAACCATTCCGATTGGTGATGGTTTTTTAACCAGGAAACCAGTTCTTTTTCATAAGTATTGGCAGGTGTCTTTTTTTCAAAAAGCAACAACGCAAACCACTTTTCCATTTTACGAAGTGATTTATTCAACGCTTTTTTGCGTTGACTGTCTTCAAAGTTTAGAAGGCCTTTATGCTTGTACTTATCCATTAATATAAGCATCTTCATATAATCTTGAAAAAACAAAGGAGCCGTCTTTCCGGGTTCACTCGGCGCATACTCCGACAAGTATTGCCTTGCTAACTTACGATGCATGAAATTCCCTTTGAAACCGAGCTTATCTAGGGCTCCTTTGATATTTCGTTGGTAAATCTCCCCTTCATAGGCAACGGAAAAACAAAAAAATACACTGGCTACAGGGACAATCGGCCATAATGCCATGGCACCCGTAAAGCTAAGAAAGCCAAGAATCAAACTAGCACCGATGGTTAATGACCCAACAAGGAGGTAATAAGGTATTTTTTTTGTCTTCATTGTTTTAGTTAATATCAAATTGACAGAAGATGAAATTTACAATAAATGAGAATCATTATCAATACTGCCGGCGAAAAATAAAATATGATTTATAATTAATGTATAAAACACAGGACGTTTCAATTATGTTCGGAAAGAACAAAGACAAAAACATAATGGCGGTTTGGCTGGTGGTTATTAGCATTTTTTTTGTAGCCATGTCGGTCAGTCTTTATTTGCTATTCCCCAATGCACGCGTTTTACTCGCATTAATCTATTTTTTGATTTTCTTTAGCATGGTCATATTGGTCATTGGCTATTTTTACAATCAAGTGAAACAAGTTAATCTTGACAGAAAAATTCTCGCGTCATTTCCAGAAACAAATTCTGACCCTGTCATCGCGATCACCACCGAGGGCGATATTTTGTATGCAAATTCTGCTGCTTATCGTACCTGCCAAACGTTTTTTGGAACTGATGATATCTCAGTATTAATTCCCCAAGTTGTCAAAAACCGTTTACCCATGAAAGAAAATATTATCCAAGTGCGTTATCAATTTAACAAAGTGGCATTTGAGTACAATTTGAGTTGGTTACCTCAATTTAATCGCTACCATGGCTATTTGCAGGAAATTTCACACCGCATGGGATATGAAAAGCAATTGTTTAATTTGGCTTATTTTGATCCCATTACCCAATTGCCAAATCGCGCCATGTTTGAAAAGAAACTAGATGAGCTATTTATCAATACAAAATCCAACCCTTCCGCTTTAGCTTTAGTCGATATTGATCATCTCCAGCGTATCATCTCAATCACGGGACATAAAGCGGCTGACGAAGGAATTAAGCATATATGCCACCGTTGGGATGAACAGTTGCAAGCGACGTTCGACGAACAAGCGCCGACAATTTACCGGTTGGGGGGCGGCTATTTTGCGGTGTTATTTAATGGGAATACCGAGCATAGCTTTAACCAGGTGCATAAATGGCTCCATGATATTCAGAAAATATTGAACAAACCAATTGAAATTGCCAACCATATATTTTATCTGACTTGTTGCATCGGTATAGTGTTTACAGACGAGTTGCATGAAAAAACACAGCACAATTTGATCCGATTTGCCGACCTTGCCCTGATGGAAGCAAAAAGTAGAGGGGATAATTCGATGTTCATGTTTGAACCGAAAATTGAAAAAGAGCAGCATCGGCGTATTATTATCGAACATGAGCTTCGCCAAGCAATTATTAATCATGACTTCATTTTACATTATCAAGGAAAATATCATCTAAAAAATAATTGCTTGGTTGGTTGCGAAGCGCTTTTGCGCTGGGAAGATGGTGATAATTTAATGATGCCTGATTCATTCATTGACATCGCTGAGCATAGCGGCTTAATTATCCAATTAACCCCTTGGCTGATTGAACAAGCCTGTTTGCATGCCCAATCGTTGTTTCAAAAATTTGGTGAATATATTTCCGTGGCAATTAATCTGTCAACACAACAATTTTTATCATACAATTTAGTGGATACCTTTCAACATTATTTACAACAATACAAACTGCCAGGAAAAGCCTTATGCATTGAAATCACGGAAACCTCAGCACTTAAAAATTTTGACACCGCCATCAAGCAATTAAATATCTTAAATACAATGGGCATTATTATCGCCCTCGATGATTTTGGCACAGGGTTTTCATCGCTAGGCTATTTGCAACGGTTACCCATTCAATTACTAAAAATCGATAGGCGTTTTATTTCAGGACTCGATAAAGATCAACATAATCAAATGTTAGTCAGAGCCATCATCACACTCGCGCATCAATTTGGCATCGAGGTTGTAGCCGAAGGGGTTGAGAGTGAAGCAGAAAAAGAATGCTTAATCGAGATGGGGTGTGACCAAGTTCAAGGCTACTTATACAATAAACCCATGTCATCCACCAAATTCATCCAATCGCTCGAACAGCGCCAATTTGGGACTTAGTGTGCTTCATCCCAGTTTTGCCCTGAACCAATGGATACGACCAGTGGCACAGATAATTCAACGGTGTGCTCCATGTGCTGGCGAATTTCCTTTTTCGCTTTCTCTAAGCTATCGATTGATACTTCAAAAACCAATTCGTCATGCACTTGCATGATCATTGACGCATAAGAGGGGCTTTGCGTTTGTTGCCAATTGGCAATGGAGAGCATGGCTTTTTTGATAATATCCGCTGCAGTGCCTTGCATGGGGGCGTTGATGGCAGTCCTTTCGGCTGCTTTGCGGCGCATGCCATTTCGGCTGTTGATTTCGGGTAAATACAAGCGTCGCCCAAAGATTGTTTCGACATAGCCTAGGTCATGCGCTTTGGCTCTTGTTTCATCCATGTAACGTTTGACGCCAGGATATCGCTTAAAATAGGTTTCAATATAGTGTTGCGCTTCTTGTCGGTCAACATCAATTTGTCTGGCTAAACCAAAAGATGACATGCCATAGATTAAACCAAAATTCACCGCTTTTGCTTTGCGCCGGTGATCCGATGTGACTTGGTCAAGTGGTATATGAAAGATTTCACTGGCAGTGGCTGCGTGGATGTCCCACCCTTGCTTAAAGGCATTTAATAAACTCTCATCTTTGGACAAATGTGCCATGATGCGTAATTCAATCTGGGAATAATCGGCAGCAACCAAAAGTTTGCCTGGCGGGGCAATGAATGCTTGACGAATTGCACGGCCTTCTTCGCTGCGAACGGGGATATTTTGTAAATTGGGTTCACTCGACGATAAGCGGCCCGTTGCAGTCACCGCTTGGTTATAGGAAGTATGGACGCGATGGGTTTTTGGGTTAACCCGTTTGGGGAGCGCGTCAATATAAGTGGATACTAACTTAGATAAACTTCGATAGGCTAGAATGACTGCAGGTAGCCGATACTCATGGCCGAGCTCTTGCAGTACGGATTCAGCGGTAGACGCTTGGCCTTTGGGTGTTTTGCTGATGATGGGTAATTTTAGTTCATCAAATAAAATTTCTTGCAATTGCTTAGGTGAGTTTAAATTAAAAGGATGGCCGGCTAATTCGACAGCTTCTACTTCAAGTGCTTCGATTTGTTTTTTTAGGCGATGGCCTTGCTTTTCAAGCACATCTAAGTCAATGGAAACCCCTTTTCGTTCCATTTCAGCGAGTACGGTTAATAGAGGCATTTCAATATCAAGCAACACCGATTTCAATTTGTCGTCTAATTTTGCACTTAATACCTGATGCAATTGCAAGGTGATATCCGCATCTTCTGCTGCATAGGGGGCGGCTTTGTCCACAGAAATTTGGTCAAAACGCAGTTGTTTTACCCCTTTTCCAGCAATGTCTTCAAAGCTGATTGTTTTATGGCCAAGGTATTTTAACGATAAACTATCCATATCATGGCGCGATGCACTACTGTCAATGATATAGGACTCGAGCATCGTGTCATAAGCAATACCTTGAAGGGTGATGTCATAATTTTTCATCACGTTGTAATCGTACTTGAGATTTTGTCCCACCTTTTTAATGGTTTTATCCTCAAGGATTGGTTTTAGGGCGGCTAATACGTCATCTCGATTCAGTTGAGGTTGATAATCAATATGGGCTAGAGGAATATAAAAAGCCTCCCCGGTTTGAATAGCGAAGGACATGCCGACTAATTCCGCATTAATCGCGGCTAAATCCGTTGTTTCTGTGTCAAATGAGAACAAGTTGGCGTGTTGTAGACGAGTTAACAAGCTATCAAAAGCGGTTTTATCATGGATGATATGATAGTTAGCGTTTTGAGAAATGGTTTCTTCCGAAGCATTATCTGCCTGTTGTTCGAGCATGGATTTAAGCCATGTTTTAAATTCAAATTCTTTGAGCATTTCTATGAGCTTTGCTTCATCGGCTTGGCCAGGCGTCAGATCATCTATGTCAAAAGGTAAATTAACATCGCATTTGATGGTCACTAGCTGCTTTGACAAAGGTAGCTTGGGAATGCTTTCTCGCAAGTATTCGCCAATTTTGCCACCAATCTCATCGGCATGTGCGATTAAATTATCCAAGCTTTCATATTCTCCTAGCCACTTAGCAGCGGTTTTAGGACCGCATTTAGGGACGCCGGGTATATTATCAACGTTATCGCCTACCAACGTTAGATAATCAATCATTTGATTGGCTTTGACGCCAAATTTTTCAATCACACCTGCCTCATCAAGCATTTTATCGGTCATTGTATTGATAAGTGTCACTTGATGATTCACTAACTGAGCAATGTCTTTATCCCCGGTGGAGATGACCACATTAATTCCTTTTGATTTTGCTTGGGATGCCAATGTCCCTATGACATCATCGGCTTCAACGCCCGGTTCCATGATTAATGGTAACCCCATCGCACTTAGCAAATCGTATAAAGGTTGAAACTGGCTGGATAATTCGTCCGGCATAGGGGGGCGATTGGCTTTATATTGTGGATAGAGATCATCGCGAAAGGTCTTTCCTTTTGCATCAAATATGACAGCAATTTTTTCGGGTTGATAATCTTTAATCAACCGTTTCACCATATTGGCGACCCCATAAATTGCCCCTGTGGGTTGGCCTTTTGAGTTTGTCAGTGGTGGTAACGCATGAAAGGCACGAAAAAAATAAGACGATCCATCGACTAAAATCAAAGGGCTTGACGCCATGGCTAAACCTCCGTTTGCTCCATTGCCTGGGCGAGTTTTTTCAGTTGTTCTTCGAGTTGTTCGATTTTTTTCCGCATTGCTGGAATGCGTTTATTTTCCATTTCTTGATTAATGAATTTATCTTTAGGTCGTGCAGGATTACCAAGATAGACTTGATTCGCTTTGAGAATTTTATTCGGAGCAACGCCTGTGCGGGCACCTAAGGTGACGCCATCTTCAATGGTAACGTGGTCACTGACACCGACATTGGCAGCAAAGACAACATTATTGCCTGTGTTACAGCTGCCTGCTATCCCAGTAAAAGCACATAAAATATTGTTTTTTCCAAGTTTAACGGAGTGAGCAACCTGTACTAAATTATCAATTTTGCTTCCTTGTCCGATGACGGTCGCGCCTAAGGTAGCTCGATCAATCACGGTGTTAGCGCCAATTTCAACATGGTCTTCAATGACAACATGACCAACGTGCGGGATTTTCTCGTGCTTACCCTCATGAAAACGATAGCCAAACCCATCACAGCCAATAACACTGGATGCATGGACAATGACTTCATTGTGCAATCGACACTGATTATATATGGTGACATGGGGATGAATGACGCAATGATTACCTAATACGACTTGTTGCCCTATGGATGCGTGGGCGTGAATAATACATTTATCGCCAATAACTGACCCAGAACCAATTGTAACATAGGGACCAATGTGCACAAGCTTGCCGATACTGACATTATCAGCTATGACAGCCGTGGGATGGATGCCTGGCTCTTCTTCTAAGGTCGGATAAACGTAGGCAATGATCTGAGTAAAAGCATGAAATGGATCAGAAACTTGTATGCAAGGTTTGATGGAAGATTGACAATTATTATTGACTAGGATGGCCGCTGCTTCAGACTTTTCCACTAAGGCAACGGCGTTTGCATCTTTAGCGTAGACCAACGTATTCACTTGAATTTCATCAAGCGGTGATATGCCCAACAATTCAGTGGTCGCATCACCAATAACCGTTCCTCCTAAATATTCTGCTAATTGTGCTAACGTTATGGCCATATGTTTTCTCAGGTATAAAGTATAAATCAGGCGATTATACCGGATTTTTATTTATATTTGTATTAGGGCGTGTCCTCATCCCATTTAAATCCAGTACTATCACTGGAAAAATCGCTGTAAAATGAGTGCCGCATTCGCCCCTCCGAAGGCAAAGTGGTTGGATAAGGCAATGTCTATCTGTTTATGTCTTGCTTGATGGGGAATGTAGTCAAGGTCGCATTGCTCATCCGGGTTATCAAGATTTATCGTTGGCGGTAGGATGCCATTTTCGATGGCCAAACACGTTGTGATAATTTCTAAGACGCCTGCGGCTCCTATGGCATGACCTGTCATACTTTTCTGCGCTGTAATGGGAATTTGGTAGGCTCGATTCCCAAACACATGCTTGATTGTTTGTGTTTCTGTCAGGTCATTTAATTTGGTAGCAGTCCCATGCGCGTTTATATATTGGATGTCGTTGGGGCTAACTCTTGCTTGGTTTAAGGCGGCTTCGATGGCGGCTGCTTGTCCTTCCGATTTGGGTGCGGTAATGTGATGTGCATCACAACTCTGACCAAAGCCAATGATTTCAGCATAAATATGCGCGCCCCTGGCGCGAGCTTGCTCCAACTCCTCTAATATCATAACGCCAGCACCATCTGCTATCACCATCCCGTCCCGATTCGCATCAAAAGGGCGGCAGCTTTTTTGAGGATGTTCATTTTGGGTAGACATCACCTTTAAACGACACCATGCGCCTAAAACACTGGCCCAAAGGAGTGATTCAGAACCCCCACAGATAGCGGTACTGATTTTACCCCGTTGAATATTCTCAAAGCCAACACCAATTGCTTCAGCGGAAGAAATACAGGCATTGGATAGGGTCATGTTTGGACCCCGGATATCATATAACATGGCAAGATGGTTGGTTATTGAGTTGGGCATTCCTTTTATGACAGACATGGGTGGAATTTTTTTCCAGCCATGAAGAAAGTAGTCTTTGAAACCGGATTCGATTTCGGGCGTGCCACCCCAGCCGGTACCCATATATATACCCGCCGATTGACGAATCGATGTATCCAATTTGGCTTGTTGCAATGCCTGTTCCAAGCAATAAATGGCATATTGTGCAACCCGAGTAAATCGTTGGCGCTTTTCAATGTGGGGCAATTGTTCATCCGTAAGGGGGCCTATTTCACCGCCGATACGTGTCGGGTAATTTGAAACATCAATTTGGGTTAAATGCTTAATGCCAGATTGTCCTGATATAGCTGCTTGCCAAAAGGATGGAATATCCTGTCCAATGGATGATAAAATGCCCATGCCTGTCACGACGACACGTTTATGCATGCTTCCCTCTTTCTTCTTAAATATTCCTAAAATAGTGCATAAAACGCTAACTTCTTTGATATGAATCGTTTTTTGCGTTTTAAGTAAATCCTTAACGCTTAATCTTGAGCGTTGATGCTAGGGTAGCGGGAAAGGGGCGGTGATGCAAGCAATAATCAATATTAACAGGCGCATGGGACAAAAAAAACTCTGTACCGGACAATTTCTTAAAAGCACTGTCGTTGCGAGCTTTGCGAAGCAATCCAGTTCGATCTCCGAACAGAAATCTGTTCTGCATTACTTCACTACGTTCGCAAAGACGGCTTTTTTTTAGGAGTTGTCCGGTACAAAGTAAAAAACCTGATCGAGGACACACCTAGCATTTATTCTTGAGCATGTTTAACGCTATACCAATCACTGTGTCCTGGCGCAAACGCATTTTGGTGAATTTGGAATAAACGTCGAATTCGATTCTGCTTAACCATTTTGGGCCAGCAATAATCTTCGGTAAACGGTTTATTATAACGATCGAATACTTCGGCAAATTTTAAACGCATAGCATCAGAATCGGTCCATACAACGGCAGATATATCTGGATAGACTGACCAAATACAGTCAAGTAAGGCTGGGCCATTGCAATAAATGCCATCCCCAGCTTGCAAGTCACCATCTAAAACTACCCAATCAGGCTGCCTGGTTTCGATGGCGGAGAGTGCAGCTTGAGAATTATGAACGATGGAGATGCTCACGTCAGCGTTTACTAAGCTTAGCAATCTACTTAAACAGTAGGCTCCAAATGCATTATCATCAACGATTAAAATATTCATAAAACTCCCTCGATATTTGTTGGCAGTATATCGAAGAAACCTTAACAAAAGCTTAAGAATTCGGAATAAAAAGAGCTCAATTTTTATCAAAAAGTACAGCAATGAGGAAAAGTGATTTTTATATTTTCTCAAGGCTTGGGTGTTGCTCTAAATTGGTTAGCGAATTCCTATGGTCAGAATTGGTTGAGAAGGAGATCAAAAAAAGCCGGGCTAAGCCCGGCTTTTACAGTCATCCTGGACATCCTGTCCTTGATCTTCCTTAATCCAATCAAATCCGTATGATTTCAAGTTCCTTTTGCTGGATTACTTCTTGTAATCTCAGTTCCAAGATATCAACTCCTTTTTGTGATTGCAATACCAAAAAATAAGCATTGTAGATAGATTTTGTCGAAAAGATTTTAAAATTATTATAAAAAACAATGAGATAACTTTTTATGCTATCAATGGTTGCCAACAAAAAAGCTATTTTCGTCAATTTTTTTGAGATATTTCTTACAAATCGTTGGGTAAATTGTCTTCATTTATTTACAATAAATACTTTGGTATGACAAATTGACTGGATATGATGGCAATCTTACATAGCAGAATCCATTCGTTGAACAACTTTCCTAAGGGATGGTATGTGAAACGCGAGGATGAATTATCGGGTGCTATTCGAGGCAATAAGTTGCGAAAGTATCAAAGTATCATTCCCTATTTATCAAGTAATAACATTCAACGATTAATCATTATTGCTGGTCCTCAATCTAATAATTTATTAGCTGCCTTGCAAATAGCAAGGGAGCATCGACTTGATGTCACCGCTTTATTATTAAAACCCTGGAGTCATTTAAACCAAGGCAATTTTAGTGCTTCTCGATTATTTCTCAACGAGCAGGACATTTGTTGGATTGACCGTGATCAATGGTTGGCGGTGGACGATTATGCCAAACGCCTCCAATCAGAAAGTAAACAGCGCTGTTTTGTTCTTTGTGAAGGGGCTGCTGTGGCGCAAGCCTTCGAGGGAGCAATGACGTTAGGTGATGATATCCTGCGAAATGAAGAAGAAGCAGGCATTCAATTTAATCATATTGTCATGGATGCTGGAACCGGGTTTTCAGCAATAGCGTTAGCCCATTGGCTAAAACAGCACCACCACCCTGCCCAACTCCAGGTGATATTAATGGCGGATGATGAGCTGATTTTCCGCCAGAAAGCTTTGCAATGGTTAGGTTACAAGCCGGATAACATGATTTGCCATTATCCGCATACTGCGAAAGCGTTTGGTGCAGTCAATCAGGCTACAAAAGAGGAAGTGAGGCGAACAGCCATTGAAGAAGGGTTTTTGTTAGACCCGATATACTCAGCAAAACTGTTTTTAACAGTCAGACAAAAGCCGCTACAACAAACGATGCAGGGAAATGTTTTGCTTATCCATTCGGGGTGAGTTCTAAAGTCTTACGCAAACGTTCACATATTGCTCAGCGAACTACCATGCCTATTCTAATGCCTTTTTAATAGCCATATCACACGCATCCCAGACACCTTTGGCGTCTTCATAATGATTGGCATCAATGGTAGGTAAAACCATGCACTCAATCGAAAGACCTCGGTTAATTTGCACATTCAACCAACCTTTCCCTTGGGTGATAATATCATCACTGCCTTTGATGCATAGGGGTATGACCAATGCTTGATGCTCTTTTGCCATATGAAACAATGATTTTTTATACTGGGCTAGGCGTTTACTTTCTGCACCTTTTTTGAGAGCAGCCCAATAATACCCACCCTTAGCCATTGCTTGATTAACTCGCTCGAGATCTTTTTCTAGTTGTTCCCCAGGTTTATCATCAATCGGTAAGTGGTTGAACGTCATTAAAATCCATCGAAAACCGGGCAAAGGGAGGGTTAAAACATCCGATGAATAGAGCATGCGGGTATTGGTATTAATCGCTCGAAATAAAGCGGGAATATCTAATAGACTGGGGTGATTACTGATATAGATCACAGGTCTACCCATTGATTCAACATTGGCATTGCCGCGGATATCAAGACGCGTATCGATCATGCTAAACAATTTGCATGTCGTATTATGATATAAAATGTCTCTGGCACGTTGTTGCTCGTCATGGCTAACTGCTCGTTTAGCTCGGTATATCGCGGGCAGATAAAAACTGTAGAAGCGTATAAAATAATATGCAAGGATAATAACGTTCACAAGTTTGCGTAACATCACTGTCTCCAATCGTTGGGGAAAGCCCCCAAATCCCTTCAAAATTCCTGCTTTTTATGCAGAAACACCTCAATAACAGTCCATAACCAATTTTTTGGCTTAAATACTTTTCGTTTTGCTAATCCCTGACCGATAAAATAATTAAATAAATAGCGAAAGCGAGCCCCCTCATAACATAGTTTTATAAATAGCTTTTTCTCATACTGATATTGATAGATAAACGCATTTAAACTTCCAAGCGATGGTTGTCCTATTTTCTGTAAAAGATCATTGGTATATTCTTTAATCTTCTCGTCCTCACAATAAATTCCAGCCGCATCGGCATGTTGATTTAAAATTACCCATAGAACCGAAAATAGGACCAGTGCCGATTGGGTGTGTTCGCTTGTTTTTTTTCGGGGATTAAAAAACAACAATCGTAAGTAAGGATAAAATTTTTCAACAATCTTAAGATCTAATGCGCCATTGGCAATTTGTAGGTTAATAAATTCAATCAGCTGATGAAAATCGGGATCTGTACTTTCTTTGAGAAAATGCCCAAAATGGGTCAGATCAATATTTTCGATATTATCGATTGGATTAAATAACATCGTTGTCATATCGCACAATTTCGCCAGATGCGTCACCAATTCTTTTGCCTCATGACCCTGGTCAAACCAAGCAATGGTTCGTTTTTCCTCAACGGGAAGCCAATCAAATGCTTGACTAAATGGCTGAGTATTCATGACATGAATTTGTTTATTCAAGTATTGGTTATGACACAACTCAAATGGCTTTGGGGCCATGGCAGGATGGGAAGCGGCATAGTGAAGTGCTGCTATCGCATCAGCCTGCTTGATGTCCTGGTAATTTTTTTTAAGCCAAAGCACGGTCATATCAGGTAGCTGACTATTTTCAAGTAATTGATGCCAATTGCGTTGTCGATAAAACGTTTGCTTGGCTTTTGTCAGTAATTGGTCATGATCGTTTTGTGTAAGGATTTGTGATTCCAACCCATATTGCAGGGTTTTGCGTATATTGACTAGCGCGTCACTGGCTGGTAGATAATCTGCTTCGGCAGGGTAGTGTACCACGGTGACTTCATCGTCACTGTCTATCAACCCTTGTTGATACCAATGAAAGATTTCACCAATGCCAATCATGCCATATGAATGAAGTTCACAAGCACGAAGGACGCCAATACTTGAGGCGCCAATGACTTCTATCCCATGTTGCATCGCCAATAAAATTTCTTTATGCCAGACGGATGCTTTGTGCTCAAAAAAGCCGTCAATAATTATCAATCGCTTTGCGCCGATGCGCATGGCCTTTATGACATCGCCACATTGAATGGGATCATGCCAATAGGCGTCCGGTAAAAGCGATTTTACTTGGGTTTGATTAATCGTTGGGCCTGAATAGACAATCGTTAATTGATTTGTCATACGACCTCACTTGTGTGGATAAAATGACTGGCTTCATCTAATGATAACGTAGGAATCAGGGCCCTCACCACGGCAAATGGACAATCATCCGGGGTTAGTCGGTAGACAATGACCTGACCATGGCCATTGGTGACCAATCTATCTAATATTAAATTGAGCATTTCTGTCATGGTGTTGGGCATGGTATTGATTTCTTGTAACAGGCAATTAGGCGCCACTTTCGGCGTCATGCGATATAATAACTGGGGGCTAAAGAGATGGATGGGGATATCATCTCTTGCGCCGGAGATGTATGTCAATCGTGCCTGGGCCGCTTCGGTGATTGCCCGTAGAAATGCCACCTGGGCGGATAAGTGACAACCATGTCCCACGATACCAAGTGACAATCGATTCGCATTGGCTTTATCCGTGATCACTGCCTTATAAATCGGCATGGAGAGTCGCTGATTGGTGACATCGGTCACAACAAGTTTTGCCTGTTCTTGAATGGTGTTCACCATTTGTTGGCAGGTTGGGTCGGTTAATTTTTCTAAATCAACGATGCGATCGGAGGTTGTTTCAAACATATCGCGTTCTATTAACTCAAAAAGTGCATGACACAACGCTTCTTCGTATGTGTTTCCCGAAGCAAGCCCATTCGAACTTGGCCATAGCGCTAATGACGTCAGGTTATTTTGGCTTTTATCCAGACCAATCATATCGCGCGGGAAATAGATGGGTTGCTGATTGATGAGATCATAGCCTTTTAGCCAGTCGATAGAGGTTTCTAATAAATCCACTTTGATTAATGTTTTGCTAATCGTATCTAAAGGGTATAACGGATAGGTTTTACTCAAAACTTGAAAGGATCCATGTAGATCGGCGGGAGGAAGGTGTTCGATGCAATGAAATTCGATGGCTTCCATGATGGCGGATACTTTTGCCAGCGCGTGACTGACCCCTTTGCCTTGACTGCATGATAAAGAGCGGCTATTAGGCCGATAAGCAACATAAGTCGGAATGCCAAGGGTATCAAGGCCTGTGATGTGTGCGATACGAGTAATATCATAGTGGGATGCAAGCGGTTCAATGATTGCGAGAGTCTGCAACGGTTTTGCAGAACGGTAGGTTCCAATGAGATCAAACATCAAATTGCCGCCGCGCCCACAGCACCAACAACTGCTTCGGCGGCCACGGCTTCTTCCGGGAGTGCCGCAATCTCTAACCCTGCGGCACCCGCTAACTCTTCCGGCAAAGCGGCTCCTTCAGCCCCAACCAAACCACCTGCTCCCTCAACCACGGCGCTAGTCACTTCAGGCGCTGCATCAGCGGCAACTTCACCCACCCCGTCAACAACGGCATCGCCAAGACCATCTTCGACGCCATCTTCCAGTGCATTTTCAGCCCCTTCTTCTCCCATGGATTCTAAATTGTCTGAACCTTCGCTTTCTGTTTCCTGCTTGCTTTCTGATTTTTCGTCTTCTTTTCTATCGTCTTTTTGGTCTTGCTTTTTATCTTTCTTATCGTCTTGGTCATCGATATTAAAGCCTTTGAGTTCCTCGACAACTTTCTTGGCTTCGACTTCAGACATACCCGATGATTGCGATTGTTTAACTTCTTGGCCGACACGATTGAGTTTGTCAATTTCATCCATAATTTTTTGTTGTTGTTCAAGATTGGATGTATCGCCGCCTGCTGCTTTGAGTTCAGTGACTTTGTTGCTGATGAATTGAGAAATTGATTTGACTTGTTCAGGGTCAAAAAAACTGCGGTCATGGCGTATGTCATCCATTTTTGCTAAAACTTGATGCGTTTGTTCTGCCGTCAAGCCATCTTGCCCCTGACTATCGATGGTTTGCACAATCTCATCAATGGCTTGTTTTTCCTGGTCATTGGGCCGGGAACTTTTGACATCAGTTAAAATGCGCTTTAATGTTTGGCAGTCTTTGTTGCTAAGGCCTTGATCGATGGGCATTGAGTCAAGTTTACTGACCAATACATCGAGCCGTTTATTCCCCAATTCAGCCCGTTGGATAATCGCTGCCACCTTGGCTGGTTCCATCGGCTCTTTCGAATCAGGGTCAATGATTTTTTTATAATGGTCTCGACCATTGGTTTTAACCATGGAATCCATTTTTTGATAAGTCGAGTCGGGATCAAAATATTGGTTATATTTTTGCGCATAAGTCATTTGAGTTAATTCTGGAGGCATGTTAGTCGTCCCTATCGATACTTTCAATAACTATAGTATAGGCAATCGCGGCTTACTTTTCACCTAATTAAGACTTACGAAAAGGCCCAATCACTTCGTTCGTTAAGCTGAAAACTGGGGTGTTTGTTGCGGTGAGGGAGCGGCTTGTATTTGCCTGTCATCAACAGCAAATAGACCTAACTGACTTGCTTTATCCACCAAAGCTTGAGGCTTGTTTGGATGCTGTTTGTTCATTGTTCGATTGAGATAATAAAAAACGCCGGTTGCAGCAACCATCAGCAATGCCGCGACAGCCGGTATGATTGGCACTGCACTAAAGAACACTGAAATGGTTAATAACCCTAAAATTAAAATTGTGGTTGAGTTAAGCACATTTAACGCAAGGTTTTTGATTTCAAAATGGATGCGAGCATCGAGTTGAGTTAGATAGCCTTCAATTTCAAGCTTGTCATCCGCATCAAGCGCATCATTTTTTAGCAAAGCAAGATAGTGGTTTTTTAAAGCGAGTAACGGTTTAACAGTTACTATCAATTTGGCCACACGCGAAATAACTTCACAAATTTGCTGTCCCATCATCATCGGCATTGCCCAATGAGATAGGGGGCCAATGAGAACAAAGCAGATACTGAAGTTGACGACACACCATACTAAATCATCAGCTAATTGGAAGCCTCGTTGATTTAATTGCAGGCTTAAGCGATCCCGCCAGTGCAATTGTTTCTCAGGCTCTTGCATCCAAGCTCCTGGAAATACATGTTTGCCAATTATGCAAAGATTGCTGATAGTCCTAGGAATGAATAGTAAAAAAAAGAGATAGTTGAGTATGGGAGAGGTGGCATTATCGATGGAGTCAATAACTGAACTCGCCCGAAGGGTCGCCATTAGGCGGTTAACTTCAAGAACGAACCGGCGGGAGCGTTGAGTAATTTGGCGAAGCATATTATAAAAATTTGTCTGCCGGGAAATGGTTTGGGATAGGCTCCCCTCGGGCTTCAAGCCGGGGATCGCTAAGTTGTTTTTTGGAAAGGTATACCCTAGGGAAGCTAACAGTTTCCTTAAGTTTAGAATTTGCTGTTGGTAGTAGGCGGCCTCTAGTTGATCGACAAGGTAATGGTAAGAACAGTATTCAAGGGTTTCTGCTAAGATAAGTGCGGTGATTAATTTATTTTGATGACGCGGTATATCCAGTTGCGATTGAATGAGCTCAGCCAATTGTGATTGTAATACGTCATATTCGAGTTTAACGCACCGTATGTTTTTCAACACGGATAAAACGAAATCAGGGTTTTGTTTGCTAAGCTGTCGATCAAATATCCAAGTATGACCATCGTTTTGATCAACCGGTTTAGGAAATTGTGCATAGTGCAATTGCATTTGCATGGATACTGTCGACATAAATTCGCCTTAATAGGGGCTTTTTACGCAGTCCTGATTTGCTTGTTTTAACATGTCCGGCTTGGGATTAATTAATTACCTGATAAAAGTGCATTTGGTTGGACAATTTCCTGTAATTTTTTTTGTAGTTGTTGGTCAGTATCCTTCTTTAATAGCACTTCAACTTCCGGTGAATAATCTTTAAAGCTGACTTTACCAGTTCGCACATCATAGTTTGCGCCAACAATAGCAATTTCATCCTGATTAATTTTGTCCTTCAATATATCACTTTGGCTGTAAATTTGCCATAAGGTATTGGCAATATTTAATTCAGTGACTTGCTGAACAAAAGAATCATTACTGCTATCACGACTTTCATCCATCGACGTAGCTGCTTTCACAGAAGGCTTTATCTTTTCCAGTAATTGGGTGATATGGCCAGTTTTTACATTATCGCAAGCCGACATAATAGCCCCGCAGCGGGTATGACCTAACACAACCACGAGCTTTGCCCCGGCCACGCCACAGGCAAATTCGATACTGGCTAACACATCACTACTGATGACATTTCCGGCAACGCGTACACAAAATAAATCACCGAAGGTCATATCGAAAATTGTTTCCACAGGCACTCGGGAGTCAATGCATCCAAGAATAACGGCGATGGGATGCTGTGTCTTAGACGTGTGAGTCACTTCCATTTTGGGATTTCGGTGAATGCGGATGTCGTTGATGAAGCGATAATTTCCTTCCTTAAGTACTTTAAGCACTTGGGCAGGGGTTAAATTGGCTTGAACATCATAGGTTGTGACGTCGATAAAGTTAATTTGATCCTGAACGTCATACACTTCTTTAAAGCCAGTCAGGTTAATTGCAATATTCTTTTCTTTTGCTTCATTTGCTTGGAAATCAGTTAATAATTCAATGATTTCTTTATCCATGTATTGCGTATAGCGGGCATCAATGATGAGTTGGGAGTTTGAAGGTAAGGTGTCAAGCTCTGCATAGAATGATGCTTTATTTAAGAAGGTAACTTGTTGTGGCAACATGAGTCGATAAATAATGCCGGTTGGGTAGGTTTCTTTAATAATATTTAACCGCGCCTGGCTGCTGGATTTCAAAATGTAGAAAAAGCTAATCGCTAGCCCGATAATAATGCCCGCGAGCAAATTAAAGATAATGATGCCGACAATGGTTGCAATGAAAGGAATAAATCGGTCTAACCCTTGTTGATAGATGGCTTTATAAATAGCCGGTTTACTTAATTTATAACCCGTATGAATCAAGATAGCAGCAAGCGCTGCTAACGGAATTTTATTCAACCAACGGGGAATCAACAATACCGCTGCTAGTAAAAAAGTACCATGAAGGATCGTGGATAATTTGCTATGCGCCCCCGAATCGATGTTAACCGACGTGCGAACAATCACCGATGTAATGGGCAGTCCGCCAATTAGCCCTGCCGATATATTACCAATGCCTTGGGCAACCAGTTCGCGGTCTTTGGAGGAGTGTCGTTTCCTTGGGTCTAGTTTTTCACCTGCTTTGATATTAAGGAGGGTTTCTAAGGAGGCGACGATAGCAATCACCAAGGCATAAAAATATATTTTTGCATTACCCAATGCACTCCAATTAGGAAATTGTAATTGGGAGATTAAATCGGAATAGCCATTATACTGAGGGATATTGACGAGTTGGAGTTGATCTTGCACTAATGATTCAAAATATTGACCAAAAAAACCATTTAAAAAAATAGCCGCCAAAACCACAATGATCGGCGAAGGAATCGCTTTCAAAATTTTATTTTTAGTGAAATCAAAAAAGAGCAAAATTGACATCGATGCGACTGAAATAACAATGGCGCCAAATGATAAGTGAGAAACAATATGTTGCAAGGAAGTAAAGGAAATTCCATCAGCCGCCTCTTTTAACACACTTTTCAAACTAGCCACTTCTAATGGATGAGAGAATGCCAAGGGAAGTTGTTTAATAATCAATAATATTCCAATTGCGCACAGTAACCCTTGCACCACATTAGAGGGTATGTATTCAGCAACAAACCCGGCCCTGAGGATACCAATCAATACTTGGATAAATCCAGCAAAAACGACAGCGAGCAAAAAGGTTTGGAAATCACCCAGTTGCGCAATGGCTGTTAAAACAACGGCGGCCATCCCAGCCGCTGGACCACTCACAGAGACATGGGAGCCGCTGATTATTCCGACGACAATCCCCCCGATTATCCCAGAAATGATTCCTGAGAATAGTGGCGCGCCGGACGCTAAGGCAATCCCTAAACACAAGGGAATAGCGACGAGGAATACGACAATTGATGAAACAACATCAAATTTTACATCATGCATCCGGAATGTGCGTTGTTGCCCCACAGGAAGTGCGGATATTTTATGCATAAAATCCTCTTTTTAGACACAATCGGAGTTATATTAACACAGGCAGGTCTTTATGTTAACAACATTTCCAAATTATTTTAACATACTTGTTACAAAACTTTTCATTTTCGCCAAAACTGGGGCATGAATAACACTAAAATTGAAAAGATCTCAAGCCTACCTGCTAACATGGCAAACATCAATACCCATTTACTTGCAGAAGATAAGTTAGCGAAATTTAAGGCAATATCACCTATTCCCGCCCCAGCGTTGGCAAGTGAGGCAGTGGTGCAGGCAAAGGACGTCACTAAATCATTGCCTAAGCCAATGAGGACTAAAAGGATTAGGATAAATAAAGCGATGAAAACGGATATAAATCCCCACATGGACTGTAACACCGGATCCGCTAAACTGTGGCGGCCAAATTTTATGTTAATGACTGCGTTTGGATGGATGAGCCGTTTCATTTCACGCATGCTTTGCTTACCTAACAAAAGTGCCCTCATGACTTTAATGCCACCACTGGTCGAACCGGCACAGCCACCAATGATTGCAAGAAACGTAATAAGGTAAGGAACCAACGAGGGCCAAGTATCGATGGATGAGGATAAAAATCCAGTGGTTGTTGCTAACGAAATGACATTAAATAAGCTTTTAATTAAAGCAGGATGGGGCTCATCGAAAAAACCATAGATGAGCAATAGCAAGGTGACTAGGATGCTGCCACCGAGTAGGATGAATGTATAAACGCGAAATTCTTCATCTTGCCAGTAGTGGTTTAAGTGTCCTTTTTTCAATGCAGTGAAATGGAGTGCGAAGTTTGTACCCCCAAGAAACATAAATAAGCAGGCGACCAATTCGATGCTATCTTGTTGATAGTAGGCAAAGCTTTGATCATGCATGGAGAATCCACCGGTTGAAACGGTAGAAAAGCTTTCGCCTAACGCATCAAACCAATCCATCCCGGCCCACCAATAGCTGAGAAAACAGAGTAATGTGAGTACTAGGTAAGTATACCACAGCGCTTTGGCAGTTTGGGCAATGCGGGGCGTTAATTTACTGTCTTTCATTGGCCCCGGTGTTTCAGCTCGGTATAGCTGCATTCCCCCAACGCCTAACATGGGTAAAATAGCAACGGCTAAAACAATAATACCCATGCCCCCCAAAAACTGTAATTGTTGTCGATAAAATAATATGGCGTGGGGTAATCCATCGAGATGGGTGATAATGCTGGCACCTGTCGTGGTAAAGCCAGAAACGGATTCAAAAAATGCATCCGTTAAGGCATGGGTGGATGAACTTAAGGCGAATAAAAAGGGTAAAGCGGCAAAAAGACATAATACTGACCAAAAGAGGGCAACAAGTAAAAAGCCATCCCGGTTTTTTAAAGCATAATGGGCATGGCGGCAAGATAGCCATAAGACAAAGCCTGTCAGGAAAGTACAGCCTGCTGCCAAAATAAAGGGACCCCAAAAGTGTTCATGATAAAACAGATTAATGATTAGGGGCGTTAACATCGTTAGGCTAAATAACATCAATAAAATGCCTAAAATGCGCAAAATCGTTCTGAATTGCACCCGCTATTCCTCCGGTTGAATCAGCTGCGTTGATGAAATATAACCCATTTTGTGTTGATAATCCGTCGATTGCATTTCATGAAGCCTGCTGATTGTCCTTTTAAAATCACGTGCCATTTCTCCCCCCGTGTAAAGGGAATCAATATCGACTTCGGCACTGACAATGATACGACGATTTTGATCATAAAGTACATCAATAAGCTGTATCCATAGTATCGCCTGTCTGGTATCGTTTGGCCCCATTTGCCGCACTTTACTAATCACAAAGGTTGAGAACCGTCGACTTAATTCTAAGAAATCGAGCTGGCTTCTTGGGACTTGGCAAATCTGCTCGAATTCAAACCAGATGATATTGTCGGCTTGTTTCACACAGTGGATTTCGCGGTTTTGGACAATCAGGCATTGCTTGGCTTGGGGATTGACCGCTAACAAATCAAATTGTTTGACTAACAATTCCTGATGGGCTTGTGAAAGGGGGTGCATGTAAGTTTCGATATGGATAGTCCGCCCTGTGCGATAATCGCGTTGGGCGATGAGGGTTTTAATGTCACAGTGTTTCTTGATTGCCTCAATGGCTGGGATAAATCGTTGGCGCTGAACGCCTTTTAAATATAAGTTATCCGGTGTGGTATTGGACGTTGCCACGAATATTAGACCATTAGCAAAAAATTCATCCAGCAGTTCCGCTAATATCATGGCATGAGCGACATCATCCACGGCAAATTCGTCAAAACATAGTAAGCGGGTTTCTTTGGCGAATGATTTGATGACTTTGCGCAATGGATCCATTTGCCCTTGTCGTTGCCTTAATTGTTGATCAACCAGCTGCATGAAATGCAAAAAATGAAACCGTTTCCCATAGCCTTTCGGTAAATGTTGAAAAAATAAATCGACTAAAAATGTCTTTCCCGTCCCAACTGGGCCAACAATATATAAGCCCCGAGTTCGGGGTTTTTGCTGCCAAGGCCACCATGACCAAGCACGGTTTTGATGGATATCTGTGAGAATGGTTTGCAAATGTTCCAATACCGCCAACTGGGCTGCATCAAACTCAATTTCACCCTGGCTAACTGCGTGTTGATAGCGTTCTACCAGGGCATTCATTGGATGAGGACTCGTTGAAATAGGGGCTCAAGTGTCTGCCTTAATTTGACTAATTGACCATGGAAAAAATGCCCCGTGTCTGCAAACCGGTGCATCGGTATCGGCGGCGTATGATTTTTAGCGAAATTTTCAACAGCAGAAAACGGAACCACCTCATCGGCATCCCCCATGATAATTTCCCAAGGCGAAGGTGCTGGCGTGAAAGACAAGAAGTTATGGCGTTCCACAGGGGGAGCGATAGAAAGAAGTAAGCGGTGGGGACATTGGCATGCTGCTCGATAGCTGACATAAGAACCAAAGGAGAAACCTGCAAAGATAAACTCACAGGCGGGATTATCCTGTTCAACTTGGCGTACTAACTTGATTAAGTCTTCGCTTTCGCCGATGCCATTATCGAATTCACCTTGTGAATGGCCAACGCCACGAAAATTAAAACGCAAACTTGCCATACCTATTTCTTTTGCCGCACGCGCTAACGTCGTCACTACCTTATTGGTCATACTGCCGCCTTGGAGGGAGTGAGGGTGGCCAAGAAACAATAATATATTGGGATGGGCATCGGAAGGCACCGTTAACATGGCTTCTAAATTGCCAACCACCCCGGATAAGCTAAGCGGGTGTTCCCCGGGGGATTGCATGGCGAGATGAATTTGGCTATTCATGATAATTTGCTTGTTAGAAATTTTGAATGGAGTATAGTATATACCCGTGATCGCTGAAAAGGCGAGGATTTATATGCCACGTAGCGATCACAGGTATTTGACATCGCGCTGACATTTGCAGCGACGAAAGATTACAAATGCAAGATTTAACCATCATTTTGAGGACTTGATCATGAGACAGGTACCCTTTTCCGGTAAACGAAAGCCAAAAACCATCCATTATTTCCAACAGCAGAAAGATAATCACACACCCTTATGTTTAGTCACTTGTTATGACTACCCCAGCGCCGTTATCGTAGCCAATACGGATATCGATGCCGTATTAGTCGGAGATTCGGTTGCCATGGTTGTTCATGGGTATGACACCACCGTTATGGCGACCATGCCAATGATGGTGATGCACACGCGGGCCGTGGCAAGAGGGTTAGGATCCCAACTGCTCATTGCGGATCTTCCCTTTTTAAGCTATCGACAGTCGCTTGCTGATACGGTTGACGCCTGTCGGCAATTGATGCAAGCAGGCGCCCATGCGATTAAATTAGAAGGGGCGGATATCGATGCATTAACCAGTATTTCTCATCTGGTCAAAAGTGGCATCCCCATCATGGGGCATATTGGTTTAACCCCTCAATCGGTTCATCAGCTCGGTGGACATCGTGTGCAGGGAAAAAGTGAAAAAGAGGCAATGCATCTTATCGAGCAAGCAAAGGCGTTAGTTGAAGTTGGCTGCTTTGCGCTCGTATTAGAGTGTGTTCCCGAGGATTTGGCCTACAAAATTCAACAAACCGTCTCAATTCCCCTCATCGGCATTGGCGCGGGCCCTGGGTGTGATGGTCAAATTTTAGTATGGCATGATCTATTAGGGCTGCAAAATCAAAATAAACCGAAATTTGTTAAAGAATATGTTCAAGCCGGCGAATTCATTCAATCGGGCTTGGAACAATTTTGTCATGACGTTCGTAAGAGTCAATTCCCGTTGGAGGAGCACAGCTATGCAGGTGGTTAAGTTCATTTCTCACTGGCAGTCAATTCAGCCACAATTAAACACTGGAAAATGCATTGGCTTTGTCCCAACCATGGGGAATCTACATGACGGTCATAGTCAATTAATCAAACAGAGCATCCAGGAAAACGATATCACGGTTGTCAGTATTTTTGTCAATGACAAACAATTTAATGATCGCAACGATTTTGCCAATTATCCCCGCACAATTGAAGAGGATTTAAGCCGTTTGCAGCAATTAGGCGTTGATTTTTGTCTTTTGCCATCCACAGAAGACATCTATGCCGATGGTTACTTGTTTCAAGTGAATTCAACAGCCGAGCAAAATCGCTGTGAGGATCGTTTTCGGCCGGGCCATTTTACCGGTGTTTTAACCGTTGTGATGAAATTACTCCAATTAGTCCGACCCGATAGGGCTTATTTTGGCGAAAAAGATTACCAGCAATTACAGTTAATAAAGGGCATGGTAAACGCCTTTTTTATGCCAGTTGACGTGATAGGCGTGCCAACTTATCGTGAAGCGGATGGTTTGCCATTTAGCTCTCGTAATACCCGTTTGTCTGTTCAAGGCAGAGAAAAAGCAAGCCAATTTGCAAAAATTTTTGCGATGGAAGTCGCCATTGACGTGCATCGACAGCGTTTTCTTGATGCTGGGTTTGAGGTTGAATATCTTGAGGAATTAGGTGACCGTCGGTTAGTTGCTGTTAACATCGATGGTGTTCGATTAATTGATAATCGACCAAACAATTAAACGCCCACTTAAGATTCTGGAAAACATGACAGCATTGTAAAAACTGACTACAATTAGAGTTAACCGGATGAAATGAGATAACTGTATGGCCGACAATGAAACGCCCCCTTCGACTGAAGAAATCGTTGATCCATCGATCGATCAATTGCTTGATGTGTCTTTGAATGCCTTGTCTGGCGATGAGCTAACGGCGGCCGTGTATTTTCTTTGGCAAGAGTGGGCTGATTTTGGTATGCATGTTATTTCGCCTAGCATTGAGTCATACCATGCGCCAGTAATCCATAAGCCAGAAAAGATTTCCGATAATGAATATGAATTTGTGTATGATATCTGTGATTGGGGGAATATCCTCGTCACATCGAAAGGCGTGACGGGGTTTAGCCAAGGGCGTTCCATGTGTCGCTTGAATTATACGATTGAGAAAATGATTTATTTATTGATTGAGCGATTACGAACCGGAGGCGTTGATCCCCAAACCGAAGTCGAAATCGCCTTTGAAGGCCATTTGCTTGCACAACGATATGCTTTTTCATCGGTCATTAACCTGGAAGAAAATGTCGTCGTCGTCAACTTTGATCCCGGTCGATGGGGTGAGGTCTATCTTGAGACATTATCCCGCTTGAGCGAGCGTGGTTATGGCTATCCCGCTGGCTCACCGAGAGATATATTTCGTGCAAGTCACTCAGGCAGCCAGGGGAAAACAAACCCAAGATAATCCAGGCTCAGTTTGTCTTGGAAACACGGTAGTTCACGCTTAATTCTGTAAGTACTTAATAATCCCACAATATTTCTTCAATTGATTTTCACGTTTTTGAGCATTGAATAGGCAAAATAAGCTAACAGGCAGAAACAGAAAATAGCGAATTAATAAACGAATCCACAAGCGTTTTGCATTGCAAAATTGATAGTGCATTCGCCAGGCTTTCATGCCAAGGGTTTGACCGGAAAGTTTTGTCATGCCCCACAAATAGCAAAAGGCAACGGTTAAGAGAAAAGCAACATAGCGTTTATCGCCGGGAGGCACAGCTTGGCCATGGTTGAAAACGATGATTGGAAAGCTTAAGAGAATCATAAAACTGAGTATAATGAGCCCATCATAGAACGTGGCTAATAGTGTTCGCATATAAACCCGTGATCATTCATTATTTTTCATCGAGCCTTGAAGTGTTTGTTTTTCCTGGGTGACGGACTCTAATGACTCAATGTATATTTCGCTTAAATCAACCCCATATATTTGATCGCTCGCTAACGAATCCCAAAGCCCTTCTTCATAGGCAACCACACTTGTTAATAATTCACCTAATTCGCCACTTCTGTCAAGAATGGCCGCTCGAACATCCTCATCTAAGGCCGTTTTTTCCATGATTTTAGGCATGGGCATATCAAGTAGGCTGTCAAGAACCGACAATAAGCCTGCGGTATACGCGCTTTTTTGTTCTATTTTACCCTGCTTTTCAGCAATTTTTTTTGCCATGGTCGCCCTAATCAATCCGGATTCAACGACCTCAATTGGCTTGGAGGAGATATTATTCATCGACAATACCATGACCCAATGCTTTAGGTTTTTTAACCCCAGTCTGACCACTGCTTGATCGATGGAATCAACGGACTGAACGCCTGAGAATGCCACTGAATTGGCAACCCGAAGTACTTGAAAACTCAGAAGGGGATCTGCTCGAATTAGTTTAATCACCATGTTTAAATCAACATCGTCTTGCTGTAGCCTATTAATTAACTCAATGACGGTGAGCTTATTAGAAGCAGTATTATCGCAATTTTGTTCATTGGGTTTCATGATAAAATCACCACAGAAAAAATCCATGGACATCGATTTGCATCGGTCAAAATTTTGTGGTTGTAATAATCCATAGCCAATGACTTTTCGATGATTTGATTTACTGTATTCAACCACGCGAGTCACATCCGCTTGACTCATCAAAAACTCACTCAGCGCAATATATTCAGCAAAATTTAACCAGGCCAATTGTTGAGGTGTTTCAACCAACAAAGCGATGGAGTGTGGGGATTCCTTAATTTCCTCTAGGGGTAGTGATTCCCCAACATCTTTAGCCCTCACTTTAAAAATAACCGGATTTTCAAACGAATGATCACCCAATTCAAAAATTGGCTTTAGGATATAAGGAACAAATAACGGTTGATTGGTATCAGAGGCATGAATGAGATTAACTAATTCTTTTTCCAGTTTCATTTGATCATCAATCGTTTCCTTAATGATCACTTCGGTGGCGACATTTTTTAATTGTTGGTCGTAGATGGGTCTCTTTATTATCATTCTAACTTCCTAGTTAGCCTATCATTCTTAACTATAGTCAAAATTTAGAAATTTATCCGGCAAGAAAATAGGAAGTTTCCAAGTTAGGACCCAGATAGTTTAATGATCGACTTCTTCCGTGGCTTGTTCTTTATTACGGCTAATGCCCAATTTTTCTTTGAGGCGTGCAACCGCATTGGGATCAAATTGACGTACCTGTTTGTGTTTGACCACGACCGAAGCGGCTTGTTGCGGTGCTTTTCGTTGTTCTCTTTCAGGGAAATAGTCGACATCACGATCATCGTATTGATTGCGCTGGTCATGCCCGGATGTATAGGAACGTTTATGCGAAGTGCTCGAGGCATTAGAACCATATTCAAATGCACTGCGATTGTGATCGATGGATAGAGGCTGGGATGTATAACTAGAGCGAGGACTATGGCTTGCAGCAACTTTCGCAGCCAATTGTTTGCGCGCATTGCGTGCTGCTTTTTCAACACGTTTACGAATTTTGAGAGAGGCTTTTTCAGCTTCTTCTTCAGTGACAGGGGCCACAGACTCACCTTGTAAATCAACACGCATTTCTTTTGCTTTTAAACAGGTTAGATAATCAATGCGGCGGGTAAAAACAACCACGGCTTCACGTAATTTGCTTTTTGAAATCCCTGCTTTTTGAGCCGCATCCGCGTGAGCAAGCACATCATCCATAATGCCAACTTTTAAAGGTCGTATACGTAGACTATTATCAAAAGCTTCAGGAAATTGTGCTTTCAACCAATTCAAAGCAGCGTACCGGGCCACCTTGGATAAATTTTGTTGTTTTTGATTAAGCACAGCGGTGCGGGGATGGAGCGGTTGTCTTCTCATGCAAGGTTACCTAACTTATTTACCATTTAATTAAAAGCAACAACAACGTGATAGTTATTTACACTAATAGCAAGAGGGTCATTCGGCGTATTGCGTTGTTGGTTGCCAGTTCAAATCAATTCGAAGTCGCTAATTTACAATATTTTGTAGGGGGATGCAACCTTCTATTGGGGCATCACTAACCAATTAGTTGAACAAATACGTAAACGTAAACGTAAACGTTAGCGTCTGCGTTACCGAATTTAATTATGTCAATTGGAAACCTGGCTATTTAAAGTTAGAAGACATTAGCGATAGTATTTTTTGATCGTAACTAAATGATTTTAATGAGTTAATCAAGTTTTATTGCTGGATTCAAGATATCTCAGTAACGCAGACGGTAACGCAAACGTTTACGTATTATCAATTGCTTTTATTCCGAGCCCCCTGCTTCACTCAGCCTTTGAAGTTTAAAGGCTATCGTTTATACTAGAATTATAATAATTACAATCTGTTTTAGATTAGGTATTACTCCTAGCTAAAAAAGGAGCGAGGACTATGAAAAAATTCTTTTTATACCTGATTGCCGTATTTTTCCCATGGGTTGCCATGCTATTAAGCGATAATCCGGCTGGGGCAGTTGTGGCTTTAGTAATGCAGGTTACGGTTATTGGTTGGCCATTTGCAGCGCATATGGCAATTGGGTCTGTGCGAGAATATTATGAATTTGATGCGAAAAGAAAATCCAAATCCAGCCAAGAGCAAAACTCACAATCTCAATCCGAAAGTGAATCGGAGTAATTTTCCCCTCAAATCATATCGTTAAATAAGGACTCACCGTGTCTTCAAAAATTCGTATTATTGTCAATGGCGCTAATGGCAAAATGGGGGCCTTAGCGTGTGAAACGCTGGCTAATGATTCCCAATTTGACTTAGTTGCGCAAGCTGGTCGCCAGGATAATTTAGGCCAGTTAATCAACGCTCACCAGGCCGATGTGGTGTTGGATTTAACCAGGGCTGATTGCGCATGGGATAATGCACAAATCATTATTCAACAGGGCGCAAGACCCGTCATTGGCACCTCCGGATTAACCGATGAGCAAATCAATCAACTAAAAAAGCAATGCCAAGCGTTAAATCTAGGGGCTTTAATCGTGCCAAATTTTTCCTTAGGCGCGGTGTTAATGATGCATTTTGCCAAATTAGCTGCCGCACACTTTAGTGAAGTTGAAATCATCGAAGCCCATCACCAACAAAAACTCGATGCGCCTTCAGGTACAGCCATTAAAACAGCCGAAATGATTGCAATTGCCCGCAAGGTCAATCCCAATCAACTCGATTTAAAAGAATTAGTCCCAGGGGCACGAGGAGGGTTAAGCCACCAAATCCCCATCCACTCCCTTCGTTTACCAGGCATCATTGCCAGGCAAACCGTCGAATTTGGTGGGGTAGGTGAAACGTTAACCATCACCCACAACAGCATCGACCGACAATGCTTTATGCCAGGGGTGATATTGGCTTGTCAGTCAGTGATGAATTTAGATGGCTTGATGTATGGCTTAGAGTCTATTTTGCTTAATTAGAGGGCCGGTTAATTTATCATAAGAGGCGGGTACTCAAACCGCCATCAATCACATAGTTTGCGCCTGTGACATAGCGAGAGGCATTATTACTGGCTAAAAATAAGATAATTGCATCTAAATCAGATGGATCAGCGATAAAATGAAGTGGAATGATTTTGGTCAAAGTTTCCCGTGATGCATCGATACTTTCTTTTGTAGCAGAGGTATAAATTAAACCCGGGGAGATGCTATTGATGCGTATTCCATGAGGTGATAGTTCCGCCACTAATTGCTTAGATAGTTGGATTATCGCCGCTTTGGATGCACAGTAGGCTGAAAAACCCTCTACAGGAACACAATCACCATTCATACTGGCAATATTAATGATGCTACCTTTTATTTTTTTTTCAATCATATTGGCAACCACCAGCTGAGTCATCATCCAAGTGACTTTCGTGTTGACTTCAAAATGCTTATCCCAAAGGTCTGGGTTAAACTCGGTCAATAAAGTCTTTTCACGAAATCGTGCGCTATTGATTAAAATGTCAATGGGTTTATTGGCGGTAATTTGTTGGATTAATGCCGTCATACGTGCCACTGAAGTTAGATCAATTTGATGGAACTCAAACGATCCTGCTAAAAAGTTTATCTCAGTTTCGAGCGCGGGTGTTTCAGTATTGACTATATCCAAACTAATAACATGGGCGCCAACACCAGCTAAGGTGGTGGTTAATTGGCGGCCTATATCCGAAGACCCCCCAGTAATAATGGCTGTTTTACCTGTTAAGTCAAAAAGTTGTTTTAATTTATCGCCCATGAACGGAATCTTTAAAATTCTTTTAATAAACTATAGCATCAATATGACGTTGATGCCGAATCGATAAGCAGTCTATCGGAAATGGGTTTTTCTTGAACGTAAATGGAAAGGCCATGGAAATAGATTGCATAACATTAGCTGGGTGTATTAGGCTACTTCGAATCAAGTAACAAGAGCAGCAGCTTCTGGTGCGACTTCTATTACGGTGCTTGCTACTTCGCTAGTTCCTTCTACTCCACCTAGATTCGCACCTTGAATTGAATCCTTCATCCCCAAAGAATCCATTAAATTCGTGGGAGTGCTACTGCTCATATCGGTCATTTCAATATCATTTGATGTGTCTTCCTTTGAGGATGATTTGGGAGATGGGCCAGAAGATGAATCAAACATATTCATTGCCGACTTTAGCCCATCCCCCAGAGAGCTTAACCCTTGTTTGGCAGCGTCGGATACTGTGTTCACAGCGCCTTTCACGCCATCTGCTGTAAATTGGTCTGCAGAGCCGGCCAAGCTGGCTGCCATGTTTTGTATCGATTTTAGCAACTTCATCCAAGGAAGTTCATTTTCATCCCATTCGCCACTTAATAAACTGTTACTGACATCTTCACCAACCTTAGACGCTGCATCCACCCCTTTATCCGCCATATCTGTAGCAGTATCAGTCGCCTTACTGGCACCTTTTGTTACGTCATCCACAGCATCTGTTGGGGACGCGTTATTTTCAGGTGTGGGTGGAGTTGGTGTATTTGCACCTGAACCCATTAATGGATTGTTGTCTGTTGCATCTGTCCTAGGTAAATCTTTTGGGTCTGCCATGTTATACCCCAATTTTGTATTACTTATAATTAATTATAGACCACATCACCTTAAGATTTGCTGAACAAGTGCGAACTATTAAAGGAATTTTTTCATTTAAATACTATAAAACAATAAGATAGGGTGGGGGCTTGCCAGTTAATTCGACATGATATAGCCATTGAGAGTAAAAAATAGACTCTTTTAAGTGACAATGCGTACAAATTGAACTAATATTTACCATAAAGGTAATGACTCTTCTGGCTGAACCAAAATCAAGTTGATACTAGATAGGGGTCGCGTTGGTAGGTGGTGTGTATACTGCTTAGGCAGTTGGTGCTGAAGCTTGTCACAGGCCCGAATGATGAAGAGAAGTTAGGGCTCAGTATGCAGGGAGTCATTATCTGCCATCTTCCATTTAAAGGGGGGCAAGAGAATGAAACTAAAACAGGGAATTGTCATTGCCATCGTCGCACTTTCCGCAAGTGCTTGCACACTAACTACGGTGACAACAACCGTACCAGCAGTGAATTATAGTTATTACTCGGGCATTTATGGATACACGCCCTATTCAACCACGTATGGCTTTAGTTATGGACCTGGTATTGGCTATTCGACCCGCTCTTGGTATGGGTATAGCTTTGGATTCTAAATAACTTTACCCACATTCCATGAAAACTCGCATTTCATGGAATGTGAGTATATCTGGCACAAGCCCCCTCAAAAGGGGGCTATTCTTTCGCTCTAGAAACGTATTCCCCACTGCGGGTGTCGACTTTGATAAGCTCCCCGATTTGCACAAACAAAGGCACTCGAACCACAGCCCCTGTTTCTAAAGTTGCAGGTTTTCCACCGCCGCCAGAGGTATCCCCTTTTAGACCGGGATCGGTTTCGGTAATTTCTAAGATGACGAAATTAGGTGGCGCAACTTGGATTGGGCTGCCATTCCATAGGGTGACCACACAGATATCTTGTTCTTTAAGCCATTGGCTTGCATCCCCCACGCACTCGTTGGTGACTCCGTGCTGCTCAAACGTATCAGATACCATAAAATGCCATAACTCACCGTCGTTATATAAATATTGCATTTCGACATCGACTACATCAGCCCCTTCAACCGTTTCACCTGATTTGTAGGTACGCTCGACCACACGGTTGGTTTTTAAATTGCGAATTTTAACACGGGTAAAGGCTTGCCCCTTGCCGGGTTTGACAAATTCGCATTCGACAATGCTACAGGGAGCACCGTCAATCATAATTTTTAGACCGTTTTTGAATTCATTGGTGCTATAAGTTGCCATGATCTCTCCGAGTTTCGTAATATATTTCGATTTTTTTCAGGGTAAGGACAGGTTTTAATGAAGGCCTTATTGTGTTTTGGTTACTTTTTGGTTAAATTCGCCATCTTATCAAGTTAATGAGACGAAAGCGAGCGATGACAGTACGTTGGCAGCAAATTCTAGCGCAAGGGTTTGGGAATGCCAAGGCTTTGTTAACTTATTTGGGTTTACCAACTGAGTTGGCGGACGATGAGGCGGCTTATCAATTTCCCACACGTGTCCCGAAAGGATTCGCAGATAGAATGGTTTTTGGTGATGCCAATGACCCCTTGTTAAAACAAGTATTAGCCGTTGCCAATGAAAATGACAGCGTCATTGGTTATGAGGCTGACCCGCTGGCAGAAAAGGAACAAAATCCCCTCCCAGGCTTAATTCATAAGTATCACGGCCGGGTTTTGATAACCCTTGCAGGGGCATGCGCTATTAATTGCCGATATTGCTTTCGCAGACATTTTCCTTACCATCAAAACATCCTTAGTAAAGAAAAGTTAAAAAAGCTGTTAGACTATATTGCCCACGATCCCAGTATCCAGGAGGTTATTTTAAGTGGTGGCGACCCCTTATTGATTTCGGATGATAATTTATCCGCGTTATTTGGCCAACTTGAGGCAATTCCCCATGTGAGCACGATTCGGATACATTCTCGAATACCGATTGTATTACCCGAGCGTATGACAACCCAATTGTTAGACCGATTCCATCAAAGTCGCTGCCAGGTGGTTTTGGTGGTTCACTGTAATCACCCCAATGAGCTTATTCCCTCATTAAAGCCAGTATTTCAATTGCTACGGCAAAAGGGCGTGCATCTATTCAATCAAGCGGTTCTTTTGCATCAAATCAATGATAAGGTGGATACGTTAATTGCGCTTTGCCAACAGCTCTTTAGCTACGGAATCTTACCCTATTATCTGCATACTTTAGACAAAGTCGCTGGGGCTGCTCATTTTGATATCAAACGGGAAGAGGCGTTGGCTTTACATCAAGCGTTACAAGCGCATTTGCCCGGTTATTTAGTGCCTAAATTGGTGACAGAAAAAGCAGGTGTCCGCCATAAAATATGGTTAACCAGCCAGGCGAAATTGGCCGAGGTCGCCTACCCTGTCACTGACTAAATTTTGCAATCAATCGCTCTTGGGCGTTGTCCTTGCCTTTGCTTAAACGACGATAATTGCCATCTGGCAGCATTTCCCAGGTATTTTTTTCATCCATGCAATAGTTGACTAATATCTCTTCATCGATTCGTTGTTGAATTTGTGGATCAAAAATGGGGAATAATATTTCAATGCGATGATACAAATTGCGTTCCATCAAATCGGCGCTGGATAAGAAATAATAAGTCATGTCATGGATGCGAAAATAAAACACCCGATGATGTTCAAGAAAGCGCCCCGCATAGGAGATGACACGAATATTATCCGACACGCCAGGTATTCCCGGTTTTAAACAGCAAATTGAACGAACAATTAAGGTAATTTTTACCTTGGCTTTCGATGCCTGATATAACGCATCAATGGTGGGCTTGTCATTAATGCCATTCACTTTGATAATAATTTCGCATTTTTGGCCCTTTTTGGCAGCATTAATGCATCTCTTAATTTGAAAGAGCAATTGTTCTTGTAAGGTAAACGGTGAATTAAATAATTTTTTCAACTTGATGGTTTTGCCAAGGCCGGTTAATTGTTGGAAGATAAATTGCACATCGGTGGTGATGTCTTGATCGGACGTTAGTAAGCCTAAGTCCGTGTATTCGTGCGCAATTTTTTCGTGATAATTGCCCGTCCCTAAATGGACATAGCGTTTTACTTCGCCTTCATGTCTTCTCACCACCAAGGCCATTTTGGCATGACTTTTATGACCTAACACACCATATAACACCAACACACCCGCTTCATGTAGCCTTGATGCAAGTTTGAGGTTTGATTCTTCATTAAATCGCGCTCTTAGCTCAATGATCGCGGTGACTTCTTTTCCGGTTCTTGCGGCATGCACTAAGGCATCCACAATGGCGGAATTAGAATCCACGCGATACAGGGTTTGTTTGATAGCAAGAACCTCGGGATCTTTGGAGGCTTTTTGAATGAAGTCAACCACCAGATCAAAACTTTGATAAGGCAAGTGTATCAAGATGTCTTCGTCGTTTAAAATATCGAACATATTTTTGTGAAGGCTATGAAAAGGGGGGTATTTGGGGGTGAATTTGGGGTATTTGAGATCCTCGCGATGGATATGCTGCAAGGCTTGTGAAAAACGCTGTAAATTGACAGGACCATCGCAAAAATAGGTATCTTTTTTCGTGAGTTGATATTTTCGTTGTAAGAAATGCAAAATCTCTTCGGGGCAGTTTTTGTCTAATTCTAACCGCACCACATCCCCGTAATGACGAGAGTAAAGCTCTCTTTGCAAGGCAAGGGCCAGATCTTCAATCTCTTCTTCATGCAAATAAACATCGCTATTTCGCGTTAAGCGCACTTGATAACAGCCTGTAATCTTCATGCCGGGGAAAAGCGCATAGGCATAATATTCAAACAAGGAGGCAAGATACACAAATTCTGTTTTTCCATCGGCAGACAGATGGTGAGGCACGGGGATGACACGAGGTAAGGATCTCGGGGCATGCACCAAGGCATAATCAATTTGGCGGTTAAACGCATCGGTCCCTTTCAGGGTGATAAAAAAGTTGAGACTTTTATTAATCAAACGAGGAAATGGGTGGGCTAAATCGAGCGCGATGGGGCTGACCAGCGGCAATATATGCTGATAAAAATAGTCTTTAGACCACTTATGAATGGCTTTATTCCAATCTTTCGGCTCAATAATGGTGATCCCTTCGCTGGTAAGAGCAGGCAATATTTTATCATTATAGGTTGCATAAACTTGCTTAATCAGGTCATGCAGACGGATAGAGAGCTCATCGAAAATCTCGCCGGGTTTTAATCCGTCAATATCAACCTTATCAGGATTTTGCTTCATCAAACGCTTAAGCTCCGCAATTCGTACTTCGAAAAATTCGTCCAAATTGGAACTGCAGATGCATAAAAACCGCATTCTTTCTAAAAGAGGGACTTCCGCGTCGCAGGCCAACTCAAGAATGCGCTCGTTGAATTTTAATAGAGAAAACTCTCTGTTAATGTAGGGTATATCTTGGCTATGGTCACTTTTCATGATTCACTATCCCTAATAGTTCGCCTAAAAACGTGACATAGCTTTTCGCTTTTAGGGGCAAATTTAAATGGCTATTTAAATCATCGACCAATTCACCACAACGACTCTCAATACATAGGCTAGAAAACGTTTGCTCTTGAACACGTATTTTGGATAACTCAAGCAGACATTTTGGTTTTTGATGGATGATGAGTTGTAGCGCCATTTTATCAACGGCAATGGTTTCGTAGTTCCTTTTGGGTAATTCATCGCCTGTTAATGTTTCTTTTTTTTCAAATGCGATTCGGTCGTTGGTTTGGATAATCATTTCTTTAAAGACAAAAAGGTCTTTGCGTTGTTTAATATTCAAGGGATTGTTTCTATCCAGCCAATAAATATCATGATGGATTTTACAAGCGCCATTTCCCCAATTTAATTGGCTTTCATGGAAATTGAGTTGGATAACTTGCTCAATGGGCCAGAAATAACGAATTTCCCATTTATGGCTATCTTTTTGCCAGTCACCGCTAGGCGACCACTGTTCACCTGATAGATCAAATTGCCAAATAAACCGAGACATGATGGTAGTGTTTCCTTTTCCTCTATCCCTCAGGGTTGGGCCTTGACCCAACATCCTCTCCAGTATCTCACATAATTAAAATAAATCCACGTGACGATGCCAAATTCTGTGATTTGCAGTATGATGGGAAGATACCCAATGAATTAATATTGAATCGAACCATTTTTTGGGTATTTTTTCGACAATGGCTTGACATATTTTTCAACGTCAGCTGGTCTAGGGAATGTTCCTAACATTTAATAATAAAAATAGGGAATCATCATGGCTTTGTTATTGTTTGTAATCTACCTTGTCTTTTCGATGCTGGTGCTGAGCCGCAACTTGCAGGCGATCGTTTGGGAAGTTGGTTCAGGTATCTATTTGATTCTGGCAACGTTTGTCGTTGGCATATCTTGGCTGCCAGGTTTAGTGGTTTGGCTGGCGATTATTGCCATAGCGGTTGTTATTCGGGTTGACCCGGTGCGAGAGTATATTGCCGATATTGCCTACAAACGGGCAAAAAAATCCATACCTAAATTATCAAAGACTGAAGAAACGGCCTTAAATGCCGGTGATACTTGGCTTGAAAAAGATATTTTTATCGGCGAACCAGACTGGGATCGTTTGGCTTCTGTGAACACGGATTTAAGCAAAGAGGAAAAAGCGTTTATCGATAACGAAACCCAAGTGCTCTGTGGCATGATTGATGAATGGGCTATTTCTCAAGAAAAAGATATGCCGGAATCCGTTTGGCAATACATCAAAGAAAAAGGATTCTTAGGGTTAGTCATTGATAAAAAATATGGCGGCAAAGGGTTTTCAGCGCGCGCCCACTCCGATGTGGTCATGAAAATTGCAACCCGCAGCGCAACAGCTGCAGTCACTGTGATGGTTCCTAATTCATTGGGGCCTGGCGAATTATTGAGTTTTTATGGCACAGAAAAACAAAAATCGTATTATTTACCCCGCTTAGCCAAAGGCGAGGAAATTCCTTGTTTTGCCTTAACTGAACCGGGCGCTGGCAGCGATGCCACCTCGATTAAATCGGAAGCAGTAGTGGTTGAAAAGACGGTCGATGGTAAAAAGCTAATGGGGCTTGATTTAACCTTAAACAAGCGCTGGATAACACTCGCACCCGTGGCAACGTTGATTGGACTTGCCGTTAACTTGCGTGACCCCAAAGGGTTGTTAAAAGGCAAAGGCCAAGAAGGCATTACCTGCTTATTAATCGCGCGCGATACCAAAAATTTAGAGATAGGCAATCGGCATTTGCCAGGAAATCAACCCTTCATGAATGGCACCATTCGTGGGGAGAATATCTTTGTGCCGATTGATTCAATCATTGGTGGTCAAGAGCAAGCTGGGAATGGTTGGCAAATGCTGGTGGAATGTCTATCCATAGGCCGTTCTATTTCCTTACCTGCGCTGGCAACGGCTTCTTCCTCAGTGTCTTATATGACCACGGGCGCTTTTTCCCGCATCAGACGTCAATTCAATATTGAAATTGCTCAATTTGAAGGGATTGAAGAAAAACTGGCAGAAATTGCTGGATGGACCTATTTGGTCAATGCAACCCGATTATTAACGGTGGCGGCCGTTCAGGAGCACAAAAAACCATCGGTTGCTTCTGCTATCACCAAATACTTCAATACGGAGTTATATCGTAAAGTAGTCAATTCAGCCATGGACGTGCATGCAGGCCGTGCCGTGGTAGTGGGGCCACGTAATTATTTAGTGGATCATTACCAATCCATTCCCATTTCAATTACCGTTGAAGGGGCGAACATTATGACACGCAATCTCTTGATCTTTGGTCAAGGGTCTATGGCTTGTCACCCGTATGTTCGCGATGAATTTTATGCGGTGTCCCATGAGGACAAGTCGGCTTTCCAAAATTTAATTTGGCAGCATATTCAATATACCCTGAGCAACACGGCCAAAGCCTTCTTATCGACTTGGTCAAGTGGGCGGTTGATTGGCACACCGGGTGGGTCAATGAAGCGTTATTACCAACAAATTGCCAGACTAAGTCATGCCTTTGCATGGTTGGCTGATTTGTCGTTAATCGTTCTTGGCGGTAGCTTAAAGCGTAAAGAACGGTTATCCGCGCGCTTGGCAGACGCGATGTCTCATTTGTATATGGGGATGGCCGCTTTACGATTATATGAAGCAGAAGGTCAAAATCCAGACTTTCAGCTCCATGCGCAATGGGCGGTGCAATATTGTTTATACCAAGCACAAAAAGCCATGATTGAATTTTGCCAGAATTTCCCTAATCGCTTTTTAGGTATGGTGATGCGCCTATGGACATTCCCCTTTGGTCAGACATTGCGTTATCCCAAAGATAAAATCGACAGCCAATTAGCTCAAAAAATGGCAAACTACAATGACTTTCGCAGTTTCATCCAGCAGTTTGTGTATCTGAGTGGGGATAGCAAGCAACCCGTTGATCGCATGGAATATGCCTTAAAATTGCTGGTTGAGCATCAACCGCTTTATCAAAAAGTGGGGCTGAAAGGACTCAAATTTGCTGCACTGAAAGATAAATTACAGGAGTTGGTAAAAAATGGAAAACTTAGCCAAACGGAGATGGATGCGTTAGTAGAAGTCGAGCATGCGCGTTGGGATGCCATCCAAGTCGATGAATTCAAGTTTGACGATATGAAGAAAAAACGATTTGATTCCGTGGTGGATAAACTCCATAACCCACTCGATTAATCTCATCTTGTCTCCTATGCCAGCCTTTTCAATATATTTACGAAAGGCTGGCGTTCACCTCAAATCAGTCCTGTGATATCTGCTATAATGTTCAGTAAGAAGTCATTTTGAGTATATTGCTGATAAAATCAGCTTGCGCGGGGAGAAAAACGATGCCAGAGTTTGATGATATTGAGTCAGATGAAAATGATGAGTTAAAAGATACTGAAGGAGCCCAAGTTGGTGCTGACGAAGACGATCAGGCTTTTCTCGACGAGTTTGAAGGTATGATATCCGGCTTAGGCCCCAGTGACGACCCCAATCCCAATGCCCCAAAGAGTGATTCTATGCCCGAAATCGATCCAAGTTCGATGGATGGTCTCTTGGAAGAAGTTTATGCGCTTCCCACAGAAGCTGCTCAGCCACTTGATGCTGTTCAAGGCCAGGTGACCGATGATGAAGAAGACGTTGTGTCAGAGGGCGCTGATATGGCGAGTAATGCTTCCAGACAAACAGCAGATATGGCTGCCGATGGTATTGAACAAGCTGGACGAGCCACAGTCGCCCCTTTAACTGCCATGGATGATGGGCTAGATCAATCAGGAACTCAAGCCCTAGAAGAAGCCCAAGAAATGGGCCCTGATGCAAATCTTGATGCCTTTGATCAAGGTGTCAAATCCGGGAAAGAGCTCTATGGGAATCTAGCTAAAGATTTTTCTGGCATGGGAAGGGATGTTGAACAAACAGCCGGTCAAGTAACCGGGTTTACATCGGAAGCGGTGAGAGGGTTGGGTGATACCGCCGGCGATACTATTGAAAATGCTGGACAAACATTAAATAATGCAGCGGAAACAGGTAAAAAGGAAGAACAAAGCGTTGAAAGCAGTTTACCAACACCGACATCAATAACACCTAAACCGGGATAGCGAGACAACATTTTTCATGTGGTTCATTCATTGGATTGAAAATTTATGATAGCTTCGCTATAACTGTATAAAACAATGCGATATTGAAAGATTATGAAAGGAAAATATAAAACAACCACGGTTGGCATGGATAACGTCCAATTAATGCCAGATAAAGACGCGCTGTTGAAAATGTTAGACACCATTTCAACGCCGGAGGCCGCTTATTTTGCCCAAGTCCGTGTGGCTAAGCGTTTGGGAAATCTTGAGGCTGCCTTGCCAGTTATCAAAAAGTTCGTTGATTTTGCATCGAGTGTGTCAGAAGTTTCAAGACGGCAAACTTCTGGTCGAGAATGGAATGGCGGAAGTGAACCGCTAACAGATTTCAAAAGTCTACAAGAATTTTTAGCCGATAAATCCTTAGACAATATTAAAGCATTGTTCAAACAGGCGGGATTGCTTGATGAGAATGGCGAATTAAAAGGCGAGTTGGAGTTAGACTTTGCTGTGAATGAGAAATCCCAATTTGTTCGTGGCTATAAACTAAATGGCAAACCGTTGGACAATAAAACGCTGGTCGAGGAGCTGGATAACGTGTTTAAAGCGCGGCTTGCTGAAAAAGGCATATTTTATAAAAACGGCCAGCTTTATGAAGTGGATGACAAAGGGAAAATTAAACAAAATGACAAAGGCGAAGAGATGTTGATGAATAGGGAGGAGATTTTTAAACGAGTGCAAGATGTGAAAGACGGGTTTGGCGCGTTTATGAAATCGAAAGGACTACAAACCAATGTCGTTAGACGTGCTTTCCCATCCGGTCCTCCCGTTAGTGAAGCAGATAGGAAACAAATGGTTGAAGATTCGCTTAAAAAAGGTATTAAAACGGAAGGGATGGCGGATGAAGAAGGTGTGGATGTTCATCCCGACGAAACCCCATCTGGGCCAGCTTCGACCAGTGGTGGCTAACAACGATCGTTAGATTTTAACATCATCGTTTGCGCAGCTTTCAGTCCTTGTAGGCAACCAATATCCATCCATTTCCCCTTATGCAGTTGTGCTGTCAAACAGTGATTGTCAGCCAATTGTCGTAAAATAGGAGTGACTGAATAGCGTCCTATCGGGTGCTGATAAAACATGGCTGGGTGATAACAAGCAATTCCAGCATAGGTATAACGTTTGGGATTATTCGAAGCTAAACCCGAGGGCGAAAGATCAAAGTCCCCTTTTCCCGGCATCTGGTTTTTTTCCACCAGAACAATATGGGCTTTTTCAGGGGAAATGCTTGGCAAACAAGCATAATCAAAATCGGTGACAATATCGGCATTGACAGCCACAAACGGTTCATCTCCCAACAAGGGAAGTGCATTTCGTATGCCACCACCGGTTTCTAATCCTCCAACCGGTTCAGGCGATAACAAGACCTCCATCCCTTGGCTATGAAAATTTTTCACATAGTCACGAATTAAACTGCCTAAATAGGCATGGTTAACCACGATTTTGTGAAAACCGCTGTCTGCTAAATGTTTCAGATGGATGCCTAATAATGGCAGACTATGGATGTCTGTAAGGCATTTGGGCTTTTCCCAGGTCAAAGGTCGTAAGCGCTCACCTCGGCCTGCTGCTAAGATCATCGCCGTTTTCATGGTAATTTCACTCGCTCACTGAAAAACTGTTGCAAAGCAGGGTATTTCCCTGTTTCGGATAACGCATGGGTTATATAGTTCATAATCCTCGGCATGTCGGCTAAATAGCGATCTTTTCCATCACGTAGATAGAGTCGTGAAAAGGTGCCAAGCACGCGCAAATGGCGTTGCAAGCCACACAAATGATAGTCTAACATAAATTGGTCGAAACTTATGTTTTCGTGAAAAGCACTCTGTTTAAAATAATAGTGACACCATTGTTGTTGCTGATCAGAAGGCCAATCGATGTAACAATCTTTGAGAAGTGAAACGACATCATAGGTATAAGGACCAATAACTGCGTCTTGGAAATCGATGATGCTGAGTTTAATGGGATGGTTACTAATGGCCATAATATTGCGGGAATGGTAATCCCGATGAACAAAACAAGATGCTTGATTTGCGACCTCTTGGGCAAGGTTGGTGAAAATCTCTGTTAATTGAGTGATTTCTTGTTGGTGAAGATCTAATGCTAGGTATTTAAGACAGAACCAATCAATAAAAAGGTGCAGTTCGGTTAAAAGGCGATTGCTATCATAATGACTTAAACTCGATTGCTCAGTGGGAATGGACTGCATGGTTACCAGCAAATCGAGAGCGTGTTGATATAATTCGTTTGCAGAGTCTTTTGTTAGCAAGTCTAAAAACAAGGCATCGCCTAAATCTTCCATCAAGATAAACCCCATTTCATTGGTTGCTGCCTCAATGCGAGGCACATGGAGTCCATGCGAATTTAACAAGTGATCGATGGCTAAAAAGGCGGTGATTGGTTCGCGCTCTGGTGGGGCATCCATGACGACCCAGGATTTTCCTTGATGATTAATGCGATAGTAGCGGCGAAAACTTGCATCGCCGGCGAGCAGCGACAGGGTGAATTGCTGCGTAGGCAGTCGCTCAGACAACCAAGATTGTAGTGCGCTTTCTCGTGTAGACATGGTATACTTCTTCTCATTTTATGTGTTATCGATGTTCTATGTCATCTTATCTCAAGGACCTATGCCAACGATAGGGTTGGCAGGTATAGAACATCTGATCGGTTAATTATACCCAGTTAACGCCAATACGGTGGTATTGAGAGGTTTTGGGTATATCAGGTAGGATTACCCTGATTGTGTTCGATCATAAGGCATTTTGACGTTGGTGAAAATCGTAAAATTAAGAAAAATAAAAACAGATAAGGATTATTGGCGTCGATTCACGTTGATGCTATTTGCTATCGTTACCCTACTAGCTGGCATCCTGGCAAAAAGCGGGTTTGCTGGTATGGCTGGGGGGGCACCTGTTTCTGTGGTTGCGAATGAAACGATCAAGGCTTGCGTGTGGTTATCGAATCCTGCGTTAACCACTAGCGAAAGGCAACAAATTGCGCGCTGTTTGCACTGGCAAACAGAACCCTATGGCATTTGCCCAGGTCGCTACACGCCCTTACCGATTGTTAATCTTCCCCCGGGCAAAATTGAGATTCAAGCCAATCACGTTTCGTTTGCCAGTGCCGGTGAATCAAAGCTTCAAGGTGATGTGCAAGTTGAGCAGTCAGACAGAGTTGTCACAGCTGATACGGCTTATATCTACCGAAATAAGCGCACTAATCAGGTGGATAAAATCATCTTGCTGAATCATGTGACTTATCGAGAGCCAGACCGACTGATGCTGGCAAATCGAGCGACCATTTTTGTATCCTCACGTTCAGGAATCGTTGAACAAGTCCTATATCGGTTTAATTTAAACCGCATTGCCGCAGTTTTGCCCGCATGGGGTCGTGCCAAAAAAGTCATACGCAAAGGCAATAAGGACCTGATTCTTCATGACGCAACCTATACGACTTGTGCTCCAACTGACAATGCTTGGGAAATTCAAGCAAACAAAATCAGTTTGGATAATACCAAACATAAAGGTGTCGCTCGCCAAGCTCGATTACGGGTTAAGGATAAAACGGTCGCCTACTTTCCTTATTTAAGTTTTCCCACCAGTAATGATCGGCAATCCGGGTTTTTAATTCCCATCAAAGGATACACCAATTTGGGTGGATATGATTTGGCCATCCCTTATTACTGGAACATTGCGCCCAATTATGATGCAACCATTGTCCCTCATATTTACACGTTGCGTGGTTTGATGATTGGTGGCGAGTTCCGCTATTTAAATGACTATTCAAGAAGCTATATTACAGGGAATATCCTGCCAAATGACCGCGCCTTTAAAAAATTTAAAAATGACAATATCAATACCTACCAAGGTTTAAGGTTTGATAGTGATACGCGATGGAATGGCACGGTACGTAACAACACGCTGATTACTCCCAATCTAAGATTTCATTTAGATGTCAATCAGGTTTCCGACGATTATTATCTAGAGGATTTTAACTCCAACTTATCCATGGCCACTGCCAGGCAATTGTTGCGTCAAGCCGATTTAACCTATAACACAGAGCATTGGTTATGGCGTACGGCCATTCAATCCTACCAGACCCTAAATCCCTTTAACCAAACGCCAATCAATTTAATATATCAAAGACTACCCCAGCTTCTTGGACAAGGCCATTATGGGGATTTACCGCTTGATAGTATGTTGGATGTGAATGCCCAGTTTGACTATTTTGTATGGCCAGACCGTTCTCGCAAAACCGTGGAAGGTGGTCGAACCTATTTCAATCCAGTCTGGACCGTTCCATTCAATCAGACTTGGGGCTATATCAGACCAACATTTGATGCCGTGCAGCGAAATTATCAGCTCGCGAATAGCCCGATGCCCATTGATAACAAAATTAGTAGCACCATTGGTCGAGCAGGCGTGGATGGTGGACTGTTTTTTGATCGATACTACGATGCCTATGGGCAAAGCTGGATGCAAACCATTGAGCCGAGGTTATATTATCTCTATGTACCGGCACAAGATCAGTCAGCCATTCCCGTGTTTGATTCCGGAAATATGATTTTCACCTATAATCAATTGTTTCGGATTAACCGTTTTTCAGGCAACGATCGCATAGGTGATGCCAATCAATTATCCTATGCCCTGTCAACCCGCTTTATTAACCAAGGGACAGGAACCGAAGTTGCCCAATTATCGGCAGGACAAATACGCTATTTTCGCAATCGAACGGTGCCACTATGCTATCCCGGGGATATTGATTGCATCAATAACCAACAAGCACTTGGATTTCTTGATCCAACCAGCCGCAATTCGCCAGCTGTTGTGCGCGGCGTTGTTCGGTTAATGTCGCGATTGTCGATGACCGGTGATTATGCCTGGGATCCAGCAACGCGCTCTACCGACAATACCCACATCAATATGCATTATGAGATGGGTGTCAATCAGTTATTTAATATAGGTTATACTTATTTAGTTAACGGTGATACAACTCAGATTGCTAATGGTCTGCCACAAAATAATGCCTTAAATCAGATATCAACTTCATTTGCTTGGCCTCTCACTGATTACTGGAGCGTGTTGGGTGCTTATAGTTTTAACTTAAGTAAACACTATGAAATGATGTCATTAGCAGGCGTGCAATATGACTCTTGTTGTTGGGCATTTCGCGTGACAGCGGGTCGCAATTTCTATAGTTTAAATCAACAACTACGTCCCCAATATAATAATAACGTGTATTTCCAGATTTTATTTAAGGGGCTGGGTTCATTAGCGACATCCGATCCAACAGGTGCCATCCAGACGTATGTGCTAGGGTATCAGGATCTATTTAGGTCGGCGCAATTGCGCTGATGGTGAATGATATTATTTTTTGCAAATTGTCTTTTAAGCGATCGTTAGGCTTGCATATAATGAAACCTTTGACGTACCATTACGCATAATCACAGGTATATAGCCAAGTTTAAACCACCTAGCGTGACTTGGATTCCATTTGAGGGTAATAGTTATGTGGTATTTTATAAAACGAATAAGCTTGATAGGGTCTTTATTATTGGTTGTCACATCCTTGTCAGCGAATACGCTGGATAAGATGGTTGCGGTTGTCAATGATGGCGTTATTACCCAAAGCCAATTAGAGGATAGGGTCGCTGAAATTGAGCAGCAATTGCGAATACAAGGCCAAGAAATTCCACAGCGGTCGATTTTAGAAAAGCAAGTTTTACAGCAACTGATTCTTACCAATTTGCAATTGCAACTGGCGAAAATGAACAATATTGAAGTCGATAGCACAGAGGTCAATCAAGCGATAACGCAAATCGCTAAAAAAAATAATTCAACACTCTCCCAGTTTCGCCAAATGATGGAACAAAAAGGAATCGATTGGAAAGCGTATCGCAATAGCATCAAAACGGAGTTAACGTTAATGCGTTTGCAACAAAAGGCTGTTGCCAAAGATGTGGCTATTTCCGAAGAGCAAGTCAATGACTATTTGAAAACCTCCAAATCGGCAGACATGAGCAATCAGGCCTACCATTTAAAAAATTTGGTCATTCCTTTAGATGATGAGCCTAGTAGTGAACAATTAGCGAAAGCCGAAAAATTAGCGCAAAATATCCAACAAGCTTTGTTAAAAGATCCTGATTTCTCAAAGATTGTTGCTAATCAAAAAGCGGATGACTTTTTGTTAGAACAAAATGATTTAGGGACACGGCATTTGCCTGAAATACCCGAACTTTATGCAAAATATGTCGCAAAGATGAGAGTCGGCCAGATACTTGGACCTATTCGAGCGGGTAATGGACTCCAGTTTATCAAACTTTTATCAATAAAAGGGAATGACCCACATCACAACGTATTAAAAACGCATGTTCGTCATATTTTGATTAAAAAAACGCCTGATATCACAGAAACTGAGGCTGAAAATAAAGCAATAAGCCTTTATCAACGATTAAAATCAGGCCAAGATTTTGCAAGATTGGCAAAAGCCTACTCGGCGGATACTGTGTCGGGTGGTAAAGGGGGCGATTTAGGATGGATATCACCTGGAGAAACCGTACCACCCTTTGAAGAAGCCATGAATAAACTTAATCTTAACGAGGTAGGTAAGCCCGTAAAAACAGGGTTTGGCTGGCACATTATCCAAGTACTGGAACGTAAAAATGTCGATGATACGGAGACTTGGCGCAAACAGCAGGTGCGTCAGTTCTTGCATCAGCGCAAAATGATGGACGCTGTTCAGAATTGGCAACAAAATTTAAAATCCCAAGCGTATGTGAAAATCTTGGACAAGTCTTTAGCATGAACCCAATCGTAGTCACCTCCGGTGAACCATCCGGGATTGGCCCCGATATCTGCTTGTCCCTCATGTCAGCCAATCTACCGGTTGTGGTGTTGGCTGATATGGATTTGTTAAATGCACGAAAGCAACAGTTAAATATTAACGTCGATTTGATGCCTTATCAGGGTGAATCCATCGACGAAATGGATCCCAAGAAATTATATGTCTACCATCAAGCCGTTTCTGCAAAAGTCACCCCAGGCGTCTTAGAGCCAGCCAACAGTGGCTATGTATTGCGGTTGATTGAAACAGCGGCTGCATTATGTATGCAAGATCAAATGAGCGCAATGGTCACAGCGCCAGTTCATAAAGCAATAATCAATGAGGCGGGGATAGATTTTACAGGACACACGGAATATTTGGCCAATTTATGTTCCACAGAACAGGTCGTTATGATGTTAGCATGTGAGACAATGCGTGTTGCTTTAGTGACCACTCACCTCCCCTTAGCGAAAGTAGCAAAAGCGATTACGCCATCGCTGTTAACGAATGTGATTGAAATTATTGATAAAGCCATGCGTGAATTATTTAGTATTGAAAAGCCAATGATCGTTTTATCCGGTTTGAATCCCCATGCGGGTGAAAATGGCTACTTGGGGCGAGAAGAAATTGATGTGATTGAGCCAGTCATTCAACAATTATCCGCAAAAGGCCTGCATTTGTCAGGTCCTATTCCAGCGGATACTTTATTTTGCACGCCTGAATATGCCAACGCAGATGTCTACTTAACCATGTACCATGATCAAGGCCTTCCTGTAATCAAATATGCTGGGTTCCATCACACAGCCAATGTGACACTTGGCCTGCCAATCATTCGTACTTCGGTGGATCATGGGACTGCCCTTCCCTTGGCTGGCACAGGAAAAGCTAGCCCCGATAGCTTAATTTATGCAACCCAATATGCTTGGAAGCTTGTTCAAGCTCGTCGAAAGGAGGTATGACATGAAACTTAGTCTAATCGCTGCGGTGGATCGGAACATGGGCATTGGAAAAGGCAATCAACTTTTATGTCACCTACCCAATGATTTAAAACGATTTAAACAAATGACAATGGGGAAACCGATCGTCATGGGGAGAAAGACATTTCAATCAATCGGAAAACCTTTGCCTGGAAGAAGAAATATCGTTATATCCCGGACAGAATCAGCCTTAAATGGTGTGGATGTCTATGTGAGTATTGACGAGGCATTGTCAAGTTGTGAAACAGATGAGGAAGTGATGATCATTGGAGGTGCCACATTGTATCAACAACTCATAGCCCAAGCAGATAGGCTCTATCTTACCCATATCCATGCGTCCTTCGATGCAGACACGTTTTTCCCAGCCATTGATCCCAATCAATGGCAAGTTGTCAGTTGCCAATATATTCCTAATGATGAACAAAATCCCTACCCGTTTGAATTAAAAACCTATCAAAAAAAATAGTCAATGTTCAGTGGGATTAAACAACGAAGGCGATAAATTCCTCATTTATTGTCTATCAATGATTAAAGTGGATTTCATAAAAATAGTTGAAAAAATCATTTGACAAAGGGTAAAAAATCCGTAGAATGCACCCTACGCCGATTGGGCGAGTTCCTTAAGAAAATAAAGACAAACTGTGTGGGCACTTTTAAAGTGCGACG